>DUSK01000107.1 GCA_012842275.1 Syntrophaceticus sp. | reverse complement strand
TGTGCTTAATATGTATGTTGACCGGGATATTGATGCTAAGATGCCCAGAACCATCAAACGTCCGCTGCCTGCCAGGGTGCTCCTTCCCCGGGAGGCCTTGGCCTTTGGCTCCTTGATTTCTGTTATTGGGGTTGTATGGGCCTTTACTTTGAGTTCTTTGGTTGGCATAGTGGTCGCCGCTGGTTTGTTTTTTCATGCCGGAGTTTATACTATGTGGCTGAAAAGGAAGACTCCCTTCTCAGTGATTCCCGGTGGGGTATCAGGGGGGATGCCTGTTCTGGCAGGTCGTGTCCTGGGCACGGGCAGCATCGATCTTGTTGGTGTTCTCCTGGCTTTGTCAGTTCTGTTGTGGATCCCCATTCATATTTTGACCTTTGCCATGAGGTATGCAAAGGATTATCAAGCAGCAAAGGTTCCTACTTTTCCAGCTGTTTATGGGGAAGGAAAAACAAGGCTTGTCCTGAGCGTTTCGACAGTTTTAGCCGGCTTGGCTATGGTTTTCGCTGTTTATCTGAACGGTGTGCAAGGGTTTTATCTATCGGCTTCATTGGTTGCTGTTATCTTATTGATCGCTTTTGCTGTGTTTTATTCTGTTTTTCCTTCACCAAAAAGAAACTTTCTATTGTTCAAAGCTGCCTCTCTTTACATGCTGGCCTCTATGCTGCTGGTGGGTCTGGCAGGATAGAATTAATTTTTCTGGACGATAATGGTATTCACCAGCTGTTCATCAGCTGTGACCCGAGTATTCCCCACTTGAAAGACATAGGTGGGGAATTTTTGTATCATGGTAACCCTTACCCCTGGTAGAATTCCGAGAGCCATGATCTTATTCAATGTGCTTTTGTTACCGGTATCGATATGGGATACAACAGCTTCTTTCCCGGGTTCCAGTTGAGATAGAGTCATCCCCTCTGTGCATAGCTTTTTTCGTTGGCCATGCCTCCTGCCTGCACCGGCACCCCGTCTGCGGCGCCGGAACCACTTCCAGACCAGGTTCTCCTTGGGCATTTCAAAACCGCAGTTTGGGCACTTTATTTTACCGCAGTTTGCCTGCAGCGGGCAGGACTTACAACTTGCTGCATTTGCTTCATTGAATTCATATCCACAGAAACCGCATTTCATTTTTTATATCCTCCTCAGGCTGGCAGCTGTCCTCATCTCTTTGCTCCCTGGTCGCTTTCTGGCGATTTATGCTGACACCCTTTCTCTTATAAGGTAACTCCTAGAGATGTGAGCAGTAGATTGAGAATAATACCGCATAAAAAGGCAAAGGCAAAAACAAAGCATCCTATAGCCAAACCGGTTTTCCAGCCTCTCTCTTTGATCATAATGGCGAACTGGGCGACACAGGGCACAAAGAGAGTAAGGGTGGCTGCGGCTACCACCAACTGAACCCCGGTGAGCGAATCTTGTAAATCATAAAGCCCTGCTGCTCCATAATCCCTGCGAAAGAACCCAAACAAGAATATCTTTGCAGCCTCAGGGGGAAGCCCCAGGGCATACATCAGTGGTGCGGCTGCATTGACGATTGCATCAAATAATCCGGTGATCTTACCGACCCAAATCAACACACTGGCCAAAATGAAAAAGGGAATGACCTCTAAAAAGTACCACTGCATGCGGGAAAGGGTTTTTTCTAAAATATTGGAAAGCTTGGGCAGCCTTAATGGCGGCAGTTCCATATAAAAAGCCGGTTTTTCTCCAGGCATCAACTGGGCTGCCAGGTAGCCCACCAGCAGGAAAATCATGACCACAAATCCTGCCCAGATCCCCAGTGATGCCGGGTTTGCAGAGAGCAAGGCCAGTATAACACCCAGTTGTGCAGAGCAGGGTATGGCCAGTGCCAACAAAAGGGTAGCGATCACCCTCTCTCTTTTCGTTTCCAGTGTTCTGCTCACCATGGTAGCCATCGTGTCACAACCAAACCCCAGTGTGATGGGGATTACAGCCCTACCGTTAAGCCCGATCTTTTTAAAGAGCCGGTCCACCAGCAGAGCAAGTCGGGGTAGATAGCCTGAATCCTCCAAAAGGGAAAATGCCAAGAAAAAAGTGGCCACAATGGGGAGGATGATGGCTACTGCATAGCGCAGGCCCAAAGTGATAATACCGTAGTCAAAAGCAATCAGCGTCTGGATTGAGTGCCAGGGAATCAGTTTTGCTGTGATTTGGTTGACCCAGGGGTTGATGTGGTTTTCAAAAAGACTTCCTTCTATCAGATCAACCAGTGTTCCGGCACCGAATTGACCCACGAACT
>DUSK01000106.1 GCA_012842275.1 Syntrophaceticus sp. | reverse complement strand
TGGATCAAAAATACGGAATCTTATCCAGATCTGGGCTGCATTGTGCTCCTCTGGCACACAGGACACTGGGGACTGTGAAGGAGGGAGCTTGCCGCCTTAGTCCGGGTTACTTTAATACACTGGAGGATATGGAAAAAGCTGTGCGGGCTGTTTACGAAATCTGCACTTCCGGTTGATTGTTAAGACTAAACCTGCTTTTATAAAGCGCAAATTCTGATAGAAAGGAATTGATCGGTGATGAAGAAGATCGTTGATGCTAGAGGGCTTTCCTGTCCTCAACCTGTGATTCTGACAAAAAAAGCACTGGAAGAAAGTGATGAGGTTACAACAATTGTTGATAACCGCACTGCAGTGGAGAATGTCACAAAACTGGCAACGAGCAAGGGGTTTTCTGTGGAGGTGGTGGAAAAGGAAGGGGAATATCAGCTGTTGATCAGAAAGAGTTGTTGTGCTGTTGCCAGCTCTGCTGAAGAACAGGAGAAGGCTGTAATTCTTATCACCAGCAATCTTTTCGGTCAGGGTGAAGAAGAACTGGGTAAGACCTTAATGAAAAGTTTTCTTTATGCTTTGACCCAGATGGAAAATATTAAACAGATGATATTTATGAGCAGCGGTGTTTTCCTTACCACAGAGGGATCTGAGGTTTTAGAACTGCTCAAAACAATGGAAGAAAGCGGTGTTGAAGTTTTATCTTGTGGTACATGCCTGGATTACTATGGTTTAAAAGACAAGCTGGCAGTTGGTAAAGTAACCAATATGTATGCTGCTGTGGAAGCGATCACTACTGCTGCCAGGTCAATAACACTTTAATCGTGCTCCAAATATTGTTATCTATTAAATAAATTTTTTTGATATGGCCTGCAGGAATCTTTAATTTGTGGTAGAATAAATATATAAAAGCTGATATGAAAAATATGAACCACGGAGGTTCTGGCATCCACAGAAGTGGACTGGAATTCGTGGTTTTTTTGTTTTTTCTTTTACTATGATTTATAGGTGATATAATGCGTGTTGCTGTTATCGATGGTCAAGGGGGAGGCATCGGCCGGCTGATTACCGAGCAACTCAGAAAAGCTCTCCCTCAAACTGAAATCATTGCTCTGGGGACCAATTCTATTGCTACCTCTTTGATGCTCAAGGCAGGTGCTAATGAAGGTGCCAGCGGTGAGAATGCTGTTGTTGAGAATGCAGCTGAAGTAGATGTTATAGTAGGGCCCCTTGGTATTATTCTTGCTCATTCCATGAGGGGTGAATTGACCGCGAAGATGGCTGAAGCCATAGCCAAAAGTAAAGCGCGGAAGATTCTTTTGCCTCTGACCCTGTCAAAAGTAGAAGTGATCGGGGTACAAGCTGAACCTTTACCACACCAGGTAGAACAGTTGATCGATAGACTAAAAGAATTGGCGGAGGTGAAAAAAGATGTGTGAATCCCATGCTTACCTGTTAAAAGGTGATCAAGAAGAACTATTCTTAGAGAATGTGGACAAAGTTCAACCACAGGATGATGGTCAGCTGGTATTGGAAGATATCTTTGGACGGCGCAAAATGATCAAGGCCAGGATCAAGGAATTGGCCCTGGTGGATCACAAGATCATTCTGGAAGAAGTATAGTGAGAATTAATGATTGACTAAAATGATCGTGGGGGTTTAAAAACCCGCAGGAAGTGGGTGGTGTCCGCGATCATTTCTCTGGCATGCATTACCTCCTACAAAAAATGACCCGGAGGCCCGGGTTAATAACATCCCCCTTTTCCGCCTAACATAAGAGCATGAAGCATTATGTTAGGTTTTTTTTGTGTTTCAAAATCTATTAGATGATATAATTAAACTGCCAGCCAATAATTGTTCAGGTGGTGTTGATATGCCAGAAAGGGAAGAGAACTTTGCTGTTGATGTATTGACCTTTCCTTCTTCCCATTATGCTTTAAAAGCCGAAAAGACCTGTAAAGATGCAGGGATTTGTGTGGTGCTGATCCCTTTACCAAGGGAGATCAGCGCTGACTGCGGAGTATCTCTGATCGTTCGCCCTGAGATGCGGAGAGAGGCAGAGATGTTGCTGGAAGAGAAAGGTGTGCCTTTGGATGGGGTACACCATATTGTGCGGGAGGGCAGAGAAGCTAGTACATGGAAGCGGTTGCTTAATGCTTAAGCAGGTTCTCGAAATAACATTGGGAAACAGAGATAAAATAAGAGTATTATATTTATGGGAAAGAGGAGTAGTGTCATGAATCTTTTCCTTCCAGAGGAGGTACTGAATGCCTGCAGAATACTGGCTCACAACAAGAAGAAATCCTATGTTGTGGGAGGAGGCATCAGGGACCTTATATTGGGTATGGCACCCCAGGATTGGGACCTGGCTACCAATGCCCATCCCCGTGAAGTTGAAAGGATTTTTAAAGGGAAAGGGTATAAGGTGATACCCACTGGGGTCAAATATGGCACAGTAACAGTTCATATCAATGATGTTTCCCTGGAGATCACCACCTTCCGCAAAGAGGCCAACTATACCGATTATCGACGCCCTTCTAAAGTTAAGTTTGTTACAGATATTGAGGATGACCTTTCCAGGCGTGATTTTACTGTTAATGCACTGGCTTATGATCCCCTGCGTTCTTTATTATGTGATCCCTATCATGGATTGGCTGATTTAAAGAAAGAGATCATCAGGGCTGTCCGGGATCCAGAAGAACGCTTTATTGAGGACCCGCTGCGGATGCTGCGGGCTGTGAGATTTTCTGCTGAATTGGGGTTTTCTATCGAACAAAAGACAAAACACGCCATTATTAGAAATGTTGAACTGCTGTCTAAAATTTCTGCTGAGCGGGTTCGTGAAGAACTGAACCGTGTTTTAATGGCAGAGCATTTTTTTCAGGGTTTGGAAGCTATGCTGGAGTTGGGGCTGTTGTTTGTTATTATCCCTGAACTCAAAGAGGGATGGTTGTTTGCTCAGTACCATCCTTCTCATCAATATACAGTGCTGACCCACACAATGGAGGCCATGCGTTATACCCCGGCTGATCTTACGGTGCGCCTGGCTATTCTGCTCCATGATGTAGCAAAACCCCGGTGTTACAGTAGAGGCAAAGACGGACGCGGCCATTTTTATGGCCATAATGTTGTGGGCAGTGAAATGGCTGAGGAAATTTTAAGAAGGCTGCACTACAGCAACAAGGTGATCAAGGATGTTGTGACACTGATTCGGGAACATATGCTTGAACTGGGGATGGGTCCTGCTGGCCAGCGCCGTTTGGTTGCTAGGGTGGGCAGGAGGTTGATCCCTCAGCTGCTGCAGCTGCGCCTGGCAGATATCATGGCTCACAGCCAGGATCAGGTTGTCCGTTCTATGAAAGAGTATGAGCAGTTTACTGCTAAGTTGGAACAGACACTGGCAGCAGGTGGTGAATTTGCGCTGCGGGAACTTGCTGTCAATGGAACAGACATCATACAAGAAGCAGGTGTGACACCGGGGCCCTTGGTAGGAGTTGTTTTGAGAAAGCTCTGGGATGAGGTGCTTGAGGATCCCGGGAAGAACAACCGGGTGTATCTTCTATCACAAGCGAAAAAAATAGTAACAGCCCTTAATAACCAAGGCTGAGGCGCTCGGCAAGCATCATAGGCAGGCCTGCAGCTCGAACTTTCCGCTGGGTTGTTTCAATATCATAGGGGATATGGCGAAATTCTATCTTCCGTTTTTCGGAATGATAAATAATATATGAGGAACCGGGGATCCCGTCCCGGGACTGGCCGACACTTCCGGGGTTAATTAGGAACAAACCGCTGTTTCCCAGGATATATTCTTTGCCCCGGGTGACTTCCTTAATGCTGTTCTCATCTGATGTATAGAGTGCTTTTTGATGTGTGTGACCGAAAAAACAGATGGAGATAGTGGGGTAATTGCTGCGCATATAAGAAAAAGAGCGCAAGGCACCATCTGAAGAGAAAATATAGGCATATGGATCCCATGGGGAGCCATGGACTGCCAGAAAATCATCATCAACAACAAGATGGTCCGGCAGCTGCTGCAGCCATTCCTTATTTTCCTTTTTAAGGTGTTCAGAGGTCCACAGGAGAGCCTCCTGGGCAATTGGATTGAAATTATCGATGGGGCACAGTCCAAGGGCAGCATCATCATGATTACCCCTGATGCAGATTAAACCCGCTTTTTTGCAGAGACTGGCACACTTGTTGGGGTCCGGGTAATAACCCACTACATCCCCCAGGCAGATTATTTTATCCACATGCTGGTTCTTGATATCCTTCAGGGTGGCCTTCAGGGCTTCCAAATTGGCATGTATATCGCTGATGATGGCATAGCGCACCAGCTGTTAGCCCCCTTATTCTGAATATTGCCTTAACTCTGATATTTATTTTATTTTCAGGGAGTAAGTTGACTTTGTCAACCATTACTTGTAATTATGCATATTATCGCAAAGTTAGGAATTATTACAGTTTACCCCGGAAATGCTAATTCTGGGGTGATTTTTATGAAAGGTACATTAACAAAAGACTGTTATCGCTCATTTCAAGGAACTTCATGGAGGGAACGCATCGATGTACGTGATTTTATACTGTCCAATGTAAAGCCCTATTATGGGGATTCCTCTTTTTTGGCAGGGCCCACTGAGCGTACAAGGAGACTCTGGGAAAAGTGCCGGGAACTTTTGCTTGAAGAGCATAAAAGGGGTGGTGTTTATAAAATAGATCCCCGTACAGTCCAGACGATCACTGCCTTCCCACCCGGCTATATTGATCGTGATTTGGAGATCATAGTGGGACTGCAGACCGATGAACCCCTTAAACGGGCAGTTAATCCCTTCGGTGGGATAAGAATGGCTGATAATGCCTGCCGTCAGTACGGTGAGGAACTGGATCCCCAAGTAAAAGAAATCTTCACGAAGTACCGGGTAACTCATAATGATGGGGTTTTTATGGTTTATACTAAGGAAATGCGGCGGCTGCGCCACTATGGTATTATCACAGGACTCCCTGATGCCTATGGGAGGGGCCGGATCATCGGTGATTACCGGCGGGTTCCACTTTATGGTGTGGATCGCCTGATAGCGGAAAAAGAAGCTGACCTGAATTCCCCGAGACTGCTGACCATCGATAATGAGGAAATAGTGAGGCTGAGGGAAGAGGTCAGACAGCAGATCAATGCACTGCATGATCTGAAAAAAATGGCTGAGAGTTATGGTTTTGATATCAGCCGCCCGGCCATGGATGCTCGAGAAGCTGTTCAGTGGCTTTATTTTGCTTATCTTGCTGCAGTCAAGCAGCAAAACGGGGCTGCTATGTCCTTAGGCAGGGTGAGCACTTTTCTGGATATTTATTTGGAGCGGGACATTGAAGAGGGTGTGCTGAGTGAGGAAGAAGCACAGGAACTGATCGATGACTTTGTGATCAAACTGCGCCTGGTAAGGCACCTGAGAACCAAGGAGTATGATGAGTTGTTTGCCGGTGATCCCAACTGGATTACAGAAGCTATCGGTGGAATGGCCAGTGATGGAAGAACCCTGGTAAGCAGGACCTCCTTTCGTTTTCTGCATACACTGGAAAACCTGGGACCTGCTCCTGAACCCAATATGACCGTTCTCTGGTCTCAGAATCTCCCCCAAGGTTTCAAAGAATATTGTGCCCGGCTTTCCATTGAAACCTGTTCTCTGCAGTACGAAAATGATGACCTGATGGAACCTATTTTCGGTGATGATTACGGTATCGCTTGCTGCACTTCAGCAATGCGGTTAGGTAAACAGATGCAGTTCTTTGGGGCGCGCTGCAATCTGCCTAAATGCCTCTTACTTACTTTGAATGGAGGCCGGGAAGAGGCTTCTGGGGAGAGGATAGCGCCAAATGTTTATCAGGCAGGCCCGGGCCCTTTGAATTATGATGAAGTTTGGCCTGCTTTTCAAAAAATGGTGGGCTGGCTGGCGGAAAAATATGTCACAACAATGAATGTGATCCACTATATGCATGACAAATATGCTTATGAAAGCCTGCAGATGGCACTACATGATACTTTTGTGGACCGGCTGATGGCTTTTGGGATGGCCGGCTTATCGGTTGTGGCCGATTCTCTCAGTGCTATCAAATATGCCCAGGTGGAACCTGTGTTTAATGAAACAGGCCTGATCACAGATTTTCGCATCAATGGTGATTTCCCCATGTTCGGCAACAATGATGACCGTGTTGACAGTATTGCTGTGGATCTTGTTCGACTATTCGATCAAGAACTTAAAAAACACCCTGCCTATCGTGGGGCATATCATACCCATTCCATTCTGACCATCACCAGTAATGTGATGTATGGGAAAAAAACCGCCAGCACTCCTGATGGGAGGAAGGGTGGGGCACCCTTTGCTCCAGGGGCTAATCCTATGCACGGGCGTGACCAAAAAGGTGCTCTGGCTGCGATGGCATCAGTTGCCAAACTCCCTTATCATCACGCATTAGATGGAATTTCTTATACCTTTTCCATTACACCCAATGGCTTAGGGCCTGATCAGGAAAGCCGCATCAGGAACATTATCGCTCTCTTGGACGGTTATTTTTTACGGGGAGGACACCATATTAATGTCAATGTTTTTGATCGGGAACTCTTGATCGATGCTATGCACCAGCCGGAAAAATACCCGCAACTGACCATTCGGGTTTCCGGTTATGCTGTTAATTTCGTGAAATTAACCAGAGAACAGCAGGAAGAGGTTATTGAGCGTACAATTCACAGCAGAGGGCTGAGCTAAAATGGTGACCGGTTATATTCATTCAATTGAAACAATGGGAACAGTGGATAATGGCGGAATCCGTTTTGTCCTGTTTTTGCAGGGGTGTGCTCTGCGCTGCCGCTTCTGTCACAATCCGGATACCTGGCTGGCTAAAGGGAAAGCGGTGACCGTTGAAGAGATCATCGATCAGTTGGTGGATTATAAACCCTTTTTTGATTTATCAGGAGGGGGCTTAACGGTTTCTGGGGGCGAACCCCTCCTGCAGCCTGTCTTTGTCAGGGAACTGTTTATCAAAGCAGGTGAACTGGGGATCCACCGGGTACTGGATACCTCCGGATATTGCCGTCATGGCAATCTTCTGGAGGTTTTACCCCACACCGATCGGGTTATTTTCTCGATTAAGGTTGTAGACCCGGAAAAACACAGAAGGCTTACCGATTCAGGAAATGAGGAAATTCTGAAAAATCTACAGGAGGCTGTCAATTCAGCGGCAGAACTGGTTGTCTGTTATGTGTTGATACCCACTATCAATGATACCGACGAAGATGCCCGGGATCTCTCTCAACTTATACAATCATTTCACAGGAAGGTTCCGGTTCAGGTTCTTCCTTACCACAAGCTGGGTGTTGTCAAATGGAGGGAGTTAGGTTTACAGGATCCCTTGGCAAAAATACCTCCTGCATCTTCTGAGCAGGTCAAGGATTTCCAGCGTCAACTGGTGAAATATGGTATTGCTATTTATCGTTAAATACTTATTTTTACTATGCTTCCGGTATGATAAAATAGAGTCAAAGCTTACCGGGAGATGAGAAACTTGCCCCCACTAACCCCCATTGGATTTAATTATAGCCGCGGGGTCAGAATAACTGCCTTTGTTGTTATACTCGTCTGTCAATTATTTATAATACAATTACTGCTGACAGCGGACAGTTACAGCGGGTATTATCAAAGCGAGCAGCAGAAATCGGGCAAACAAGAAGCAGTTGAAAACCCTCCTCTCAGTGAAAAACCTGAGAAAACAGAGGAGCCGGCACAAACTGGTCCTAAACCAAACAATCCTGCTGTCCCCAAGAATGAGATCGTATGGTCCGTTCCTTCTGCTGGGAAAAAGGTGGCTTTGACCTTTGATGATGGCCCCTCAAAAAAATACACGCTGAAATACCTGGAAGTTTTGCGGGAAAAGCAGGTTAAGGCAACCTTTTTTCTGGTCGGCAGGAATGTGCAGAAAAGCCCTGTTCTGACT
Source organism: Syntrophaceticus sp. (assembly GCA_012842275.1). Lineage (GTDB taxonomy): Bacteria > Bacillota > DSM-12270 > Thermacetogeniales > Thermacetogeniaceae > DTU068. The sequence goes on along the minus strand of DUSK01000106.1, from coordinate 6,541 downwards.
GCCTTGATCGCTGGAGAGGGACATGAGATCGCCAATCACACCTATGATCATTATATAAAAAAGATGAGCGACGCGGTTATCAAAGACCAGATATCCCGTACTTCCCGTCTGTTGAAGGAATGGACACAACAGGAGATCAAATATGTCCGCCCTCCGGGGGGCAATAACAGCATTAAAATGAAGTCAGTGGCAGCTGAGCTGCAGATGCAGGTTGTGATGTGGAATGTGGACCCTCAGGACTGGAAAGAGGGTACAACACCTGCTCAGATAATCGCATCTGTCAAGAAACAGTTAACCCCAGGAGCGATTATTGTCCTGCATGAAGGGAAACCGCAAACCCTGAAGGCTCTCCCTGCATTGATCGATGAGCTGCGGCAGGATGGTTGGGAGTTTGTAACCATTTCAGAGTTGCTGGGTATCAGTTAAATTTCATCACTATTCACTATATAGCTTGTATTTTCATCACAGTTGGGACAATGCAAAAAGTGAACACAATGACTGTCACCGGTTACTGCGTTTTTTGATTCAGATTCTGCTGTTTCCTCATATGGTCCATAGGGGTCAGTAAAAGAGCTGATCCTCCCACAGTCTTCCATTGGGCTTCCACAAGCAGGGCAATCTTTTACCAAATTTGTCAGGCCATTGCAGACAGGACATGGGGTCATATTTTTCACCTCACCCTTATTATGCAAAAATAGATGAATAATATACCACTGGCCGCAGAAAGCTGTCTTCTAACTTGAAATAAAGGAAACCTTCTTCTATAGGGGGTTTTTCTGTCAAATGATTGATTAACTTAATATATAGGCAGGATTTTCTTTTTTATCGTCGAAGATACCATGAATGGATAAAATATCCCATTAATAGACAATAGAACACAAATTGCGATAAGGTTATTTTTTTTAAATAAAGGTTTTTGGGGTTTTTAGAGGAGGAGTGAAATCAATGAAATTCCGTCTACGGTGGAAATTGATGATATTATTTTCTGTGGTATTAACGGTATTCTTTATAGCAACTGGTGTGTTTTGTTATTATGCTGTTTCCAGTCAGGTGTACGCTTTAGCTGACGAAAAATTAAAAGGTGATATACAGTTAGGGTTAACATATTTGAATAAAGTTTATCCAGGTCCATGGGAGATCAGAGAAGGAAAGCTTTATAAAGGTTCTACTCTGATCAATGATAATCATAGTGTGGTTGATGCTATAGCATCATCCACTGGTGATACAGTTACAATTTTTCAAGGGAACACCCGTGTTGCCACTAATGTTATGCATGATGGAAAACGGGCTGTGGGGACTAAGGTTGCCCCTGAAGTGGAAGAAGTTGTTTTGAAAAAAGGCAAAAGTTATGTCGGAGTTGCTGATGTTGTGGGTCATATAAATCGAGTGAATTATCAGCCAATCAAGGACTCCTCGGGCAGAACAATAGGAATTTTCTATGTAGGAGTATCTATCCAGCACTATAAGCACTATGCCTTAAATGTTGCCTATAAAATGGCGCTGTTTGGGGTGCTGGGATTGCTGTGTGTTTTTCTTGTATCCTGGTTTTTCACTTCATATATTTGTAAACCTATTAACATACTGGCTGCCGCCACAAAAAAGGCTCGAGACGGTGATTTCACTGTACGGACTAACATCACTACCCGTGACGAACTGGCTGATCTTGGACAACAATTCGATGATATGCTGGCCATGCTTGGGAAAATAATGGTAGAAATAAGTGATACAGCAAAAGAGCTTTATTGTGCTGCACAGCAGTTAAGCCAGGGGACAGAGGAATCGGTGAAGGTAACAGAACAGATAGCCGCTGCTATAGAGCAGGTTGCAGCTGGAACTGACACACAGGCTAAAAGTATTGAACAAACATCAAAGGGCATTACAGAGATGATCTCCAGAGTACAGCAGGTAGATCACAGTATTGAAAGTGTTACCGAAGCTTCTCAGTTGGCCAGTAAAGCAACAGCTGAGGGTAACCAGGCTATTAACCATACTGTGGAACAGATGCAGGCTATTAATCAGGCTGTTAGCGTGTCTGCAGAAACCGTTAAAAGTTTGGGACAGAGGTCGAAAGAAATCGGGCAAATTGTCACTGTAATAACTCAAATTGCTGAACAGACAAACCTGCTTGCCTTAAATGCAGCCATTGAGGCTGCAAGAGCCGGGGAGCAGGGAAGGGGTTTTGCAGTTGTGGCTGATGAGGTGCGCAAACTTGCTGAACAGTCTGCTGAGGCAGCAGAAAAGATATCCTGTTTGATCAAAGAGATCCAGGTGGAAACGGAAAAAGCAGTTCAAGATATGGAGGGTGGGACTAAAGAAGTGCAGCAGGGTATTGTGGCTGTACAGCAGGCAGGACAGTCTTTTAATGCCATTGGAGAGGCAATCAAAAATATGCTTGAACGCACCAGAGAAGTGGCGGTTCATATGCAGGAAATGACAGAACATGCTAATCAAGCTGCTGAAGCAGTTGAAAACATTGCCTCTGTTGCGCAGGAAACCGCTGCCAGTTCAGAGGAGGTTGCAGCTGGAACTCAAGAGCAGACTGCAAATATGCAGGAATTGGCTGCATCAGCTGCTTCTCTGAGCGATATAGCTGAGAAACTGCAGGAATTAACGGGTCGTTTTATGTTTGATGAACATGATGACAAAGATGATGATCAGAATAATGATGAAGAGAATAACGATGAAGAGAAAAATGATGAAGTGAATTTTAAAGAAAACAATGTTCAGGATATTGAGCTGGAATAGATAACAAGTGATCAGATTGAGAATTTGATAGTTGCGCGGAATTCCTATGGTTTGTCAAGGATAAGTCTGTGGGCATAGAACAAGGGAGGCTGATAACCGCCTCCCTTAAATCTTTTTCCTTTTAGATTTGAAGTTTTCTATCATTTATGATAGATATTTACATCATGAGCACCGTATTTGCGCAGAACCTCACTGGCTTCATTTAAGCGGGGTTCGCTTCCCTGAACTGTGAGGAGTATTTTCCCTTGTTTAATATCCTCTTCAATATGTTTGCCCTTTTCTTCGGGAACTCCCCAATCAATAAGGCCACCTGCCAATCCTCCTGTGACAGCTCCTGATAGGAGTCCGGCTATAGGTCCCATAGCCACCAGGGGCCCTATCCCCGGAATGGCCAAAGCGCCTGCTCCTGCTGCAAGACCGGCTAAGCCACCTAGGGCGCCTCCTGTTGTGACACCCTCAATAGCTGTATCCCCTTCTTCTCCCACTCCCATGCGTGTTTCCTCTATTTGCCCTCCTTCATCTTTTGCTACAATGGATATGTCTTTGTGAAAACCCTTGTTGCGCAGTTCTTGAGCGGCTCGTTCTGCTTGATCCCTGCTATCAAAAACTCCCAAAACTACTGATCCCATTTTCATGCCTCCATATAGTATAGTTTCTCTATTATTGTGCAATGAAATGATGATTTTTATTCAATCTTGTCAAACTGGCTTCTGTCAGGTAAGATCTGGTTTGAAATTATCGATTTCTTATTTTAGGGGGGAAAGAAAATAGCCAAAATTGTTTTTATAGCTGGCTATGCTAATACTGGAAAAACCTCACTAATGAGAAAACTGATCAAAGTTTTTAAGGAAAAGGGTTTTCGGGTGGCAGCTGTCAAACATGCTCCCCATGGATATGAACTGGATGTTGAAAAGAGGGATACCTGGCAGTTCTGCCAGGCGGGGGCAGATCGTGTTATGGTTGTGGGGCCCAAGTCACTTACTATGCACCATTTATATAATCAAGAGCCATCCTTTGATGAGGTTTGTGAAATGGTAGAGGATGTTGACTTAATACTGGTGGAAGGCTATAAAAGCGAAATGGGCCCTAAAGTTGAGGTTGTGCGTAAGGGGATAGATGACAGACCTGACCTGGGTGATGATCTGGTAGCTGTAGTCAGCGATGATCAATTACAGGAAAGGGTGCCCTGTTTTTCAACTGAATCTGTAGAGCAGTTGGCAGAATTCTTGATCGATAAGCTTTCCTTGAAATAAAAAACACAGCCTTAAGGCTTTTTGAACCCATTCCTGGCTGTGTTTCTTTTTTAGTAGTTGTATAAATCATTAAGAGTTTAAATCATTGATGACAAGCCCTGTCAGCAGTTTTGGATAAAAGTAGGTGGATTTTTGGGGCATCTTATCACCTGATTCAGCAACCGCCATGATCTGCGAAATTTTAGTGGGATTGAGCAGAAATACCAGCTGGGCATTTTTGCCGAGGGCATCTAGCGTTTCCTCTGTATCTCTGGTGTATGTTATATTTTCCTGTTTGGCGATTGAGTCTGGGGTCAAACCCAGCAGTTGCTGAAAAATAAGGGTTTGCAGAACTGCTGCATCAAGGCTGCACCAGGCAGCTGACTTCCCGGGTGATAGTTCACGCATCTTTGCCGGGTCTTTTAATACCAGTAAATATAAAGCCGGCTCCTTAGTCCCCATCACAAAGGCTGTTTTTCCTGCATCCTGCTGCTCCTTTAAAACAGTATCCGGTTTTGCAGTGCCGCTGATCTTTTCCAGCACAAAGAATTTTTCCAATTCTTTGAGGAAGTTAGACAGCTCAAAACTTGGCAGACTGTGTACAATCCTGTGTGTAGGGAGTATGACAAGGCCGGGGTCACAGGCATTGACCAGATACATTAGAATATAGCCAGCAGCTTTGTATTTATCATGATTTCTGCGGAAGAATTCCATGGCCGTTTCATAACGGTGATGGCCATCAGCAATATAAAGCCTTTTTTGCTCCAGTACTGAGCCAACCTTTTGCTGTAGTTGGGGATCATCCATCACCCATATTCGGTGTTTCTCTCCAACTTCATCAGTGAGGCAAATTTCCGGTTGTTGAGAATTTTTAATTTTATCAAACTCTTGATCCAGTGTCAGTTCAGGATCTACATAAAAAGCGAAAATGGGGCTGAAATTTGCTCCACAAGCAGACATCAGTGCTAGGCGGTCAGCTTTAGGGTTAAGCAGTGTTTCTTCATGGGGAAGTATTCTCCCCTTAGAAAACTCTTCCAACTGCACCCTGGCAAAAAATCCTGTCCTCCGGTAGTTGACGGTAGCAAGGGAAAACTCCTGCTCATAAAGGTAAAAGGCTGGTTTGCTTTCCCGGATAAGTACCTCATTTTCCAACCACTCTCTGTAATCACGGGCTGCCCTGGTGTATCTGTTGTTCTTTTCGTTGTCTTCGGGAAATTGGTAACCCAACTCCAATCTGATGACATTGTAAGGGCTTTTTTCATAGTATTTTTTTTGAGCAGTGCTGTCGATAACGTCATATGGTGGTGTGACCACTGCTGCCATATCATCGATTTTCTCTGGATTATACCGGATTCCTCGGAAAGATATTACTTTAGGCATTTCTCACCCTCCCTGTATGCTATCTTATTGTATTATTTTTATTGCGTATAAACAAGCATGAAGTTTTGCTTCTGGAGAAGTATTGAAAACTATCCAATTTCATGTTTTAATGAAGGGGTATGATCAGGTTATTTAATATTTTCGGGTGAATAGAATATGTATGTAGATTATCATATACACGCCCTGGGCCATCAGGCAGAGACTTATAAAGAAGAATTATTGACTCCTTTTCTTTTTGCTGCTCGGGAACAAGGGATTAAAGAGATCGGTCTTGCGGAGCACGATGAGTTTCTGGAATGTGTTGATGAGGGAGTAGTCAGCTCACTGAAAGAAAAATTTCCTGAGCTGACAATTAAACTGGGTTTGGAGATCAGCTATCGACCAGGCAGGGAACAGGAAATAAAGCTCATTGCCAATAGCTTTTCCTTTGACTTTTTGATCGGTTCCATTCATGATGTTGAGGGGTTTAGGTTTGATCACCCGGCATATCGGGGCGGGTATAAGAATTGGGATATAGATGAATTATACCGGCTGTATTATGATGTTTTAAAGAAGATGGCTTGTTGTGGACTGTTTGACATTATCGGGCATTTGGATGCAATCAAGGTTTTCGGTTATCGACCTGAGAAAGACCCTACACCTTTAATCGAACCTGTCCTGCAGGCGATCAGCAGAGCCGGCCTGGTTGTAGAAGTGAATACAGCCGGTCTGCGCAAACCCTGCGCTGAGATCTACCCCTCCCAGGACCTGCTTCTCAGGTGTTATGAACTGGATATTCCGGTTACTCTTAGTTCTGATGCCCATACAGACAGTGATGTTGGCAGGGATTTGGCTTTTGCTAAAGAGATTTTATATCGGACAGGATACCGCCGGGTAGCAGTTTTTACACAGCGTCAAAGATCCTTTCTTTGGCTTTAAGAAGAAAGGTGGTGGCTAAATGTCCGTACTGCTGCTTTTTGTCAGCCTCGGTGTCATACTTCTGGCAGCGCAGATTTTCACCAATGGGATTGAGTGGATTGGTGTGAAATTAAACCTGACAGAAGGTGCAGTAGGGAGTATTTTAGCTGCTGTTGGTACGGCGATGCCTGAATCCTTGATCCCTTTGATCGCTTTTGTCACAGGCGGTGGTGTGGAGCAGCATCAGATCGGAATCGGAGCCATCATTGGGGCACCTTTTATGCTGA
>DUSK01000012.1 GCA_012842275.1 Syntrophaceticus sp. | reverse complement strand
CTGTTATAAAAGACCATTTAAAAGTATACCACAGCCCAGACGGAAAAAACACTTTTCGTACCACATTTTACTGCTAGCAGATTGCATTGGAAAACCCCTCATTATAGAATGATGGTAGAAAATAGAACAATGGCAGAAAGGGGGGATGCTCGGTGAATGATTCTAAAGACACCGGAGTCGGTGGCCTCTTTCAACTACCCAAACTATTCGGCTTCGGTAAAAAGAAAGAAAAATCGAAGACCGAATCTGAGGAAACTGAAATATACCCTCTGGAAAAGGCAAAAGAAAATTGGAAAACTGCAATCAGTTATTATCGCTCCGAACAGTATGACCAAGCCACTATTTATTTCCGGGAATCATTGGAAATGCTCCTCAGAGCCAACTGTCACGGTTATATCTCCTCCTCAGAAAAAAACCTAACCGCACTAGCTAAAAAAGCCTTCGATAATATTCCAGCAGAAATATCCGCCGCCCTTAAATTTATAAATCCACACTATACTTTGGTTAAAAGTGTCTACACTGCAGCCTTTGCCGATGACATTTACGAAAAAGCAAAAAAGGTCGCCACATGGATCTTTTCCCAATCCTCATATACAAAATTTGACTTGGACCCTAAGTAATTATTCTCTAAGTTTATGTCCCAAAACGATTGGATAATCCTTGGTTAATTATTTTAAATTATTGTATAATTTTTCACTTCTCAGGCAAACCTTATAAAGAAAAGCTTTCGGGCGGTGCAGACTCCCTGAACCGCCCCTATTGTTTTTATCATTTGACAGGGCCGAAAGCTTGGACAAAAAAAACAGCATTGAGGAGTGAAAAAATGGAGATCCAATGGAAACCCAATGTCTATGAAAATGACCGGGGTATTTTCGCAGTTTTCCCTGAGCTGTGCAAAGGCTGCGGTTTATGCATTGAAAAATGCCCCACTGATGTCATCCATTGGTCAAAAAATCTGGCCTTTAACGGCACAACAACAGTGGAACCCCGTATGGAAGGATGCATCGTCTGCGGTATCTGCCAGACGGTCTGCCCTGATACAGCAATTTCCATTTACCGGCACGACGGGTCAAACCCACCTGCAGCAGAACCCCGTGTCACACAGAAAACACATTGATCACAGCTGATTTAATATATATTTCGAGCGGCCGCCGGGAAAACCTACTCTATAAATCCAATAATCGATGAACCGGAATCCCATGGCCTCAGCCACCGGATTACAACTGCCGGGCTGTTACAATAACCCTGCGTCCAGATCCTGATGGTGGCGCGCAGGTGATCAAAGTTAATAACCTTTCCTCAGTTTTGTCGAAAATGCTTGTAGGATCACTCTCATGAATGGTAGATAGTGACTCTACACGATAAGCCAATTTTTGATCACTTTTTGAAATATAAACTAGATCTCCCTCTTTCAACTTATGGAGATCCCGAAAGTGAGATCCATAAATATTGTTATGAGCAGCGATAATAACATTGCCCTCCATCCCCGGAAGCACTCCTCTGGGGTCCCAGCCCGGCCCCTTTTTCAGATCATCATCTTCCACACCTTCGACAACCACCGCATCCACAGAGATCGCAGGAATCTGTAGCAGAAAAGGGGGCTCAATGGGTAGCTTTGAATCATGGCTGTCCCCGCTGGCTTTTCCTGCATCACTCTGCTCAATATCACCGCGCAACTGCTGTTGGCAGAAATAATTATAAGCGTGTTCTGCTAGGGGTTTGAGGATAAAAACAAGCCCACAGATGATTAATAGTATACCCAGTAACTTCACCGGTTTTTTCATTGATATCCTCCCTATCACCGGTTGCCATCTTTCATCTGTTATATTAAACCTTATACTAAGAAATTCCTTTAGGCCAGTTAAAGAAAAAAGACGCCCGGTTTATATGCAGCCGAAACGTCCAACAAATTTTGGTCGATACAGCTAAGCCAGATGATTGATCTTTAATCAATCGGGAGATCTATCTGTAGCCTTATATGGAAGTGTAAAAGCCATATTGAGCCATCCTAAAAACACCCAGAGTGGAATACCTCCTGTTTATTCTTTAAAACCCTCATAGCATAATGCATATGGTTTAGCCATTACTTGTTGTCCCTGGCCTTCTTTGCCGAGGAATTTGCCCTTTTCAGCTACTAGATTACCCCTCAGGAATACTTTCTCTGCTCTCCCTATTTGCTCAAAGCCTTCATAAGCGTTGTAATCAGTGCCATGTAAACTGGTTTCATTGCTAAAAACGCCTTTGTAATCCGGGTCAAAAATAACAATATCTGCATCTGACCCAACAGCAATCTCACCTTTTTGCGGATATATACCGCATATTTTGGCAGGCGTTGTACAGCAAACATCAACAAACTTTGTACGGGAGATCTTACCTTTTTCAACCCCATAGGTCCAAATCATATGCAGGCGATCTTGTACTCCTGGTGAGCCTGGCGGTATTTTGCTAAAATCATTGATACCCCTGTGTTTGGCAATTGCGAAACCGCCGATCACAGCACAATGGTCAGAGCTTACTGCCAAAAGCCAGCCATTCCGAATTGCTTCCCACAGAAAATCAACATCTTCTTGTGGCCTTAAAGGTGGATTACATACATATTTTGCCCCTTCAAAGTTTGGCTTTTCTAAATACTTGTCATTTAGAGTCAGATAGTGAGTACAGGTCTCTCCAAAGGCATGTACCCCTTCAGCGCGAGCTTCTCTTAAGACCTCAACAGCTGCCCTATTTGTTACATGAACCACAAAGATTGGGGCCTTGGCCATTTTTGCCAAATAAACAGCCCTGGAGGTTGCTTCTGCCTCACAGAGAATAGGCCTTGATGCAGAGAAATACTCAGTGCCGGTTTTTCCTTCCGCTAACAGTTGCTTAATTTTAACATCAATTATGTCTGCATTTTCGGCATGTACCATAATGGTTACACCGCATGTTTTGGCTATCTGCAGAGCTTTAAAGATAGAATCATCGGTAGCATAATAATCCATTCCCTTATAGGCCATAAAGAGTTTGACTGAGGCTACCCCTACTTCAGGCATTGAAGGTATATCATTAAAGGATTGGTCTGTGGGGTCCATGATAATCCCATGCAGCACATAGTCTACCATGGCTTTTCCTTCTACTGCTTCCTTTTTGTATTTGATTATGGAATCTTTAAGCCCTATACCTTTAGGCTGGACAACGAAATCCCCAATTGTTGTGGTACCGCCAACTACAGCAGCATTAGAAGTTTCATAACCGAGGGAATTGAAGGAATTATAGTGCAGGTGTTCATCTACGCCGCCAGGGATAACATATTTACCTGAGGCATCTATTATCTGGTCAGCGAAACTTTCTAAACCGGTGCCAATGGCTGCAATTTTTTCACCTTTGATCAGCACATCTGCCTTATATTCATTAACCGAAGTCACTATTATACCATTTTTGATTAATATACTCATTATTTCCCTCCTAATTGTTTGATCTATCATTTGCTAAGAGCAATGATCTGGGCGGGGTAAAAACAGGGGACACGAAATATCAATATCTTTTAATGTGTCCCCTGCAGTATTTAGATTACAACTCAGTTGCAATAATCTTAGAGAAGTGATTATATTTTTCTTCTATAAACGCTTTTATCGATGCTTTCCAGATATTTTACTACATTCTCCAAAGGCTCAACATCACAGAACTTGGCATCCAGATCAAACAGGTTCCAGGCAATAACTCCAGGCACCCTATCTGCAATAGTACCCTCAGGAATTATGGTTTTAAATCCATATCCGGTTGAATCCATAACGGTGTGTCTGACACATGCGCAGGATGTGGCTCCCATAACTATTACAGTGTCAACTCCTAAATAGTAAAGGGTTTCAGCTAAATGGGTGCCAAAGAAATTGCTGGCGTATTTCTTATAAATAATAGGCTCATCTGGACGGGGTTTTAGTTTGGGGTCAATTTCCATCCACTCAGAGTTAATATCTAATGTACGCATTGGGATCTTCTCATCCCACCTGCATAAATCAAGCTGTCTTTCTCCGGTGTATCCTGTAGTTGAATGAAAAATAGGAACACCTGATTTTCTCGCGGCTTCCAATACTTTGAGAGCATTGGCGCAGACCTCTTCAGTATTCTCACAGGTAAATGGGTGTCCGTCTGACATCCAGGCCTTTGCCATATCTACTGTGGTAACGGCAGGGGCCTTTCCATAGCCCATTCTTCTTTGGAATCCTCTTTCTCTATAGATTCTCCTGGCTTCCTCAAAGGCCCTATTTAGCATTTCTTCATCAAAAGCATACTGTCCACCTGAATCTTTAAACTTACTCCAGTTTTCTTTTTTCTCCCAACTTTCCGCCATTGATATCCACCCTTTCCTTTTTATGAAGTTTACATGCAGTGATCATGATCACTGTGAGATTAACGGCCGTTAACTGCTTTGCTTTTATTTAGTAGCAATAACCGTGCCAACCGGCTAAATACCGATTTGCAGCACTTTAAAGGGTGGAATCTCAATATAGCTGTTGCTAAAAAGCAACAGCTATTCGCTTTTTCATGTTTATATCCTAAAAAATACTATTCTTGCAGATCTGCAACAGCTTGTACTCCTGATGAATATTTGCAACGATCTTACAAAAAAAAAGAAACGATATATTCAAGACAAAAATCCTTGACACCGTTTCCTGAATAACAGGTTAAAATTAAGGGATTAATCCTCAGGCCAAATGGAATGCTATGAAGATTGTTTGGCAGCACAAACACTTTTTATTTCAACAGCTTGGTTTTACCTGTAGAACTCTCAATTAAGAAGTTGTTTCCTTGTTGAG
>DUSK01000011.1 GCA_012842275.1 Syntrophaceticus sp. | reverse complement strand
GAACAGTTCGGCATGCAGCGGCTGCCTGATGTTATTGGAGATACGCCTAAGGCACTGATTAAATATGTTGATTTTGTGCTGGAAAACGTGGATGGCCCTATATTGGTCGATTCAGCTTCTGTTAAGACACTGCTGGAAACCTTTCAGCATTATAGCGGCAGTGAGGTGATGGACAGGCTGATTTACAGCCCCATTGACGGGCATCATAAGGATGAACACTTTGAGATGATCAAAAAGCTGGGAATTAAGAATGCATTGCTGCTGGCATTTTCCCCTGAAGCCGTTATGCCTAACCAAAAGTTTGAGCTTTTGTTGGGGAAAGATTGGGAGAAAGCTTTAAAGATAGGTGTTGCAGAAGACGGGTTGTTGGGCAGGGCTAAGGCAAGCGGTATTAAAAATGTGCTGGTTGATGTCGGTGTCATCGATCTGCAAGGTACTGCATGGAGCGCCCTGGCCATCAATCAGGTGAAAAAACTGCTAGGGCTACCAGCAGGTTGTGCACCAGCAAATGCCCTTTACAGCTGGCAGCGGAAGCACAAAGAACGCCTTACATCTCCAGCACAGATCAGTGCTACAGGTACTGCTGTTTATGCTGCGACAATTTATTGGGGTGCTGACTTTGTTTTATATGGCCCGATGAGATGTGCTGAATGGGCTTACCCAGCCTGTGCTGTGAATGATGCGCTAATGGCATATGGAGCAAGATTATCCGGTATTAGACCGAAAGAAAAAAGCCATCCCCTTTACAATCTGAAATAACTGTTTATTGACGTACCATTGCCTGGGCGATCATAACAGCCAGGTTGGCATCGACCCCATATGCATCAGCATTGATTGATTGAGCGAAACGAGGAGTTACCGAAAGCCCTCCAACTAGAATATTCAAACCTTTTCCTGCTTCAGTTTTGCGGACAGCTTCCACCACTTCTTTCAAATAGGTGAGAGTGGTGGTGAGGGTGCAGGATATGGCCAGGATGTCAGGCCGTTCTTTATTTACAGCTTCTACAAAACGCTGGACAGGAACATCAACACCCAGATCTACTACAGAAAAACCTGCGCCTTCCAGCATTACTGAGACAACGATTTTCCCCAGATCATGGAGATCAAAGGGGACTGTTCCGATCACCACCTTTCCTTTGTTTCCCAGGAAGCGGTCCGCCAGGAAAGGTTTGAGATGATGCAAAGCAATTTTCATAGCCTGGGCAGCCATGATTACTTCGGGTACATAAACATCATTATCGCGGAACTGGCGGCCGATCACTGACATTCCTGCCATAAGACCATCTTCGAGAATTGTTTGGGCGGGTATCATTGCACGGAGGCCTTCTGTGACAGCATCTTTGATCTTGATGGTATCTCCATCAATGATACAATTTGCTATCTGTTGCAGGATGAGTTTTTCATCCATTTAATCTACCTCCATTAATTCTGTTTTCGTTCTGTTTTCCACCAGCGTCTGTATTCATTGGGGGTGATTCCTATATGTTTTTTGAACAACCGCGAGAAGTAGGACTGATCCTGATAGCCTGATTGAAGGGCTACCTGATTGAGATTTAAATCAGTGTTTTCCAGTAAATCTCTAGCTGCAGCAAGGCGAATTTCAGTCAGATACTCTATGATGGTCAAGCCGATTTCTTCTTTGAAAAGGCGGCTTAAATAATAGGGGCTGAAATGCACAGCTGCAGCCACATTATTGATGTTAATATCTTCTGTATAGTGTTTTTTCAGGTAGTCAACGACCTGTTCCACAATGCTGAATTTGGACTGGTCCCTGCTGTAATAGATGGTGTTCATCAAGCGGTCAAAGATTTCTACGGTCCAGGAGTATAACCCTTCCATATCAGTGATCTGCTGCAGTTTTTGGACCGCCTCCTGATACAGAAAAAAGAGATCCTCACCAGGTGTATGCTTCTGTACTGCTATCCTTCCCACACTTGTTAACAGTTCTAGAAGGCGGGCCTTGACCACGTTCAACTCTTGATCCTCGTTTAAAAAAATGTCACCCAGCATCTGATTTAGAATCTCTTTGGCATCAGAAATTTCACCCATTCGGATCCGCCCGATCAACTGCTTCTCCATTTGTTCAAGGTAAAATTTGTTGTCTGGTTTGATCCTGGAACCCTTTTTCTTGAAATGCTGGTGTGTTTTAATGGACAATCCTTGTGACTGAGCTTTTTTCTGTTTTGAGAGTTCTTCTGCCAGGTAGGAGCGTTTATTCCAGAGTTTCTTCTGACGTTGCAATAGGGTTAAATCGGGCTCCATTTGGTAGCAGGCAATATTAAAGAGTAGTTGGGCAGCTGTGTTTACCCGGTCTGGTTTCAGATGAGCAACCTGGTCAAAGCTCTGCTGAACGGCTGTCCAGTCCAGGTTCAAATCCTCTGTTCTGGAACGCAATTCTTCTTTCAATCCTTCATCTGTATCCCACAGTCTCACCCTTCCTCCTACAACAACTCCCAGGTAATCGCGGCCACGCATAAGGGGTACTGCCCATTCCAGAAGTCCGGCATGGCAGATAAAAATATAAGGCTCTCCAAGGTCAAGTGCCTGACGTCCTGCCTTATATATTTGATAACAGCACCGCAGCTCCCCATCGGGTACACTTCTGATTAAGCGGCAAAAGGGGTTTTTTAAATTTTTTCCGGAATTATGAGGGGTATTCTTTGCACTCTCCAGAAATAATTCGCAGTCAAGATCTGTGATGATGGTATAGAAATCTACAATCCGGTGAAAGGCATAACCATTATAGTCAGATGAACAATTATGCACTAAAGGACGCCTCTTTCTTTATATTGTTCCGGTTTTGATCAGTGAGGAGTCATTTTAAATTTTTGTAACAAGGAAATGTTTGTTCTACTATTAGAATTCATTTTTAAGTGTCGCGATCCCTTCTTCACGTATAGAACATATTGTAAAAGACAATATAGGAAGAAAAAAGCAGGAAAGGTCAAGGACATATGTTTTCTTTGCAGCAGGAATCAGCCGATGGCACAAGGAATTAATAATAGGCAGCAGTTATTTTTTTATCTACTTGGGGAGGAAAGAAGGAATGGCCTGGAGAAGCAGTCTTGGTTTAGTTGCTAGAATTGCCTTATTAGCAGTACTCTTTATCATTATCATGTCTGTTGCCTCTTTAGCAGCCGGTTTAGGTGATATGGGGGAGCAAACTGATCAGGAGATCGAATTATTATCACTCTTTGGGGTTGGTTGTCTTTTCAGCGTCGCTGTAAGCTACCCCATTATCCGTTCCAGGTGGTCAGGTTGGCCGTTGGTCTTAACTATGGCTGTTGTGCTATTCGGTATTATGACTTTTCTTTCCCAGATTGAAACCGTTATTTTTCTGAAATACCTGGTGGATATTGTTCCTACTGAGGCGATTCCAAGGCTGTTTCTGCAGGGAGCCATTGTGGCGGTTCTGTTTTCACCTTTAGCTGTGTTGGTACACGGCAAGATGAAGCAGAAAGAGCTATATTTGATGGAGATCAACACTAGACTTAATATGCCGGTGGTGCAGTGGGTCTGGAAATTGGCACTGCTGGCGGTCATTTATATTCTTATTTATATAGGATTTGGTATGTTTGTCTTTGTGCCCCTGGCAGGGGATGCCTTCCAGCAATTTTATACCGGGCTTGAAATGCCACCATGGATCCTTCCACTTCAGGGCTTAAGGGCACTGATCTGGGTGGCTCTGGCACTTCCTGTTATTCGTATGATGAGAGGCTCTCTGTGGGAAACCGGGCTTGCTGTCTCTTTGCTCTATGCTGTTCTGATGGGAGGGCTGCTCCTGCTGCCGAATCCCTATATGCCTGAAGTGATCTCCAGAGCTCATTTTATTGAAGTTGCATTATCCAATTTCCTATATGGTTGGATTGTGGTATGGGTGTTGAATTTGGGGAGAAGACCGGAACCGATGCGCATTACGGGATATCGCTATTATCACTGATTATACTTATAACCCCACATCAACTCAGTCCCGACTGAAACTGAACACTGCAACCGGATGGTTTTACTGTCAAGCCTTAATAATTGAGAAAGAGAAACCATATAGGTTTCTCTTTCTTATCGGATGGAAAAAAGGAGGTATTTTATGCTCCTATCACTTTAGAACATCTTTTTGCTCATTTTGTCGATGGCTTCATTTACTGCCTCATATACACCTGGGAATGAACTAATATTCAACCCTTGAGTTAAGCAGGGAATAAAATATAGTTTTCCATTGTTACAGGCTTTCTCTACTTCTTTCTCAACAATTTCTTGATTCCAACCTGGGAAATCAACAACACCGCTGTCGATGCCTCCCATGAAACTGATTTGTCCGCCATATTTTTTGATCAGCTCAGGAATGTTGTTGGTTGTCATGCATCCCTGCCAGATATCGATTCCCATTTCAATCATAAATGGGACTAAATTAGCCGCATAGGAGTCACAGTGGTGAACAACAAGTTCTACACCATTGTCCTTATAGAAACCGTATACTTTTTTGTAAGGCTCTAAAAAGAACTCTTTAAACATTTCAGGAGATAAGAAGGAATTTCTTTGGGTACCCCAGTCATCATGATGGAAGAGAGCATCAGGATGGATATGATCGATTACTTCTTTGGCATAGGCTAACTCGTATTCAGTGATATACTCGATCAGTTCATGCATATGTTCCGGTTCTTCATAGAAGGCTATTAAGGCATTCTCCATGCTCATGAGGTTGTGGCACATTTCAAAAATGCCGCCAAAGTACGGGGCTGTTACAAATTGCTCATTCCGGTCAACTGAATTGGCGTGTTCAACAGCTGCGGCCCATTCTTCATCAGAAAATTCTACTGAGGGAGCTTTAACATATTTTTTCCACTCTGTGATGTCTTTGATTACTGTGTGTTCACCATGCACCGGCATCTGGCCGATATGTCCTTCAGGCCATTTGTAGTATACCCCCCAGGCATTTTTTCCTTCTGTACCTGGTTCCAAAAAAACTCCTTTAAGCAGTGGCATTTCCATGATTATTTCCAAAAATTCATACTGCTTTACGAACCGGTCCGGATTTCCTCCCTTAATAACTTCCATTAAATTTTGTCTTTTAGTTAGCATTTATATTTCCCTCCTTATTTTTTATCTTAGCCGTTCACCAATTCTTTTGCTTTGACAGTGGCACTTCCAGCATCGGGAGCAAAGCCATCTGCTCCGATTTCGGCAGCATATTCCTCTGTTACAGGTGCACCACCAACGATAACCTTCACTGGTAAACCACTATCCTTGATTAACTTAACGGTTTCTTCCATTTTGGGCATTGTTGTTGTGAGAAGGCCTGATAGAGCAACTAATTTGACATTATTATTCTCTTTGGCTGCATTTAAGAATTTTTCCGGTGAGACATCAACACCCATGTCAATAATCTCAAAACCATTACCCTCAAGCATCATAGCCACCAAATTCTTTCCAATGTCATGCAGGTCGCCTTCAACTGTACCTATCACACAGGTACCCAAAGAAGATGTACTCTCACCAGCTAGATGGGGTTTCAGTACATCTACACCTAATGACATTGCTTTTGCTGCGATCAGCATTTCAGGGACAAAAATTTCACCTGCCGAAAATCTGTCGCCGATTACACCCATTGCGTCTATCATCGACTGAAGTATATCTTCTGCTGTATTTCCTTCATCCAGGGCTTCCTGTACCTTCCCCGCAATGAGTTTTGTTTTACCTTGTTCCACCATAGCTTTTACTTCTTGGAGATTTGACATATTTTATTCCTCCTTTTAAAAAATTATATATGTGTCTATACCTATATATACAGGTTATTAATGCAATTGTCAATCCCTAGGTCATCAATTAACATGAAGTTTCACAAAGGACACACTGCTTCCCCCCTTTAATAGCGGTAGTCCGGTTCTGAAACTTTCTATTAGGATCTCCAAGTAATCTCTTATTAATACATAAATGTTAATAAAAAACAAAAAGGGGGAGGAGATAAATTCAGATGGGCAATTAATCAAAGGAGATTATGAAACGGTAAGCGAAGAACCGGCTGACAGAAGCCAGGAGTCAAATTTAAGTTATGGCTTGTTTCCGATTATTTCCCGTGGTAGAGTATCAGGAGAGAGTTTACATACCGTTTTAGGGAGATGAATCTATGCGAAGTTTTCTGCTGGTTTTATTCTCTGTTACTATGGGGGCTACCGGGCAAGCAATTTTAAAAATGGGTGCAAACAAACTGGGTAGTGTCTTTGTTTCACCCCAGTCATTATTACATGATATATTTAGGATTGTGACAACGCCACATGTGCTGATTGCTTTCGCCTTTTATGCAGCAGGTTTTTTTACCTGGATGAAAGCATTGACCAAGGAAGATTTAAGTTATGTATATCCCATGGTAAGTTTAAGCTATGTAGTAGTCCTGCTCTACTCCTATTTTCTTTTCAAAGAGCCGATCACACTGAACAAATTGATAGGGATTATCCTGATCATCGCTGGTGTTATTTTTATCAATAGATAATGTAAAACCGCCACAAAGGCATTAAAGTTTTTAGGCAAACGGTTAATCAAATAGGCTTTAATCAAATAAGGATCTTCTGTGGTTATCCAGGTTTTCTGCTACCTTCTGAAAGATTTCAATAAACTCTTCAATTTTATCATCAGGGATGCCGATAGCAGCAATTTTTACCAGTTCTTCGAACTGCTTTTGAATATACTTTTCTTCTCTGCGTGCTTTTTCTGTCAGATAAACCAGATAGGATCTTTTGTCTAAAGAGTTGGGTTTGCGAACAATATACCCTTTGTTCTCCAATGACATGATCGTTCTGGAAATAGCCGGTTTGCTGACAGCGATACCGGTTACGATGTCATCCTGTTTAATTCCTTCACCATAGGTATAAAGAAACATAAGAACATTGGCTTCTGCGCTTCCCAACTGCTTTTCCCGCAGTGCCTTGAGCAAATACAGCTGTCCAGAATGAATGATCCTGCTGGCCAGGTTGACAAGGAGTTGGAACCTGGTCAATCCAACCGCCACCTTTCCTGGAATGTTGCTCCTTTGTTAGCTTACCCTCTTTTCCAGTATGATGCAAGACATATGCCGGTAATTTGGCGGTTTAATTAAAAAATCTTTGAAAAAAACTGATGATCAATTCCCACATGGATTTTTTCTGCTCTTCAGGCACAGGTTCGGTTTCAGCTTGTTCCATTTTTATTCCCTCTGTACGGAGAAGGAACTGAACTTTGCTGTTCTGGTTGTTGGTGTTATCCATAAATGATTTGTAGTTATCAGCCAGCACTTCCAGTTCATCAATAGCTGCTAGACTGCTCATCAGCTCATTATACTGGCCTCCGGCCTCATTTCTCATGGTTGATACACCGTCTGCCGCTGCAGAAATGCCCTCTGCCAGCTGCTCCTGGCCTTTAGCTAATTGATCCAGACCGCTGCTGAGTGCCGGTGTCTGCTGGGAAAGAGATTGAATGCCCTTGTTTAATTCAGCTAGACCGCTATTAAGTCCGCTGGCAGCAGCTGATAGCTGATTCAGGTATTCTTTTTCTTGAGCGATCCCATCATTTAAACCTTCAATTCCTTTGATCATTAAATCAATCTGCTGTTCATTATCCGGAGAAAGGAGTTTAATTTGTTTTAATAACGGTACTATTTGCTGCTTTAACAAAGAACTTGATTCAGCAAGTTTTTGGTGCTCACTGCTCAACTGCTCCAAGCCTGCGGCTAGCTCTCCGGAGCCATCACAGCTTGTTTTCACGCCATCTTCAAGCTGTTGCAGTCCAGTTGAAAGCTGGCTGCAGCCATCAGCTATCTTTTTCTGGTTCTCTCCGATTTTACGAGCTGCTGAACTCAGTTCACCAAGAGAGCTTTCCAGCTGTACAAGGCCGGTGAACAGTGGTGACAGTTTACCCTTTATATTAAATTTTGACAGGTCCAGTTCTGATAGAACACTGACTGAAGGTAGGGCGACAATCTCAAACGGTTCTAGTTCGATCTCCTCCCCTCTCATCTCTAGAGTGATATCAGCTGTGGGGAAGGGGAACACCATCCAGCCCAGCTGGATTTTATCTCCTACTACAACCTGACTGGCTCCTGGGGATTTGATATTTTTCCACTTTCCTGCAGGTAGTGAAGTAGAAACCTGGAAGACAAAGGGAGTGTAGAGGGTTTTTTCTGTAGACAGTTTTATGCCCTGGTAATCTTTATAGGACAGCTTTGTTTGCTGACGGGTAAGGTTTTCCAGATGGATAGTTATCTTTACTTTCCCTTTTTCCCCTGCCAGCTGCTCCGGTTGAATAGGTTCACCGTCCAATGTATAATTAATTTTCACTTTAAAGGGCAGTTCTTTTTCAGTGCTTCCCTGGTAGAACAAACCATCCTCCTGGAAGGCTGTGGCCGGCCAGATCAACCGCTTGCCCTCAACTTTAGGTTTGCTGCCTGAAGTGCTGTTTTTGACCTCACTATAACTGCCATAATCGGTCCAGCTATCACCCTTAGGTTCTCCATATGCCCAGTTTACCACTTTTACCTCTTTCACAGTGCCGTCATTAGCAAGCAGGCAGTAGACAGTTTCATTTTTCTCTACAGCTGCCAGGGCAGGCTGTGGGAAAACTAATAAAAAGGCCAAAAGCAGGGTAAGTATGCGTTTTTTCATGATTTTGTCCTCCTTTTTCTAATTACTTATCAATTATCCTCAAACCGGAGTCCGGTATTAATGCCCGATAATTGTGCCGGTGTCATCACCGTGCCGCGGAACTGTCCCGCTGGTGGACCGGCCACCTCCAGCTGGTTTTTGTGACCAGTCTGTCACACAGCAGAAGCAGCGCTGGCAGGATGAAGATGATGGTAAGCATGCTGATAAAAGCGCCGATACCCAGCATGCCGCACATCTGACCTGCCATTTTTATCTTTGAAAAAGACGCCACAGCTATTGTAGCTGTTGTCAGAGTCAGTGAACTGGTTAGAATGAAACGCCCGCTTTTTTCTACTGCCTGGCGCATAGCCTCCTTAGGGGAGTGTTCCTGGAGGGCCTCTTTATACTTACTGGTGAGCAGAATGGCATAGTCAACTGTTGCTCCCAGCTGTACAGAACCTAGCACCAGATATGTGACAAAATAAAGTTCAGTGCCGCTTAGAAACGCTCCTGATAGGTTGAGCCAAATGGCAAATTGGATAGCCATTACCAAAATAATAGGAAGTGTAAGTGATGCAAATGTCAGAGCAACGATTATAGCGATAGCTATTGCAGAGAACATATTAACCCTGGACAGGTCTTTTGTGGTGAGTTCCTTTAGGTCCTGGGTAAGGGCTGCTTCACCGCTCAGGTAAACTTCATCATAAAAGGAAGCAGCGGTATCCTTGATCTCCTTGAGGGTATTGCTGATTCTTGAGTCAGCCTGTCCGATCCCCAGTTCTATAGTGCAGAGGGCATACTTACCGGCTCGAAAATTTTGTAGAATATCTTCTGGAATGAATTCTTCCGGGATCTGAGCTCCTGTATATTCAACCAGGGAATTGACCGACTTGACCTCAGGGATGGTTTTCAGTTGTTCTGTGAGGGTTTGTTCTGTTTTTAATCCCTGGTCTTCAACAATAAGATAGACCAATTCAGCTACACCATGTTTTTTTCTCAGCTTTTCACTGTCAGCCACTGCAGTGAGCTCCTGTGATAAGCCCTTTTCCAAACTGTAAAAAACCCCGACCCTGTCTTTGAGCAGAAATGAGGGGATGATCAGGACCAAAAACAGAAGGATAAAGGCTGCCCGTTTTTTGACAACTAGATCAGCAGCCTTGGCAAAACTGGGGATGAGAATGCGGTGGCTGGTGCGCTCAATTGGTTTTTGGAAGATGAGCAGCAATCCCGGCAGCAGAAGTAGTATACATATCAGACTCAATACAACCCCTTTGGCCAGAACTATTCCCATGTCCTGTCCAAGTCCAAAGTGCATTGCTATCAGTGCCATGAAACCGGCGACTGTTGTTAAGGCACTGGAGGCAATGGCTGTGCTCGTACGGGAAACAGCTATTGCCATGGCTTCCTCTGGGTCATCATGTTTTTCCTTTTCTTCTTCAAAGCGGTGGATCAGGAATATTCCGTAGTCCATAGTAACTGCCAATTGCAAAACAGCTGCTATAGCCTGGGTGATGTAGGAGACAGATCCCAGCAGCACATTGCTTCCCAGATTGTAGATCACCGAAAACCCTACTGCTATAAGCAGCAATAAGGGTTGTAGATTAGAACTGGTGGAAAGAGATAGTACGATGAAAATGGCGATTACCGCAATCAGAATATACAGGTACTGTTCTGTTCTGAAAACACTGTTTAGGTCCCGGATGATTACCGGAAAACCTACAACTGCGGCATCAGATCCTGCAAGTTGACGGATTTCGTCAACAGCTCTTTGCGTAACTGAGGATATAGAGTTGTGGGTGAACTGCACCTGTATGATCGATGCATTATCTGTTGTGAAGTTTCGTTTTATCTCTTCTGGTATAAAAAATGCAGGCACACTGGGGTGATAGAGGTCATCTAGCCAGCTCGCCTTTTCTACACCGGGCACCTTTTCGATCTGCTCTTTTAACTGGACAATTTGATAGGTTTCCCAGTTTTCAACCATTACATAGCTGTTGGCCGCAATACGGAAATCTCTTTCTAGAATATCTTGGCCCTGTTTGGAAGCCAGTTGCTGGGGCAGATAAGATGTAACATCATAGTTGATTTCAGTTTGCAGGTATCCTAATAGCGAGGGAATGAGCAGGATTGAAGCAATAATAAGCAGCAGTTTTCTATATTTAACCACAAAGTAAGACCAGTTCAGCAAAAGGGATCTCCGTCCTTTCTGTATTGTGTGACAGAAGATAGTTAGCATGTTAACTATTATATTTAAAGATTATCCTGGAATGGTTAACATGTCAACTAAATATTTTTGGTGCATTTATTGTAATAATGTTAAATGCTGTTAAATTGCTATGGTGTTACAATCTCAACTGACCCATTAACAAGGAGGAAACTGCTTGCCCATTGTAGAAGGGTATCACTTTCAGACGAAATAAGGACACGCAGAGGGGATTATGATGCTAAAAGAACTCAAACAAGGCATCAAAGATGCTCTACCAATTGTTTTAGGTTATCTTCCTTTAGGTATGGCTTTTGGGGTGCTGGCTAAGGAGGCAGGGTTGTCTGTGCTACAGGCTACCATGATGTCTGTGCTCTGTTTTACAGGGGCGGGACAG
>DUSK01000105.1 GCA_012842275.1 Syntrophaceticus sp. | reverse complement strand
TGCCACCAAATAAAAACCGGAGATAGCCATTGCTTCACCGCCTGTGATATCCCATCCCAGCAAAACACAGGTGTATCTTGCAGAAACCCAGGCCAGCACAGAGGTAATAGCAGGATAGTAGATCGTCACCAGAAACCAGCCGACAAAATAACCATACTTGCTGCCCAGAGTAACCTCAGCATAGTCTACTAGACCATTTACTTTTTCATATCTGGTAGCCAAAATAGCAAAAACATAGGCGCAGATGATCATGATGATTCCACCGATGGCCCAGGCTAAAATACCCTGGGGCAGATTCCCGCCAGTAGCTGTTAATATTTTTTCTGCCTTAAAAAACACACCACTACCGATTACAATACCTACCACCATAGCGATGGCTGTTAAAAGCCCATACTTTTTTTGAAGTCCGGTTTCCATCATTACCTCTCCTATTATTTTTTTTGAACAAAATAATCATAACAACATATCCCTCATACGTCTAGATGTGAATTATTGCTATAATACCCATTCTTTCAACTATTGATTTATAATAAAAAGGGCTTTCCCCTTTTTGATCAGTCCAAAATCAATATAGCCAAAACAGAGGTGGAAAAATTGTTAACTGTAGATATACCTGGCATGGGAGAATTAAACTTACAGCATCTGGTTCTTGACTACAATGGCACAATCGCCTTCGACGGCAGTCTGATTCAAGGTGTGGAAGAGAAATTAAACCAACTGGCTGATGCCTTAAATATCTATATTGTTACAGCAGATACCTTCGGCACAGTCTGTCAAAAATGCAGAAATATAAAAGGTGAGATAAAGGTACTGAAAAGCTCTAACGGTGCGCTGGAGAAAGAACGGTTTGTGGAGTCACTGGGAGCCGAAAAGGTTGTAGCTGTCGGGAACGGTATAAATGACAGCTTGATGCTGAAAAAAGCAGCTCTGGGCATCATTGTCATCGGAGAAGAGGGAGCTGCCTCCTTAGCATTAAACAACGCAGATATAATAGTCAAGGATATTCATGATGCTCTTGGCCTGCTGTTAAATAAAATTAGAATAAAAGCCACATTGCGCTCATAAAGGAGGAGCAGCTGCTTCTACCTGACAATTTTTAATTATTTCAGTCAAAAACCCCGATTATTTCGCAAACATATTGACGAAATATCAAGAAAT
Source organism: Syntrophaceticus sp. (assembly GCA_012842275.1). Taxonomy (GTDB): domain Bacteria; phylum Bacillota; class DSM-12270; order Thermacetogeniales; family Thermacetogeniaceae; genus DTU068. The sequence goes on along the minus strand of DUSK01000105.1, from coordinate 19,359 downwards.
AGATATATTTAGGTAATGTAGGGGCATTTTGGCTCTTTTACCGCGCGTGGAAGAAGAGAGGGACACATTGATGAGGAGAGTCAGCCTTAAATATTTAAGGCCTGGAATGATCATCGCGCGTCCGGTTTACAACAGTGATGGTCGCCTGTTGTTAGCTTCTGGTTTGAGTTTGACAAGTAATTATATCAAACGCTTAGCTGAACTGGGCATCGGATCTCTATATATAGAAGATCCGCTCTTTCATGGAGATCTGAATATTGCTGATGTTGTATCAGAGCAGACCCGTATTCAATCGGTCAAGCTGGTAAAAGAAGCTTTTCACGACCTGGAAAAAGAAAAATATATAGATACCTGGGCGGTCCGCAAAGCTGTTGACGATTTGGCAGATGAGATCTTCAGCAACAAAGACATTCTGGTAAACTATTTTGATATTAGAACATATGATGACTACACTTTTAATCACTCTGTCAATGTTACTATTTTATCCATACTGGCAGGGATTACACTAAAATATAACAGGACTCAACTGAGAGAATTAGCCATCGGGGCCCTTCTTCATGATATCGGTAAAGTCCACTTAGATAAAAAGATCTTAAATAAAAAAGGTAAATTGACCGCTGAGGAATATAAGCATATTCAACAGCACTCCCTCTACGGGTTTAACACACTGCGCAGTTATTATGAAATCCCTACGCTTTCTTCAATCATCGCTTACCAGCACCATGAGCGCTTAGATGGAAGCGGTTATCCACAGGCCCTTAAAGGGGAAGAAATACATGAATACTCCCGTGTTGTTATGGTTGCTGATATTTTTGATGCTTTAACTTCAAACAGGCCTTACCGCAAGGCCTATTCTGTTCCCCATGCAATTGATATTGTCAAAAAACTATGTCCGTCCCTTGATGAGAGGTCAATTAACGCAGTATTAACCAACATATCCCCCTACCCTATTGGCTCAATTGTTATGCTTAATACAGGGCAAATCGGGCAGGTGGTTGATACCCATAAAAAGGACCCGGCTAAACCGATCGTGCGGATCTATTTTAACAGTGACTTTCAATATCTGGAACATCCCTATGAGGTTGATATATCTAAATCCGAATTTGACTTGGAAATTGAAAAAATCCTTGATGATAAAGAGCTCGAACAATTGACCCATCACACTAAGTTCTCTGTAAAAGTTCAGTAAGCTGCCCTCACGGTGCCAGGCTTGCTTTTTTGCTTTTTTGAGTCAGGGGGACGGTGACTTTGACTCACTAAAAGGGTGATGACAGCCTAGGGTACACGGTGCAAAATGAGGACGGGCTGCTAAATATGGCACCGGGTGAAAGACAGTCTTGCAACCGACTGTCTTTTTTTTACACCATCCTGATGTAACGGTAGTGAGTCAGGGGGATTGCCTCAGGGGGACAGTCACTTTGACACATTGGAATCGCTTTGAGTCAAGGGGACAGGTACTTTGACTCACTGAAAGGGTGGTAATAGCTGCCCCGGTGCAAACCGAGGGCGGTTCTGTTCAACAAGACAAAAAAGCAAAGCCACACCAGTCGGGGGTAACAGCAGAGCTCAAACAGGCATACAATACTTTAAGCAATCCATAATGTGCTACTGTTGCTATATATTGTCTGTTATTCCCTTATATTAAAACAGCTATTAGCCACTCGCCCATTAACAGATACTCAGGCGAAAAATTTATTTAAAAGAAAGGAGTGTTATTCATGTCAACAGAATGCGAATCCCAGGGCTACCCCTGCTATGATTTCCACGCCCATGTGCACGCTCATGGAGGCAAAACCACTTGCGAGCGGGAACATGCCCATCTACACCCAGGCGTTACCGGTACACCACAGCCAAAAGACGGCAGCCATGTACATGACATCAGAGGGGTCACCACCTTTGATTTCGGCCACACCCATGGTTATTACTCCACAACGGGCCCAGCCATCCAACTGCCCGGGGGCTATCATACTCATTATGTATCTTTCGAAACAAATGAAGTAGATGGGCACAGACATCGAATCATGGGCTTTGTTGATCCTTCAAAACACAGACACAGCTGGTAAAACCATCCTGTTCCGGAAAGGGCTCTCCCATTTAACCTGACCAGAACGCCTCAGTGGTTGCTGGGGCTGCGGGAGCGGCTCAAAAGGACACTCTCCTTTTTCCTCATCAGAAAAAAACATTCAGGCACGAAAAAACAAGCCGCAGTAGTTCTGCGGCTTTTCTTCTGGTTAAAACTAATCACCACCTGTCATAATGAATCCTCTGCTCATCAAAGCGCTCTGGCTGGGGTTTTTCTTCTGCAGGGTATCCGACAGCGATCAGGGAAAATGGAATAACTTCTTCAGGGATCTTGAAGAGTGTGCGCATCCCCTCGATCAGGTTTTCCTTGGGATAAACACCCATCCATACTGTACCCAATCCAAGTGCTCTAGCAGCAAGCAGAATATTCTGGGTTGCTGCGGCACAGTCCTGGGGCCAGAAATAGGGGGACTTGAACTTGCTGCTGTCACCACAGACCAGAATGGCCAAAGGTGCTGACTTGAGCATTGAGGAATAGGGATGAAACTCTGGTATCTTATCCAAAACCTGCCGGTCCTGAATGACGATAAACTGCCAGGGCTGTTGATTATGAGCCGAAGGGGCATACATAGCAGCCTCCAGCAGTCTCTTGATCAGATCTTCCGCTACAGGTTCAGAAGTATACCTCCTAATGCTCCTCCTTGTCAGAATGGCTTCCAACGCATCCACAGGCAGAAACCTCCTTTTACTTGATTGATGTTAATACCATTCAGATAAGCCTTTTCTCCTTCCATATACCGAATAGCAAACAACCCTTAAGCAAGGGACAGTTCCTTGAGCCACAATCACAGTCTAATTGGCTGGCTCTAGGTCTCAGAAACAGCACCCTTGTCTGTGTCTTGGCTGGTGCATCCACAGGCAACAAGATCCATTTCTCTATATTATAATACCCTTGCCTAGCTGACTACAAACCCCTGGGAAATATCTTCAAGTTATAGGACTGAACCTGAAGCTAAAAAATCTTATATTGAACATAAAATTCTTCACATAATATGTTGATAGCAGGAGATTTAACCAGCCTTCTGCCTTAAATTGCCCTCTCCAGCTTCCCTTTCAGTATTTTACGAACAAGAGATCCCTCAGCCAGTGGCTTCTCACTAAATTCTGCGGTACTGGGCTGGGCCTGTTTCGTATAGATTCTCCCCCCTGCTGTCAATGGCTACTGTTACCGGTAAATTCTCAACTGTGATGCGGTAGATCGCCTCAGGCCCCAGATCGGGGTAGGCAACCACCTGCATCTCCTTGATACAACGCCCGATTAAGGCTCCTGCACCCCCGGTTGCTGCCAGGTAAACCGCCCCGTGTTTTTTGATAGCATCGATAACTTCAAGGGATCTCCTCCCTTTGCCGATCAAAGCCCTCACCCCGTATTCCAGCAACTGAGGGGTATATCTGTCCATACGGCTGCTAGTAGTAGGGCCAGCTGCACCACAGGGGCGGCCCGGTCTTGGAGGGGTTGGCCCCACATAGTAGATAACCTGCCCTCGCAGATCCACCGGGAGATCTTCTCCTTTTTCCAGAGCTTCTATCAAACGCTGGTGTGCGGCATCCCGGGCGCCATAGATCACACCATTGAGCAGCAGCCTCTGCCCCACCCTGAGTCCTTTGGTTAAACCTTCGGCAAAAGGCAGCTGGACTGGGATCAGCTCTTGATCACCGTTCATCCTGATGCCGCACTGTTCGCCGGACCCGCTGTTCAAACTCCCCCGGTTCTCTTGCTGCAGTTCCTTACTCAACCTTTTCACCCCTCCACTCCCAGGTCTTGTGCCGTGCAGCATGACAATTGAGGCAAACCGCCACCGGTAGGCCGGCAATATGGGTGGGGTATGTTTCAATATGGACAGCCAGCGCGGTTATTCTTCCACCCAGGCCCCCAGGGCCATAACCCAGCTTGTTGATGGCCTCCAGCAGCTCCTTTTCCATTGCAGCTATATCGGGGTCCTGATTGGCTGACTTCACATCCCGCAGCAGGGCGCGCTTGGCAAGGAGTAAAGCCTTGTCAGCTGTTCCCCCGATCCCAACCCCTACTGTAACAGGAGGGCAGGGGTTGGGGCCGGCTTTGTCCACCGCATCTAAGATAAATCTTTTCACACCGTCCAGCCCATCTGCGGGCTTGAGCATCCCCAGCGCAGTGCAGTTCTCACTCCCGAAGCCTTTGGGCATAACAGTGATCCGCAGATGATCACCAGGTACAATGTCATAGTAGATTACAGCAGGGGTGTTGTCACCGGTATTTTTGCGGCGTATGGGGTCGGCTACAACAGATTTGCGGAGATACCCCTCCTGATACCCCTTGGCAACACCTGCATTGATAGCCTCGGTCAGGGAACCGCCGGTCACATGCACATCCTGCCCGATCTCCACAAAAACCAATACCATTCCTGTATCCTGGCACAAAGGAATCCGTTCTTGCTGGGCAATACAGGCATTCTCGCAGATTTCTCCCAAAATGCGCTTCCCGTGAGTTGACTCCTCCGAATCTGCTGCATCCTGCAATGCATCCCGCACATCGGAGGGAAGGTCAAAATTAGCCTCCTGGCAGAGCCTGGCTACATTTTCCGCGATCAGAGAAGCAGATATCTCCTGCACCACCATCACCTTCAAATATATATTTATTCCCCTTTAAAATGCTCAAGAAGCGGATTTAGTCATCAGCCCCAGGAGGTCATCCCTGGCGGGACTGGCATAAAAACTCAAGGAGCGGATTCAGTGGAATAATTCCGGTGTAATCCTGCTTCTACGCTCTTCTTAGCCAGCACAGCTATAGTGCCTCCCACAAGAATCAGCAGCCCCCCACACAGCTGCATGCCCGTCAGATGCTGTGAAAAAAGCAATGCAGATAAAACAACAGCTGTCACCGGTTCTGCATTAGACAGGATTGTAGCAGTGGTAGCACCGACCGCGGTAATCCCGGCAAAGAAGGCAAAAGGTGCTATATTGGAAGTGACCAACCCACACCCTGCAGCTGCCAGGAAACCCTTCAAAGTCGCGGGTGCCCCCAAACTGCCATCAAAATAAGTTAAAGGAAGCAGAACAACAACAGTAAACAAAGAAATAAATGCGTTCATCACTACTACATCTATATTCTTTACTAATCTATTGCCCAGCAAAACAAAACCGGTATAAAAAATGGCAGCACCTAAAGACAGTGCAATGCCGATAGTATTTACCTCACCCAATGAGGAATCAAGCACCATGAACAATCCAGCAAAAGAAATAAAGATTGCCACTGCAGTGCCCCTGCTGAGCCTCTCCCCCTGGAAGTAGGAGAGGACTGCCACAAGGATGGGGTGTGTAAAAAACAACAGTGTGGTCAGCCCTGCAGATATATACTTCACAGATGCCACAAAAAAAATCGACTGCACAACATTAAACACACCGCCTAAGATAAACAACCAAAATAGCTGGCGCCAGCTCAATTGTATCTTGATTCTCCGAACCGCCAGATAGAGAAAGAATACAACGGCTGCCACCAGATACCGGTAAAATAAGAAGTTCAGGGTCGTTGCCCCTTCCCTATAAGCATAAACAGAAAAAATAGGGATAAAGCCGTAGCAGACTGCAGAAATTAGAACGAGTATTACTCCGGTTTGATATAACATAGTGACACCTTTTCTTACAGTGACAAGCACCTATTATATTTTAGTAGAGATATTGCTTTTTCGACTATCCGCCGCGCAGCAGGGCTCAACCTGTCCGAGTGACAAGGGGACGGGGGTCGCGTCATCATGTAGTATCCGTTCCCTTGACTCGAGGAACTGTCTCCCCAATCGGTCCGATCACTCAACCTGTCCCGGTGATCGGTCGGTGGAGCCGGCTGCAGCTTTAATCGCTGCGACAACCTTTGAATACCCGGCACAGCGGCACAGGTTCCCTGCAATAGCAGTACGAATCTCTTCTTCAGTGGGATGAGGGTTCTTCATTAAGAGGGCTTTGGCTGACATCAGCATCCCCGGCGTGCAGAAGCCGCACTCCACTGCAGAGTGCTCGAGAAATTTCTGCTGCAGCAAATCCAGCTGTCCGTCCTGAGCCAGCCCCTCTACTGTTAAGATCTCCTTGCCGTCCACCTGGGGTGCCAGCACCAAACAGGAATTAACAGCCTTTCCATCCATGATCACTGTACAGGAGCCGCATTCCCCTTCGCCGCAGCCCTCTTTTGTTCCGGTCAGTCCCAGCTCATCCCGCAGCAGGTCGATCAGCCTCAAACTGGGGCAGACATCTAGATTATAGCTTTTTCCGTTCACTTTAAATTCGATCAGCATGCTCCCACCTTCTTTTGTTCAGCCAAAGCTGCCAGGATTTTATCTGGTGTAACAGGCAAATCAGATAGCGAAGTCCCTAAAGCATTATTGACCGCATTGACAACCGCAGCAGCAGTAGGCACATTTGATATTTCTCCAATACTTTTTGCTCCAAAGGGACCGTCATCACCCTCATGCTCGATCAACAAAACCTTGACATCAGGCATGTCCAATGCAGTGAGCATATGATAGTTTGCAAAGCTGTTGTTAAGGGGTCTCCCTTTGTCATCTATTTTTATCTCTTCACAAAGGGCATAGCCAATTCCCATCTGTACAGCTCCCTGGAACTGCCCCTCGACCATACCCCTATTCAACGCTCGCCCTATATCACTGACAGCCAGAAAATCTGTCACACTAGTCAACCCTGTCAGCGTATCCACCACCACTTCAGCAAACTGCACAGAGTATGATCCCGGATTGGATGTTGAATAATATGTATACGCTGCATTCAAACATCTGAAGTTTTCCCGAACGGCTTTTTCAGCGATCTCCTTATAAGTGATAACTCGCTTTTCAGCCTCTCCCACAGTGTAAACACAGCCGTTTTCCACTCTCAGGTATTCCTTTGGTTTACCCAGTATAAGCGCCGCATTCTCCAGAATCTGATCTTTCAGCAACTCAGCAGTTTTCTTGGCGCAAGCCCCGACAACATAGGTCACTCTACTTCCATATACCCCGGGGTCATATCCGGTATATTCTGTATCAGCCTCAGTCACAGTGATCAGATCCAGGTCTATATCCAAGACTTCTGCTATGATGATCTTCATAACAGTGCCAATACCGCATCCCACATCATGGATCGATGCATTCAGGTTCAAGCTGCCATCCTCATTCATCTTCAGAACCATGCTGGTGGAATCGATAAATCCCCCATACATGCCGTTTTTGTGGGCACCGCAGGCAACACCAACACCCCGCCTGTACCTTCCCTGCTTATCTTGGCTGTTATACCTCTCCTTCCAGCGAAAAGCCTCGGCCCCTTTTGTCAGGCATTCGATCACCCGGGCATTCCCTAATGAAAGGTGGAGCACCTGATCCATATCATAGGGATGAACCAAATTTTGCAGCCTGAATTCAACAGGATCCATACCCAGCTTTTTGGCCACCTGATCCATGTGAATTTCCACAGCTGTGATGATCTCCGGAGCCCCCCAACCTCTAGAACCGCCGAATCTCACTGTATTGGTATAAACAGCACGGCCGCTATGCCTGTAATGAGGGATCCTGTAAAGTTTACATACCTTTTGCGATAAGGTGGTAACATAATCCGGTGCAGCACCGGAATATGCTCCGGCATTAAGGGTGCTGTCGGCAACAAGCTCCAGCAATTTGCCGCTTTTGGTAACTGTGGTTTTAATCCTGCTCTTCACTTCCGGCCGGACCCTGGTATGAACAATACACTCTTCCCGATCGAGAATCAGTTTAACCGGCCTCTTGGTTTCCATTGCCATAAAAGAGGTGACAGGTTCAAATAGGAATTCCTGCTTACCCCCAAAAGAACCCCCAATGGGGAGTTTAATCACTCGCACATCGCTGTACTTCAGATCAAAAAGCTCTGCCACCACAGTCCTCACACCATAGACACTCTGGGTTGGGGTCCAAATCGTAAGTTTCCCTGAGCTGTCATAGTAAGCGATGCAGCCATGGGGCTCAATAGCGGCATGGTGGATCCTCTGGGTATAGGTCTCACTTTCCATGGTTATGCAGTCCTCAGTTGTGGATGGAACATCTCCTACATCGACCACATACTCATGAGCCACATTCCCTCTGGGCTGGATCTTCACTTCTCTGTTGTTCAATGCCTCTTCCGGTGTCAATAAGGCAGGAAGTTCTTCATACTCTACATCGATCAGAGAAACCGCTTCTCTGGCTGCAGCAAAACTGGTGGCTACCACCGCAGCCACCCGGTCCCCCACATATTTCACCCTTTCAGCAAACAGAGTTTCATCTGCAATACACATCTGCTGGCCGGGAATAATTCTATAAGTGCTGAACATTTTGTCCGGAGCGTTAAAGTGAGAAAATATCTTGATAACCCCCGGAACTTTTTCAGCCCTGCTGGTATCGATCTTTTTCACAATGCCGTGGGGGATGGGACTTAATAAGAGCTTGGCATACAGCATATTAGGCAGTTTTACATCACAGCAGTAATCAAGATCACCTGTTACCTTTCGCACACCATGATCACAGGGAAAAGTACCGCCCACATACTTAAACTCTTTTTTCATACACTGCCCTCCCTATGAAAAAGTACTGCAAAACAATGTCAAAAGAAGTGCTGAAAAATACCGGTGCCCCTATGCTTAGTGTATATGCCGGTGTATATGATTGCAATGGAAACGGGCTGGAAGTATTTCGGTCAGTCTATCCCTGCCAGCGCAGGATCGCGCGCGGGGACTGTCCCCCTGATCGGTCAGATGTTGGCGAAGAAACTCTTTGGCCTCTCTCCCACCATACCGACAATTTTATATACTTCCCGCAGGGGATCGTAGAGATACTCCTTGTGTAGCCTGAAATTTTTGATCTCCCCAGTGCTGCGGACATGGATGCGGGGGCCGGTGCATTCCATCTTCATATCCCCGACGCTTATTCTCCTGTTCCCCTCCGGAATAATGGGGTAATCCTTGGCGATGATCTCATTGACTAATGTCTCCACAAGAGCAAGATCAACTTTGGGCTGCTCTAAATAACAGAGAATAAAACCATGCCGTACATCATCATGGTCATCTGCCTTGGGAACCCCCATCCTCTGCAGCACCATCTGAGTCACATCCTCTGCTGAGTGGGCCATTTTGCGGTGATGAAGCGATTCGTAAACAATGGACTTAATCTCTTCAGGCAGAGGGCCAAAAAAGGAGGGCCGAGCAATGATCACCTCTTCCCCGATCCCCACCAGCACATCCGCATTCCGCTTCAATACCGGATAAAGGAGTTCGAAATGCTCCACCACAATCCGGCAGCCATCCTTCATAGCCTTACTTACCGCATCAGCTAAAACTGCCGGTTGGGTGAAAGCCAGCTCAAAACGCAGATCCACATGATAGGTATGATGCTCAAAACTGCCTGTTTCAGCATCATGCAGCAAGGGAAGTGGGCGTGTGTTAATGCGCTCATCATCATTGGATAGTTCCAGACCAGGGAACATTCCCTGGATCAGCAGGGATTTTCCTGCCCCGGCATCACCGATCACACCGATGAGCAAGTCCTCAGCGGACAAATAACGGTGGGTAAGGTCAGCTCCCAGTTCATGGATTCTCCTCCTCCCCCGCGGAGCGAAGTAAACAGCATGCATCAAATACTCATGGATCTGCAGCATCACAATCTCCCCATTCCACTGACAGACCCAGCAGTGGTGCATGCTGCTGTGCACCATAGATGTCCCTTTCTCCAAATGCACCACATGGAATCTGTCTTTTCATTGTTGCCTTAAATGCGCAGGCAGGGTCGAAATAAATAGCTGAAAGAATATCCTCCTCTGGCACACCATAAAGCTTTGCAATGACACCGGCATTCAAGCTGTTATTTTTTTTGATCCGCTCATAGGTCTCCCTATCCTTAAATATAATATCGATGGTCAGCTCAAAGGGTCCCGCGTTTTTTGTCCTGATTACCTGTGCTAAGTCCACCAGAGGCTTCATGAGCGCACCTCCTCAAAAGTGATAGGGAAGAGTTCATTAGGGTCTTTTACAGTTATCAGGTGGTGAACAGAATAAACATATACCTCTCCCACCTTAAAATCAGATGGTGAGTAGGGAAAGGCAAGATTCCCGGCGGTGGAAAGCCTGCCTGGAAAACCGTAATGAAGCATTGTTGAACGGGCAAATCCCAAAACCACCTCAGCCAGTTCCGGTGTTTCGGCCACTGCTTCAATAACTATGCCAACTTCATGTCCTGGCCTGGGGTTTGGCTCCAAATCTCCCATTACCCCGTTTTTCCCGTAAATATGGAACATCAATTTATACTTTCCGCTCTCCCAGTTGAAGTTCTCCCGGGTGCGTTCCTTAACCCCCTCGATTATCTCATCAAGGGGTTCAATAAAGCGGGGGTCCCGGGCTCCGGCAATGGTAATCACCCGGTAGCCGGTCATTTTAGCACCCTCAACTTTCAATGTATGACTAGCCTCTGGGCGAAAAAGGCTGTTCCGCACAGCCACCCGCCGTTCTGTAATCTGTTCAAACTTGCACTGATAAAGTTCTAAGCTGCCACCAGGCCCCGGCAGCAGGTAGGGATTGCTTTTTTCATAAAGGGTATGGGCTGCAACAGAAGCGACAGTCGCTCGCCTGCTGGCATTTGCGGGTTCCACCATAAATTGGTCATGCTCCAGAAAACCAACCATACAGTCACTGCCACTCCCGGGAGTAGCTGCAATAGCTGCGCATTCCAAAATCTTGCCTAGGTGCAGGGCCAGTCCGGTGGGATAGCCCTTCCACACCGCATAGGCAGCAAAAACAGCCGGGTCATAGCTGCGTCCTGCCAGAATAACATCAGCCCCATTATCCAAAGCATTGATAAATGGCTCCATTCCCATCTGGGCTACCAAATAGGTGCTGTCAGATATATCTGCTTCGGTCAGGGCAGGAACCGGCCCCAAAGGAGTCACCCGCTCATCCCACAGTGCCTCTTTTAAATAAGGCTTGGGAACATCAGCTGGTATAACCGCCATTTTAAATGACAGCCCTTCTTCATAGGCAACCTCCTCGATGATCTCCCGGCACCACTCTAAATGGGGCTTGGCACCTGAACCCCCTGCTGTACCGATCAGCAGAGGCACACGCAGCGATCTGGCTGCCCTGAGAAGATAGGTCAGGTCCCTTTTCACTGAACCCCGGGCCACAAAAGATTTGCCTGAACCAAGGTAATAGGGTCCGGGATCAGTTGAACCTGCATCCACAGCAATAACATCTGGCCCAAAGGAAAGTCCCCGTTCAAAAGAACTGTCCGGAAAGCCGTATCCCAGTATAGCAGTAGGTGAGAGCAGAGTTAATGGTTTCATTAATACCACCAGATCCTTTCAGATTCTTGTCAACCTGTCCCTCCCATCGCGCAGAGGGAAGCAGGAAGCAGAGGGACGTTCTTTTTGCTTCCATATCGCGCGAGTGACAGTTACGGTGATCGGTTCCACATCAGTGAGTCAAAGTGACCGTCCCCTTGACTCACTTGACTCACTCGATCACCCAACCTGTCCCGGTGATCGGTCCCGGTGCCGCAGGATGCGCAGTGCCCGCTGCATTTCATTAACAACAATCATCATTCCCTCATCAACACCCATCCCGGGTTTGGCCAGCATCTGGTCCGGGCGGGAAGCCAGGGCAATATGGACACAGACCCTGGCGGATTGGTCTGTTTCATTACAGGTGCCCCCCAGATAGGCGCCCATTCCCCGCTCCTTGGCATAGATAATAGCTTCCATAGTATTATTGATGCCTCCTAAATCCGGGGTTTTTACCTGGATCATATGGCCGGCATCTGCCTCCACAAAATCACGCACATCCTCCAGGGTATTGCACCACTCATCAGCAACAATCTGTACACGGGAACCCTTGACAACCAGCAGGAGCTTCAGCTTATACAAGGCCTCTATCTGCCGCTCTTTGGAACCCATATCAACAGGCCCTTCAATGCGCAGTTGCAGGGGTTCTGCTGCAGTTTCCAGATGGGCAAGGTAATCAGCAATCGCCTCTAAGTTGTCATCAAAGGCCATCCCGAGAGTGCCGTAAACATCTATATGTAAAACCGGCCTGTAATCATCACCAGCTAACTGCTCAACCCTTCTCCGCAGCCAGGAAACATATTCATAGAGTTTCTCCCCTTTTCTGCCCAATTTGGTCTCCACATTATTAACCAATCCGTGCGGTAGAACCCCGGCTCTTTTAATAATAGCCTTATCCGCGTTGGTATAACGCTCATCACCTGTTTGGGCAAAAACCGGAATGGGCTCAAGAGATATTTTGGTATTGTACTCCTCAGCAAGCACCTCACACATCAGCTTTTTCTCTTTCAGGGAAACCGCATGAAGCAGAGCCTGGGTAATCCCGTAACGGAGAGCTGTATGCAGCCGCTTGCCGTCAAGCCCTGTCATAGAATCAAACTCTTCAGCCATCTGCCGAAAGGAGGTTATCTCCCTTCCCTCCAGCCTTCTGGCTATATAACCTTCCACAACAGGGACAAAATCAGCTGCCAGGAAAAGGGGATCCCGCCCACCCGCTCCGGAATACTGGACAGCGGCACAGTCCCCGAAAGCCATCTGCCCGTCTGAGAGCAGCAGCATGATGCTTAAAGACTCGCCCCGCTGGCGCACCCGGGTAAAGCCGGGGGTCATGGGTTCACCGTCATAGGATGCCCCATTCTCTTTGGCACCTTTTTTGATAGCCAATTGATCATCAAAATAGAACCCTGTCAAACCAGGTGAAGCCAGTACCCGCTCAATCAACATCTGCTTCACCTCGGCTTCCCAACTAATCTGCCTTTACTGATGGCATATATATCATCGATCACCATATGGAATCCCGGTTCCCTTCTTTCCAAACGTCCCCGTTCTTCGATCTTTAAGCGGTGAAATTCTTTAACCTCTTTGGAAAATGGTAGATTACCGGTATTAAGAAACCTGATGGCACCATCTTTATCACGCACAGGCATGATCTTCCCCATCGTATGGCGGGAGGGAGCAAAGGGCACATCCAGCACACCTGCTTCAAAGGAGCGTACAACCCCTACAGCAAGGTCACCCTCTCCCAATTCGAAAACCCTGCTGAGAATCTCATCCACCTCTTGTACAATGGCATCTTCCTCTTGTTTTAGATATGAAGTAACTGCGACCTTCTGTTCATTGAGCATCCGGATAACCTGACGTGTGCAGAGAAGCCCTGCAATATTGGCTTCAGCGGTAGGCACACCAAGTGCTTCATGGGGTGTTTTCACAATCACCTTATTGACACCTGCTAGGGCTGCAGTGGCAGCACCCCAGGCGATAACACCCAGTGCCCGTGATTCATTCTGTGGGAAACCGCCCATCCACTGATGGAAAACCGTAGTCAGCTGCACATCCTGAAAACCAAAGCGGTCCAAATATTCCCGCCCTAACTTCGCCAGTGTGCGCAGGGCAGCTGTATCCTGATAGAGATTACCCCCCTGGCCATACCCAATGGCAATGCTCTTCACTCCCTGCTCTGCAGCAAGCAGTGCCTCAATGATCCCTATGGCATGGGAAATACAGGGGGGTACCAGTGTGCCTGTTAAAGGCCCGAACATCTCCCTGTTGATGATCAGACCCTGTTCTGCATAAACACCACAGAGCCTGTCCACATACTGCCAGTGGGCAAGGGATCGCTCAAGAGGCACATCTTTGGCATAAGGGATATTATAGGATATTCCTCCCCCCTCAAAGTCTGTAAAACCCGCAGCAAGGGTAATCTCAGCCAGCAAGCGGGCATCAGGTGTGCCGTGTCTCACCTGAACGGGGTTATTTAAATTTTTGATGATCTTGCGGCAGTTTTCCACCCCATAATTGACTGCAGGAAGACCATTTAATAGAGATCTCCCTGCCGCTTTTGATTCCTCAATTCCCCTGGCCGCTTCCGTGTAGCGGTTCTGTCGTGTATATGAATCTATAGTTGTAGGTAAAAAGTCAGCTTCACCTTCGGTTTCCAGTCTGGACAGCAGATTGATATGCTCGGAGAGCAATGCCACACCCGCCCTGGGCTGCAGGTATATCGTTCCATCATTAAGGCCGGCCTTCAGCTTGTAGTATGCTATCTTGCTTTCCGGCAAAGATCTGTGAAACTGGAAGGCATCAGCAAGGTCGACCTCTGCTCCGGTGGGCCAAGAGTTCAGCACTGCACCGCGCTCCTGTTCAAAATATGACATCTCCCACCTACGGTTCTCCAGCTTTAACATTCATATCCTCCCCAATGATTTCAGAGTTTCCTGTAAAAGCACCTCTGCGGTTTCCGGATAATCTTCAGCCAACAATCCTATCGCATACAAAACATATTTATGATCAAGCATGAGTTGAGGCTGGCGGGGGGTAAGCTGTAGGGGGTTTTCCAGCCTCAACCCTGCTCTCAACAAACTGCCTGCATCATCAGCAAAAACAAGGGCACCGCCTGTCCCGATCAGAATATCTATCTCTGTCAGGTCCTTCCCCTGCTGGATCCATAGCCTTCCCTCAGGGGTAAAAAGCTCTTTTAATTGACCGGAGTGGCGCAGCAATGCCTCTCTGATGCAAGCAGTGGCAAAAATCCTATCAAAATACTTTTCCCTTTCATTTGCAGCAATCAGACTGCGTTCCCTCTTTATCCTATCAACATACTCTCTCAGAGCATGTAGATCATCATTTTCCTCAATCACTTCCAGCAGTGTCTGTAAACTGACCCGCATCCCCAGGTCACCCTCAACCGTGCGTTTGGCAAAAGGCTCAGGGAGGCCTTTTAGGACAATTCCACTTTTTCTGGGTCTTCCGTCGCAGAAGGAATGAACATCAGTGGTAGCACCACCCACATCTACGATAACAACCTCTTTCCCGCTGATCTTATTGAACAGCTCTCCTGCCTTCATTACTGCCAGAGGGGTGGGCATAGCCAGGCCAACCTCCTGCTGAATAACATCAAGGCCCTTTGCTTTCGTTATCTCCTGCAAATAAAGCTCTCTGATCGCCCGGCGGGCCGGTTCCACCTGCAGCACATTGATCTCCGGCATCACATTCCTGGTAACCACCACATGAGGGATCCTTTTTTCTAAGATCTTTTTCACATCAGAGGCTGCAGATTTATTACCGGCCACAACAACCGGGACAGATAAGCCTGATTCTGCAATACGAGCAGCGTTTTCTAGTATGTTTTTTCGGTCCCCTCCGTCTGTACCTCCCGATAAGAGCAGCAGATCAGGATCAAGCTCTTTTATTTCATCCAATTCCTCATCTGACAGGGTGTAGGCATAGGTTGCCATCACCCTTGCTCCTGCTCCCAATGCAGCCTCCCGGGCAGCCTTGACAGTAAGCTCCGGCACCAATCCGATAGCTACAATCTTCAAGCCCCCCGCAGCTGAACTGCAGGCCTTTTTCACAGTAATACCATCCAACTGCTCAGGGCTAAATGCCTCCAGAGCTTTATTTAAACCGTCGAGCAAACCTGTTTCAATTGTGGTAGGTGCCCGTGATGTACCGACCAGGGCAGGAGGATCCAGGTTAACAAGGGTGACTTTAGTATAGGTGCTGCCAAAATCGATCAGCAGTGCTTTCATAGGCCCAAATCCTTTTTCAAGTCTTTAATAGCCACCTCCGGGAGAACACCTGGAGGGTATACCCGATCAAAACCCATTTTCTTAAAAAGCTCTTCAACCTCATCAAAGGTTCTTTTACCTACGACCAGGTTGCCGCCCACATAGAGGAGGATATCCCCGATACCAGCCTCCTGACATTTCTCCCGCAAACCCCGGCAGTCCATTTCACCATGGCCATAAAGAGATGAAACCAAGATCGCTGCTGCATCACTTTCAATTGCAGCATTGATAAACTCCTCCTGGGAAACCATGACCCCCAGGTTAATAACATGAAAGCCTGCCTCTTCAAAAGCCATCTCCAAAATTTTGTTACCAACAGCATGAACATCTGAACCGATCACACCGAGGACTATCCTATTATTCCCAGGCACCAGCCCGGCCTCCTTTAAGTGTTGAGTAAAAGGGGTAAACGGTGACAGGCTTGCTTTATTGCTTTATTTGCCCGCCCTATTTTCCAACGACTAATCACAAACTACCAACTACCAACTTACCAGGCTGTTTCATTGCTTTATCGATCTACTGTTGACATTGCTGTGACTATACTACAGTGCCATGCTTACCAGGTTTGTTTATTGCCTTATCGATCTAATATTGATATTGCTGTGACTATTACTACAGTGACTACTACGGCGCCAAGTTTATCTATTGCTTTATTTTATCGTGAGTTACTTACTCCGACTTCTGACACCCGGCATCTGACTTCTATTTTGACAGCCACCGTTTACCCAGATTATTAACAAGCCATTTCCAACTACTAACCACTAACTACCAATCACCAACTACCAAGCGGCCCGGCGTCGGTTTGCGCCGGGCATCGCCCAGCTATCCCACCATTTCAGTGAGTCAAAGTCACCGTCCCCCTGACTCACTGACTCACTGACTCAACTAGCTAGGCGATCTTTTTGCAAAGCTCAACTGCTATAGCGGCATCTGGCGCATAACCATCAGCACCGATTTCATCAGCATAAGCCTGGGTGACCGGTGCTCCTCCGATAACAACCTTCACTTGATCACGCAGATTGCTCTCTTTCAGTGCATCAATAACCTCTTTCATGGCAGGCATGGTTGTGGTCAATAAGGCAGACAGCCCAACAATACTGGCCTTATGCTCTTTGACAGCAGCAACAAATTTATCTGCCGGCACATCTACTCCCAGATCCACCACATTAAATCCGCTGCTGTCCAGCATCATGCTGACCAGGTTCTTGCCAATATCATGCAGGTCACCTGCTACTGTGCCGATAACAACAGTACCAACTGTGGGAATATCAACTCCCTCGATCTTTTCTTTAGCCAGATCCACACCTGCCTTCATGGCCTGGGCAGACATCATCATTTCAGGTACAAACATAATACCCTCTTTGAATCGTTCCCCTACTTCATTGATGCCCGGAATCAACCCCTCATTGATCAGCCTCAAGGGGTCTTCGCCTGCTGCCAGCAGCGCGGCTGTGGTTTCTTTCACCTTTTCGATGTCAGCTTGAATAACATACTCTGTTAAATCCCTAATACTCGCCATGTTAATCCCTCCACTTTTTACAACTTAATACCCAACCGGTCCTCTGCCTGTTTTATTACTGCATCTATTTTCTCTTCCACTTCCGGTGCCAGTGGTACCGGCTTATGCTCTTCCATAATGGAGCGCAATCTTTCCCGAATCCGTTCCCTCATGGATTTTGAGCCTGCCGCTTCCCAAGAACTATAAGAGCTGAAATCGGACAAGCTGGGCTGCCATTTCTCCCGGAAATGCTTCGCTGTATGGGCGTCACCCATGTAGTTGCCGCCGGGCCCCACCCGTTTCACTGCTTCTACAGCCAGATACTCGGGGGTTGTGTTCACACCCTTCAGAATATGCCTTGCCCTGGAAATGACCTCATCCATCAAAACCAGTAGTTCTAATGAACCGGTCCGTCCCGACTCAATATAAAAAACATCATGCATCAGGTTGCAGCCCTGCAGCGCTCCCATAACAGTAAACATTGTTGCTTCTGTGATCGCCTGTTCATCAAAATCTTTGGAACTGCTGCAGCCCGCATAACCCCAGCTGGGGAGAGAGTAGAAACGGCTGAGGTCACATACACAGCCCTGTAAAAGCAGGACCTCAGGAACCGCGTAACAGGCTACCATAGTGCGCATATCCAGAGGGGATCCTCCAAATCCATAAAGGAAAGGAGCTCCCGGGTTCTTCAATTGATGGAGCACCAGCCCGCAGAGAGCCTCTGCATTGGCCTGAGCAACAGTCCCAGCCACAGTAACCGGGGTGGAGGCACCCTCCACTGCCCCGCAGGCGAAGTTGACCGGGATTTTGTTCTCTGCGGCATAAAGCAGTTTGTCTACTGACTCAAATGGCAACTGCAAAGGGGATGTGGGCTCACAATAAAGGACAAAGTGCGGCATATTTTTCAGCTTTTCCCGTCCTCCCACTGCTGCTGCTGCCATTTCTGTAATATCAGCTACAGTTGGGGCATCCTCAGCAATAACCACCTGAGGTTTCACACTGTTTTTGAGCATCAAGGCATACTGGATGCGGTTGATCATCCTTTTGTCCACATCTGACAACAGCCCCATGGACATCACAAAATCCAGCTGAGGAAGTGCATCTACAACCCTGATGGCAGCTGCCACCTCCTCAGTTGTCCAATCCCTGCGCTCACCTGTAAAAGGGTCCAGGTAAACCAGTGTATCGGACCCTGCCCCAAAATGGACATTGGATTTCTCCATCCAGATCACCGGTTCACCCAGCCTGTTATATAAAGTAATTCTTGAGGGGGCGGAGTGGAGCGCCCGCTTGATCAATGCTTCTGGGATATGGGTTCGGCCATTGCTGTCTATATAGGCGCCCCCCTTCTTTAGTAAATCCACTGCTTCATCATGGTGTACAACTACTCCTACTTCATCTAAAATGCGGCAACTGGCGCTGTGAATATCCTTCAACTGTTGCAAAGTCAATGTTCTAAACGCTATTCCATCTCCGTGTTTGCTTGCATATTCCATCTATCTCGCCCCCTTAAGATCGAATTTCCTCTTCCCGCTGCCTGATAATTCTCTGCATTTCCTCTGCTGCGCCTTCAGGCAGCGCTGCAGCCTGGTGTTCCGCCAGAATCCTCTTAACCTCTTTAATGGCAATATCCATCGGGGTTTCCTTACCTTTGCCCAACCACTGCTCCCAGTGGTATCTGTTGAAGAAACGAGGACTCCAGATCTCCTCCCGGAAAAACTTGAAGGTATGGGGGTGTGCCATATAATTGCCACCTGGCCCCACTTCATGGATACAGTCTACAGCCAGATGATCCGGGGAGATTCTGGTTCCCGCCCCACTATATCTAGCCATACTGATCAGGTCATCACAGATGGCCAGGAAGGGCAGGTAACCTGTTTTGCCCCCTTCCAGATACCCCACATCATGCACCAGGTTGCAGCCTTCCAACTGGGTCATCAGAATTGTGACCGCTGCTTCAGCACCTGCTTGCACATCAGGCACAGGTGCATTGACACAACCGGCTTCTGTGAAGTTGGGAAGCCCGTAGAACTGGGCAAGCTGTGTCATAATGCCGTAGTTCATATAGGTTTCAGGTGCACCATAGAGGGTGGTAGTGGTTTTCATATCCATCGGTGTCGCACCACCACCAATGATGATGGGAGCACCCTTCTTCTTTAGCTGAGCGATCACTACACCAGCCAGATTTTCGGCATTCATCAG
>DUSK01000104.1 GCA_012842275.1 Syntrophaceticus sp. | reverse complement strand
TGGAAAAGGGCCGGCGCCACTACTGGAAGTTCCTGATGAAAACCCTAATCAAATACCCCCGCTTCCTGCCAGAGGCTATCACCTTCGCCATATACGGCTTCCACTTCAGGAAAATATTCAGCTCCTGTTCAACCGGAGCTTATGTCGCAAGCGGCAGGGACTAACACTGCTCATCGCGCAAGGGGACAGTCCCGGTGATCGGTCTGTTAACTGATGGAAATTTGCTGCCAGCGGCCGCGCCGGTACTGCACTGCTACACAAACCGCCCGCACGAACCAGTCAAACACAGTAATGCCCCAGATAGCGGGCAGCCCCCAGTGAAACACATAGATGGCCAGATAGAACAGCGGTATGCGCAGCAGCCAGTTGCAAAGAATGGTAATCAATGCCGGGGTTCGTGTATCCCCTGCCCCGCGCAGGGCCCCGGCCAGTACCATCTCCACAGCCAGAGGAAGTTGTTCCAATGCTGCGATACGGAGGCAGAAAGAGCCCAGTTCCAATACTGGGCCTGAACTGGTAAAGATCCTGATGATCAGTGAAGGAAAAAACAAAAAAACAAGGCCTGTCGTACCCATGATGAGCAGGGCCATCTTAAGAGATGCCAAACCGTGTTCATAAGCCTGTTTTGGTTTTTGGGCTCCCAGGCTTTGCCCGACCAGGGTGGTAGCTGCCACTGCAAAACCATAGCCGGGCATAAAAGACAGTGATTCTGCGGTCATCACAACCTGATGGGCGGCGAAAGGCACAGTTCCCAGTCCGGAGAGCATGAAACTGGCCAGTATGCTCGCCATGCTCATCAGAACTTGCTCTAAACCCGCTGGGGTACTCAGCTTCACTATAACACTGGTGAGATCAAAATCCCCCAGGTAAAGCAGATCTCTCAACCTCAGCCTCACCAGTGTTGCACCGGAAAACAGAAGAATAACCATAACCAAACAACCCAACAGTTGGGCAGCAGCAGTTGCCAGGGCTGCACCTTCAGCCCCTAGGGCAGGAAATCCAAACTTGCCGAATATTAATACATAATCTCCGATAATATTCACTATATTGGTCAGAGCAGCGATATAAAAGGGGATCTTTGTCAGCCCAGCACCCCGGAAAATGCCATTACAGACAAAAAGGATCAAAGCAAAAGCAGCAACAGAACCGGTGATCTTGATATATCCGATAGCCATCTGCTGAACAGCTTGCTCAAAATGAAACAAACCGACAATAGCACCAGCAAATAGATGAAAACAAAGAGTGACAACAGCTCCCAATACCAAAGCGAGCACTAGAGTCCTTCCGGCGATCTGCCCGGCACGTTTCAAATTATTTGCGCCAACAGCCCGGGCAATTAAAGCTGTTGCCCCTGTGGACAGAGCAGCAAACAAAAAAATAACAGAGAAATAGATCTGTGCCCCAAGACTAACTGCAGCCAGCGCTTGTGCCCCCAAACGTCCTACAAAGGCAACATCTACAAAATCCAGCAGCATATAGAGCATCATTTCACAGATGGCAGGCCAAGCCAGGTTAAATATCCTTCGATTGAACATTATTGCATCTCCTGACAAAATCTAATACTATTTATCTTAACAAAATAATTCTTCCCTTTTCATTATTCATCCTCTGTATTAATAGAATTAATAAAGTCTTTTGCTGAAAAATTTGATTTTAAAGTCTATGTATTCAGGCATAATATTATCAAAAGAAAGGTGGTTTAAATGTACTGGAAGCAAAAAGGTCCAGAAAATACTGAAAGTGTGGCGAAGCTGGTAATTGAAAAAGCACAGGAATTGCAAATCAAGCATATTGTCGTGGCTTCCAATAGCGGCAACACAGTAAAACACTTTTTAGACAAAGGACTGGAAATAGTCTGTGTCACCCATCATGTGGGATTTATGGCCCCCGGTGAGGATGAAATGCCTGCAGCTGTCAGACAGGAACTGACCGAGAAGGGTGTAAAAATATTGACCACAACTCACCTAATGGCAGGGCTTGACCGGGCACTGCGCATTAAATTCGGAGGTGTCTACCCTGCTGAAATTATAGCCTCCACCCTGCGCATGCTGGGACAGGGTGTCAAGGTGTGTGTAGAGATCGCGGGAATGGCTCTCGATGCCGGTTTGGTGCCATATGGCGAAGAGATCATCGCAGTAGCCGGTTCAGGGACCGGTGCGGATACTGCACTGGTAATCACACCGGCCCACTCCAACAACTTCTTTGATACCAAGGTGAAAGAGATTATCTGCAAGCCCAGAGAATTCTAGCAGCTCAGGCTTTTTTCTGCACCCCTGTGTGCTTTTCAATGTAGTAATCACCTTTGATCAGCAGTTCGGAGACAGGCACTATTTTATAACCCTCTGCTTTCAGTTTTTTCAGGATAATAGGAAGAGCTTCAGGGGTGTATTTGGCATTATTATGGAAAAGTATAATAGCTCCCGGATGGGCATTCTTGACAACCCGATCAACTATAGCCTCTACCCCGATTTCCTGCCAATCCAGGGAATCAACACTCCATTGAATTACCTCGTACCCGTTTTTGCGGCACGCCTTAATGTTGGTGTTGTTGTACTCACCAAAGGGCGGGCGGAAAAGGCGGGTGCGTTTTTTTGTCAGCTTGTAGATCAGCTCCTCATTTTCTTTTAACTCCTTCAAGAACTCCTCTTCTGAAAGTGCGTTGCAGTGAGGGTGAGTTAATGAATGATTGCCCAGTTCATGACCGGCGGCAGCTATTTTTTTGACCATCTCCGGGTATTCCTTTACCCATATTCCTGTGAGAAAAAAAGTTGTTTTAATGTTGTTTTCTTCTAAGATCTTGAGCAGAGTGGGTGTATAATCGGCCCCCCAGGCAGCATCAAAGGATATGGCCAATTTTTTCTCCTTAGTATCAACCGAATAAATAGGCACTTCCCGTATGTTATCTTGATAAACCCCCACAACTCGACTGCAGATCCCGGACAGCAGAAGAAATCCAAGTAGGACCAGAACACATGTTATTATCAATTTCAACACACGGCGGTAGCGCAATACAATAAACTGCATGGTAAACATCCTCCTTTCTCGCAAATATTTTATTCGCTTCACTTGACATTCATGCTCTCCTCTTCCAAGCCTTGACTCCAAAGAAAATATTCTCATATTTTGCCAAATAAAAAGGTAATTTGTAACAGCGGCAGGAACCCAATATGTTTTGTAGAAATACGAAAGTTATATAATAATGGGAAGCTTATAATGGGAATTGTTTCACTAGGGAGAGGATGGGGAATGATCGAACACTGTCACTGCCAAAAGATCAATCCCGCGGACTGGCACGAAAAAACCTTTACATGGGATAAACCCCGTTTTTTTTACAGAGTTACCACACGCATGGCCTTTCACCAACCATTTTCCTATCGTGAAGATATTGCACTCGCCCTGGCCAAAGCCCGCAGTGAGGGCCATATTATCAATGAAAATGCACTGATACTTTTGAAGAGTGGACTGTTCAGGGGCGAAATTTTAATCGAAATTCAACCCCAGGATCCGGCAAAACACTCTGGGGACTCTTCCATTCTGAAACTAGAGGGTCGTTTCTATTCAGTAGTAAGCCAGCTCCCTCTAATGCAAATGGGAAAAGAAATTGATAAACTCACTCGAGACCTCAAAAAAAGAGGTGACAAAATAAAAGGCCTTTACCTCTGCCTGATCACCTGCCCAGAATGTGCCAGAGAAAAGGGCAATCAGACCATCATCATCGCCCACCTGCATTAAACCTTTACCTTCAGCTTCTACAAAAATCCCATTATTTCCATTAGAGATGCTTGTTTCAAAAAAATTTGGGAATACTAAGGAAAAAGTATTGACAAGTTGCTCCTGTATTTGTATGATTTATCATAGATTTTATTAGCACTCTCCTAAATTGAGTGCTAATAAACCACCCACATATTCACACTATATTGAGGAGGGTTGTAAATGCTCAAGCCACTAAGTGATCATGTTCTGGTAAAACCACTTTCCAAAGAGGAGAAAACCGAAGGAGGCATTTATCTGCCGGATACTGCGAAAGAAAAGCCCCAGGAAGGGGAAGTCATTGCAGTTGGGCCTGGCCGCATGCTTGAGAATGGCAACCGTGTTGCCCCAGAAGTAAAAGTGGGCGACAAAGTTATTTACGCTAAATACGGCGGCACTGAAGTCAAGATCGGGGATGAGGAATACCTGATCATGCGGGAAAGCGACATTCTGGCCATCAAAGAATAAGGACGGCAGTTCAATTATAAGGAGGTATATTGATCTATGCCAGCGAAACAGATTATCTTTGATATTGATGCCCGTAAAAAGCTGGAAAGAGGCGTTAATATCGTTGCAGAGGCAGTAAAGACCACACTCGGCCCCAAAGGGCGTAATGTTGTTCTAGAAAAGAAATTTGGTTCACCTACAATCACTAAAGACGGTGTCACTGTCGCCAAGGAAATCGAATTGGAAGATCCGTTCGAAAACATGGGAGCACAGCTGTGCAAAGAAGTTGCATCCAAGACCAATGAGATCGCAGGGGATGGAACCACAACCGCAACAGTTCTTGCCCAGTCAATCGTTAATGAAGGGCTGAAAAACGTTACCGCTGGGGCAAACCCCATTTTCATAAAGCGTGGAATCGACCTGGCAGTGGAAAAAGCTGTTGAAGCAATGAAGAAAATGAGCACCCCTGTGGAAACCAAAGAATCCATCGCCAATGTTGCTGCCATCTCCGGTAATGATAAAGAGATCGGCGAACTGGTGGCAGAGGCTATGGAAAAGGTAGGAAAAGACGGGGTTATCACTGTTGAAGAATCCAAGAGTATCGAGACCCTGGTTGAAGTTGTAGAAGGTATGGAATTTGACAGGGGCTATATTTCCCACTACTTTGTCACCAACTCCGAAACTATGGAAGTAGAGTTAGAAGAACCCTACATCCTCATCCATGAAAAGAAAATATCTTCGGTCGGCGATCTGCTCCCTCTGCTGGAGAAGGTTGTCCGCACAGGGAAGCCCTTCCTGATCATTGCTGAGGATGTTGAAGGAGAGGCCTTGGCAACACTGGTGGTCAACAAACTGAGGGGAGTTCTGCAGTGCGCTGCTGTTAAGGCACCGGCATTCGGAGACCGCCGCAAAGCCATGTTAGAGGATATCGCTATTCTCACCAATGGAACATTTATCAGCGAGGATATGGGCTACAAGCTGGA
>DUSK01000103.1 GCA_012842275.1 Syntrophaceticus sp. | reverse complement strand
TATTTTGATTGCGATCCATTGGCACACTGTGAAATAGATAAATACCCCAGTCCTTAAAAGACACCCACCACATGGCACCCTCCTGGTATTTTTCACTGAAAAACCACTCACCTCTGTTTTGGATGGTGAAGTCACCCACTGGTGTGGAGTTATTTTTACCTGTGGACACTGTCCATTCTTTGATCAGTGTGTCATTATCATAAATGCGCACCTTTTGCTCACTTATGCTTACATCAATTCTATATTTGTTTTGATGATTATTTTTGCTAGGCTCAGCAGTTTCTTTGTTTTTTTGGTCATTCTGTGCTAGCTGTTCAGGTTTGTTAGGTTTATTTGTTTCATTAGGTGAAGTCCTGCTGTCACAGCTATTCTCGTTGTTATTATCTTTTTGATTATCTATTTGCTTGGATTTTTCTGTAGCAGGATTATTAAAACTATTATTGGTTTTATTATTACTGTTTTCACTGCTTTGTTTATCTATACTGCTTGTCATTGCTGTGGGTTGAAAGTAACCGCTCCCGGCAAGCGCAAAACAACTAATTACCAGTACTATCATAATGTATATAAATCTATTCACTCTCTCCAAACTCCCATTCGTATTTATGAATTCGACATTTATTGCGTTTTTTAAATTATATAATAACATATAAATTTAATAAAAGGCAATAAACAACATTAATACCTATAGATGGATCACCCCTTGCTATGCAAACAGCATTATTTTAAATAATATGACGTAAAAGGGGGTGCCATTGTCACAGAAAAGAAAAAACCCGGTTTTTTCCCGGGTCTGTAAGGAAGCATTGCGCAAATAATTTTAAAGCTTGGGGAGAAACCCGTTTAGCTATCGGGTTTGATGTGTTAAGTATAACAGTCAGATGTTTCATTCTTATCAAAGATTGTTACAAAACTGTTACAAAAACCTGTTAATTCAGTGTCTGTTATACCATTATGCTGATTATGCATTCTAAACAAGACCCAGCAAAACAGCAAACTGTGCTATAGCAAATGTTACTAAAATGGCTGTTCCCAGGGGCATCAAAGCGGCGAAAGCCGTCCATTTCAAGCTTTTTGTTTCCTTGTAGATAGTCAGCAGTGTGGTGCCGCAGGGGAAGTGCAGCAGTGAAAATAACATAGTTGACAGGGCTGTGAGCCAGGTCCAGCCGTTATCGACCAGCAGTGTTCTGAGAGCGGTTAAACTGTCCAGTTCCAGCATTGCCCCAGCCGATAGATAACTCATGATCATAATTGGCAGAACAATTTCATTGGCAGGCAGACCCAGTATAAAAGCCATTAGGATGATGCCATCTAAGCCGAGAAGAACGGCAAAGGGGTCCAGCCAACCGGCTAGATGAGCAATAATGCTGAGATCACCGATATATGTGTTGGCCAGTATCCAGGTGATGGCACCTGCGGGAGCGGCGACAACTATTGCACGCATCAGCACAAAAATTGTTCTGTCAAGAAGAGAGCGTATCAATATACGTCCGACCTGGGGTTTACGGTAAGGCGGCAATTCCAGTGTAAAAAATGATGGTTCCCCTTTGAGCACGGTTTTAGATAACAGCCAGGACATCAAAAGGGTAACCACCACACCCAGCAGAACCAGCAAAACTACCACAGCGGCTGCTGCAGTACTAGAGGCTGTGGCTCCCAATCCCCCTATAAAGATCATAGAAAGGCTGATCAGTATAGGAAACCGGCCATTGCAGGGAACAAAGACATTGGTAAGTACAGCGATCAGCCTCTCCCGGGGAGACTCGATAATTCTGCAGGAGATAACACCTGCTGCATTGCAGCCGAACCCCATACACATGGTTAAGGCCTGTTTCCCGTGAGCGCAGGCCTTTTTAAAATATCTGTCCAAGTTGAAGGCCACCCGGGGCAGGTAGCCCAGATCTTCTAATAAAGTGAACAAGGGAAAAAAGATGGCCATAGGGGGGAGCATTACTGACACAACCCAAGCCAGCCCCCGGTACATCCCCAGCACCAGTACACCATGCAGCCAGTCAGGGGCGCCAACCATCATAAAAAAGTTGGTGAACTGGCCTTCCAACCAAAAAAGACTATTAGCAAGCAGCTGTGATGGATAATTGGCTCCAGTGATGGTCAGCCAGAGTATAACCCCCAGCAGTGCCAGCATAATGGGTATGCCAAATACCCGAGAAGTGACGATATTGTCTATTTTTTGATCAAGTTCAAATTTGCGATCTGTTTGATGGTGGGCAGCCTTGCGGGCAATTTCCTCCGCACAGCTGTAAATGCTGCTTACTATAGAGTCTCTGATTTTTTGCTGTTCTTTTGCGCTTATTTCCTGATTGATGCTGGAGAGGAGTGAAGATAGGGTTGAGTTCAGCGTGCCCATACCGCACTTCCCTCCTGTAATAAAAGCTGTTCAGAACCATTACCCAGATGGTCAATAATAGCTTTGATGATGCTCATATCCCCCTCCAGCAGCCTTAGGGCTAACCAGCGGTGGTTCACCCAACCGGGGAGATAAGGGCGAATGCGGCTCTCTATACGTGCAGCTGCCTGTTCTACATGTGGTTCATAGCTGACCTGCCGGGGTGATGTAGCAGTAACACCTGTTGCCACGTCCAATACAGCATCTTTTAGCTCTGTAAGCCCTTTTCCGTCACGTGCTACAGTAGGGATGCAAGGGACCCCCAGTTCCCGGGAAAGCACCTCAATGTCAACCTTGATACTCCGCCTTGCGGCTTCATCCATTAAATTGACGCAGACCACAACCTTTGCTGTGATCTCCATCACCTGCAGTACTAAGTTTAGGTTGCGCTCCAGGCAGGTGGCATCAGCTACAACTATGACAGCATGGGGTCGCCCAAGAACGAGAAAATCCCTGGCCACCTGTTCATCAGCAGATGTTGCCAGGAGGGAGTAGGTTCCAGGAAGATCGACGAGCAGTATTTTTTTATTTCTGTGAACAAAGGTTCCTTCAGCCCTCAAAACAGTTTTTCCCGGCCAGTTGCCGGTATGCTGTTTTAAACCGGTCAAAGCATTGAAAACAGTGCTTTTACCTGTATTGGGGTTCCCTGCCAGCGCTACAACCAGTTGGTTTTGTGAGAGTTTCAGCCCAAAGGCTTCATAAGCTTCTGTACAGCATGATTTATCTGTGGCTTTCATTTTTTTCCTCCATAGTTTTGTCAAGGGTAACAAAGACCTGGTCTGCATCCTCATTGCGCAGGGCTATGATCGCCCCTCTGATATTAAAGGCAGTAGGGTTTCCAGCAGGACTTCGTCGTATTGATTCTATTTTGGAGCCGGCCACCAATCCCAGATCTAAGAGATGGCGCCTGACCTGACCCTGGGCGGTCAGATATTTTACTGTTCCAGATGCTCCGTTCGGAAGTTGAGATAAAGGTACTATGGTATCTGTCATTTGATTAATCCTCCTGTAACTAAGTTAGCCGCGGCTAAATTTTTCTTATTTATAGTAATATATTGCGTTTGCATTTATTGGGTGCTTGTCCGGCCGGTTTTGTTACCAAATATCTGGCAACAAATAGCCTGTGAGCAAATAATAAGGCAACATATATTGGACATATTATGAACAAATGGGTGCTATGCCCAAAATATGTTGGTGCAATCTATTTGCAAGTAAATGGGTGATAGACAGGCAGGAGGGAAAGACATCAGTTATTATTCATGATTAGTTTTGTTTAATTCCGTTGATCGCTATTTCCGTGATTTCATCCAGGAACTGCTCCTTCTTTGCCCGCAAGAGCAGTTCATTCCCTTTTATAATCCCAGGAAGAGGGGCTCGTTTTTCTGGACGGTATGATTCAATAACTATCTGCTCGAAATTTTTATACTCATATAGCTGAAACCTGTTTACTGCAGTTTTAGCTGCCGCTCTTTCCAGTATAGAGATAAATATATCCCGGTATGAAGCTGTGGGGCCTAAAGAGAGCATATCCGCCAGCAGTGGAACCAATTTTTCCAGGATAAATCTTTTCTCAGGTATATCCCTTATTCCTAACTGTTTGCGCAGTCTGTTCAACCCTGTTCTATCCATCTGCAGCAATATATGCAGAAAAAAATCATCATCAGGACAGCCATCGATATAATACCTGCTGCCTTGATAACCTTTAAAAACCCTCAATGTGTCATAGTAGCCCAACTCAATATTATTGATAGCTCTTTCTTTTGTGAAATCGAACATACTGCCCAAGCTTTCTTTTGGCCTGATCAATGTGATATTCAGGTCACTGCAATTTTTCCATTTTTTCAGGCCTTTGCGCACAAGCCTGACCGCTATTATGTTTTGAAACCCCTTTTCAGCCAGCAGGCTGATGGGAAGATTGTCGAAAACTCCGCCATCTAAAAAAGTATTGTTGCCTATGCGCTGCCTCTGAAAAACCGGCAAACTGGCACTGGCCAGGAGGTAGTCGATCAATTTACCCTCAGGTATATCACTTAAAAAAAGTTTTAACGGGGTCAGTTCAGTAAGGGATACGGTGACGATTCCGAACTCTATGCCTGCAGTTCTGATCCTTTTTTCATCTATATAACGGTACAGCAATTTATGCAGAGGCGTAGTGTCTAAACCCCGGTTATGTAAAAATGCTTTGATATATTGAATAAGTGTTGTTGTATCCTCAGCGGATATCTTTCGGTTTTTCAACTTTTCAAACAATTTGTCATCAATATTAATGATTTTGGATGGTGTAATCTCACTCCACACTTCCAGTGCCTGTTCTAGATCCTTTTGTACCATCATTGCTCCATTGAGAGCACCCACAGAGGTCCCGGCAACACCCTTAAATTCGATTCCCAGTTCATTTAAGGCCTTCCAGGCACCTACCTGGTAGGCACCCCGGGCACCTCCACCCTCAAGCACAATACCGTACATCATAAACACCCCGTTGTGTATACCAACATTGAGTTTATGTTTTAATATGCCCAATTCTATGATATCAAAAATTATTTTTAAAATTAATTACAGCATTTATATTGACAAATTATCCCTATAGTAATATAATCCTTATAGGCAATATACATATAGAGGAGATAATCACTAATGTGCGACCACCATTCAAGAGATAAAAAAGGCTCTGTTTGCCGCTGTGGCGGGGGACTCCCAGTAGAAAAGTTTATGCAGCCCTGTCTCCTTATACTGCTCAAACAGCGTTCTGCCCATGGTTATGATCTGCTTCAGCAGCTTACTGAATTCGGCTTCAGTGAGCGGCTGGATCCAGGTTCAGTTTACAGAACCCTGCGCCGTCTGGAGGAGGAAGGATTGGTAACATCTCACTGGGATGTAGGTGAAGGGGGGCCAGCCAGGCGTCTCTACAGCTTGAGTGATGAGGGTGAGGAGATGCTTCATGCCTGGGCGGTTCATATCAGGCAGCAGCGCAAGCGGATGGATGCATTTTTAGAAAGGTATCAATCAATATTTAGCAAGCAAGATTGAATCAAAGGGGGTGAGAGGTTTGTG
>DUSK01000102.1 GCA_012842275.1 Syntrophaceticus sp. | reverse complement strand
CTTTTTTATTGACAGGGAATAGGGGACTATGCTAAAGTATAACAGGTACTTTTTATGGCTGTATTTGGCACTATTTTTTGTTGTTGAGGCAGTAGGAGGTGGCTATAGTGCGAGTAGGTGTGACTTTAGCATGTACTGATTGCAAAAGCCGCAATTATACAACAGAGAAAAACAAAAAGAACGACCCTGATCGGTTGGAGTTAAAGAAGTATTGCCCTAAATGTAAGAAACAAACTGTCCACCGTGAAACTAAATAAGTGGTGGCATGCTGAAGGATGTGAGCCAGTTGGCCAAAAAACCCGGTGCAGCTAAGGCCAAAAAGGGTGGCAGAGCACGCTCTAAAAAGGCCGCATCAGCAGGAGTTAAGCAAGAGCAGGATCAAAGCTTGGTAGAAGCCACACCTGCCGCTGAAAAGAAACCGCATTCCCTTCTACGCTTGATCAAGCCTAAGGCTCAGGCGAAGATTGAAGATAAAGGAACTGCTGAAATCGCGGAAGTGAAGAAGAGCGCTGCTGATAAAAAGAAAGCTTTAGAACAAAAAACAAAACGAACCCCGCGCACCAGAGAAAGCGGTAAACCTAAAAGAAAGCCTTTTCAGGCCCCAGTTAAGTTCTTTCAGAGTGCATGGGGTGAACTGAAAAAAGTACACTGGCCCGGCCGGAGAGAAATTACTGTTTATACTATGGTAGTAATTTCATCTGTAATTCTTGTGGCTGCTATGATTTGGATTGCTGACACTGCTTTGAGCGCTTTGATCGAATTGCTGCTGAATCTATAAAGTTCAGTATAAGTAAACATACCAGGGAGGTGGGGGCCAGCAGGTCCCTTGCTTTATGGAAAAGAAATGGTTTGTGATTCATACTTATTCCGGTTATGAGAACAAGGTAAAAGCAAATTTGGAGAAAAGAGTTGCCTCCATGAATATGGAGGATAAAATTTTTCGCGTTCTTGTTCCCATGGAAGATGAAATTGAGATCAAGGACGGAAAAAGGCGCGTCAACAAGAAAAAGATTTTTCCCGGCTATGTTTTAGTTGAGATGATTTTAACCGATGATTCCTGGTATGTTGTGCGCAATACACCCGGTGTAACCAGTTTTGTGGGGTCAGGAAACAAGCCCATACCATTAAGGGATGAAGAGGTACAAAACATTATGCGCAAAATGGGTCTGGCAGAAGCACCGATCAAGATCGATCTAGATATCGGTGAAAGTGTCCGGGTAATTGCCGGCCCCTTTGAGAACTTTATCGGTTCTGTTGAGGAGATTTATCCGGAGAAGAGCAAACTAAAGGTGTTAGTATCCATGTTTGGTAGGGAGACACCGGTTGAACTGGATTTCACACAGGTAGAGAAATTGTAAAGGAAATAGAAGAGAAAGGAGTGCCCAGCATGGCTGCAAAAAAAGTAATTGCCAAGGTTAAGCTTCAGGTAGAAGCCGGAAAAGCTACACCAGCGCCACCGGTTGGTTCTGCTCTTGGCCCCCATGGTGTCAATATAATGGGCTTTTGCAAAGAGTTTAACGAGCGGACAGCCAAGGATGCCGGTTTGATCATTCCGGTAGAGGTCTTCATTTACCAAGACCGTTCCTTTAGTTTTATTACAAAAACCCCGCCAGCTTCTGTTCTTTTAAAAAAGGCTGCGGGTCTGGAAACTGCCTCAGGTGAACCTAACCGGCGCAAGGTTGGCAAGGTATCCCGGGCTAAGGTAAAGGAGATCGCTGAGCTGAAGATGCGCGACCTCAATGCAATGGATATCGAAGGCGCTATGCGCATGATTGAGGGAACAGCTCGCAGTATGGGTATTGAAATTGTTAATTAGGTTATCCAGCCCGGTTTTGATATAACCGGGAAACTATAGTGGGAGGATTGGATCCGCTAAACCACAAAGGAGGACGTATTATGCCAAAGAGAGGAAAAAAATATTTAAATGCTCTTGAGAAGATCGATAGGGACCATTTGTATGATCCCGATGAGGCATTAAATTTGGTCAAAGAAATTGCTCCTGCCAATTTCGATGAAACTGTTGAGGTTTCTGTGCGACTGGGGATTGATCCCCGTCATGCGGATCAGCAGGTGAGAGGAGCTGTGGTTCTTCCTCACGGGACAGGCAAGACAAGAAAAGTGCTTGTCTTTGCCAAGGGAGATAAAGCCACTGAAGCGGCTAATGCTGGAGCTGATTATGTAGGTGCCGAAGAAATGGTCCAAAAGGTGCAGGAAGGGTGGCTGGATTTTGAAGTAGCAGTGGCTACCCCTGATATGATGAGTATGGTGGGGCGGCTCGGTAAAATACTGGGCCCCCGTGGAATGATGCCCAACCCCAAAACCGGCACAGTAACCTTTGATATTGAAAGAGCGGTCAAGGAGATCAAGGCGGGCAAAATTGAATTTCGCGCTGATAAAACAGGTATTGTCCATGCACCTATCGGCAAGGTATCTTTTCCAGTAGAGAAGCTTAAAGAAAACTATACGACCCTGATAGAGACATTGATCAAAGCCAGACCTGCTGCGGCGAAGGGGCAGTACATCAGAAGTGTTACTGTTTCATCGACCATGGGTCCTGGTGTGAAAATAAATCCGGTAAAACCTTTAGGTTAATTTTTATTAATTAATTATTTGACTTAAAAATAATACTTTGCTATTCTATAGGAGTAACCGTAGACAGTAGGTGCCGCAGGGCTTAAAGGAGTACGCCTACCGAGGTTGAAGGATTTTCAAGGGACAATCCTGGCCCTCTGCTGTTTGCGGAGGGCCTTATTTTTTGTAAAGGAGGCGTGAAATGTTAAAACTGGAGAAGAAAAAAGAAATCGTTGCTGAACTGGAACAAAAACTGAAGTCTTCAAAAGCAGCGATTCTTGCCGACTATCGAGGCATCACGGTTGAGGATGCTACAGCTTTGCGCAGAGCCTGCCGGGATGCCGGTGTGGAATATAAGGTAGTCAAAAACACATTGACCCAAATTGCTGCTAAAAACAGCGGATTTTCAGGGCTCAATGAGTTGTTGACAGGACCCACTGCTATTGCTTTCGGCTTAGAAGATCCTGTAGCTCCGGCTAAGGTTCTGATGGATTTTGCGAAAAAGAACAAGAATTTAGAGATCAAGGGAGGGCTTATCGAGGGAAAGGTAGTGGGCTTTGCTGAGGTAAAGACCCTCGCTGATCTACCGAGCAGAGAGGAACTGCTCTCCCAGGTACTGCGCGGGTTTAATGCTCCGCTTACCAATTTATGCAGTGTTTTGCAGGGACCAATAAGAAAGTTGGTTTATGCATTACGAGCTGTTCAAGAACAAAAAGAGGCCTCTTAATCTATAAGTTTAAAATTTTAATTTGAATAAATTAATAAATACTTTGAATATAACTAAGGAGGTTATTATAATGAGTAAAGTTGCAGAGATTATTGAAGCAGTAAAGGGAATGACTGTTCTGGAGCTCGCAGAATTGGTCAAAGCCATAGAAGAGGAATTCGGTGTAAGTGCCGCTGCTCCTGTGGCTGTAGCTGCTGGTCCTGTTGCGGCAGCTGAAGCGCCTGCACAAGAAGAGAAAACAGAGTTTAATGTGGTTCTCAAGGCTGTCGGCAATGAGAAGATCAAAGTTATCAAAGCTGTAAGGGAAATTACAGGGCTTGGTCTGAAAGAAGCTAAAGAATTGGTAGACAATGCTCCGAAGCCAGTAAAAGAAAATGTAAGCAAGGAAGAAGCTGAGGAGATTAAGGCAAAACTTACTGAAGTAGGTGC
Source organism: Syntrophaceticus sp. (assembly GCA_012842275.1). Lineage (GTDB taxonomy): Bacteria > Bacillota > DSM-12270 > Thermacetogeniales > Thermacetogeniaceae > DTU068. Next base: position 18,098 of record DUSK01000102.1, on the reverse strand, counting down.
AGAGGTCGAAATCAGCTAGTTTCGTAATATCAGTGAGCTTTTTTCTTAACCGCTTACAGAAATCTTTTACCGAAAATAAGTATCTAATTATGATCAAGAGATTGGATGATAGGGAGCCCTTTCAAAATGTGTTCCTGAAAGGGTTCCTTTTGTTTTTTTGTTGACATTTGATCATTTCCATGATATTCTTTAAGAATGTCTATTGGAACAAGTTTTGGCATGATTATGAAAGGAAGGGCGGTTGAAACTTGTTGGGTAAGGGTATAATGTAGATACCATCACTGCTTTCGGTTGATTTGAGAAACGTAACAGTAAACCGAGTACGATAAGGGATGGTGTGTGATGGCTAATCCAAAACCGATTCAGGTTGGAGAAAGAGTGCGTTGGAGTTATGGGCGGATTCAAGAAATTTTGGAGATGCCCAATCTTATTGAGATTCAAAAACAATCGTATGAATGGTTTCTAAGGGAAGGTTTGCGGGAAACATTTCGTGATGTGTCCCCGATACAGGACTTTACAGGCAATTTGAGCCTTGAGTTTATTGATTATTCGCTGGGAGAACCCAAATACTCTGTTGCTGAGTGTAAGGAAAGAGATGTTACATATGCCGCACCCCTGAGGGTGAAGGTGCGTTTGACTAACCGGGAAACCGGTGAGATCAAGGAACAGGATGTTTTTATGGGGGATTTCCCCTTGATGACAGAGAAAGGTACCTTCATCATCAATGGTGCGGAAAGGGTTGTGGTCAGCCAGTTGGTGCGCTCACCGGGGGTTTATTATCACGCTGCCACAGACCCGTCTGGTAAACGCATTTACAGTGCAACGATTATACCTAATCGCGGTGCCTGGTTGGAGTTGGAGTCAGATGCTCATGAGGCTGTTTATGTGCGTATTGACCGGACGCGAAAACTCCCTGTCACTGTATTGCTTCGCGCCTTAGGTTACTCAACAAATAATGATATTTTAGAGCGTTTTGGCGATAATGAATTTTTGAAAAATACCTTGGAAAGGGACAGCACTCAATCAATGGAGGAAGGCCTGGTCGAAATTTACAAACGCCTGCGACCAGGGGAACCTCCTACTATAGAGAGTGCGCGGGCACTTTTAGAAGGCCTTTTCTTTGACCCGCGGCGCTATGACCTTGGACAGGTAGGGCGCTACAAGTTAAATAAGAAGCTTAAGCTGGATGAATCCCATGACAGCAGGTGCCTCACACCAGAGGATATCTTCGCTGTGATCGATTATTTTCTCAAACTGATGAACGGTGAAGGGACTATAGATGATATTGACCACCTGGGGAACAGGAGATTGCGTTCAGTAGGGGAATTGCTGCAGAATCAGTTCCGCATCGGTTTGGCGCGTATGGAACGGGTTGTCAGGGAAAGGATGACTATCCAGGATGTTGATGCTGTAACTCCACAGGCTTTAATCAACATCCGGCCTGTTGTGGCAGCTGTTAAAGAGTTCTTCGGCAGCAGCCAATTATCTCAATTTATGGACCAGACCAACCCGCTGGCCGAATTGACCCATAAGCGGCGCTTGAGTGCTCTGGGTCCAGGGGGACTGAGCCGGGAGAGGGCCGGATTTGAGGTGCGTGATGTTCACCATTCCCACTACGGTAGAATGTGCCCTATAGAAACACCGGAGGGTCCCAACATCGGTCTGATCGGCTCTTTGAGTACCTATGCCAGGGTAAATAAATACGGTTTTATAGAAACACCCTACCGCAAAGTAGACAAAGAAAAGGGAATAGTTACTGATGAAATAGTATATCTGACTGCTGATACTGAGGATGAATATGTGATCGCTCAGGCTAATGCTCCTCTTGATGAGGAAGGCCATTTTATCACAAGCCGAGTGGATGCCCGGGATGGTAAGGATATTGTTGCTGTACCCCCTTCCCAGGTTGATTATATGGATGTTTCTCCAAAACAGGTTGTTAGTGTTGCAGCTGCCCTTATTCCCTTTTTGGAAAACGATGATGCTAACCGTGCCTTGATGGGTGCCAATATGCAGCGTCAGGCTGTACCTCTTCTGCGTACTGATGCCCCTTTAGTAGGCACAGGGATCGAGTACAGGGTAGCTCATGACTCAGGGGTTGTGGTGACCAGTGATGAAGCAGGAGTAGTGGAAAGGGTCACTGCTGATGAAATAAGGATCAGAGGCGATTCGGGCAAAGTATACACTTATCATTTGACCAAGTTTGCCCGGTCCAATCAAGGTACCTGTATCAACCAAAAACCCATTGTTGTAAAAGGGCAGCGCGTAAAGAAAGATCAAGTGATTGCCGATGGACCATCTACACATGGAGGAGAACTTGCTTTAGGTAGAAATGTGCTGGTGGCCTATATGCCCTGGGAGGGTTACAATTACGAGGACGCTATTCTGATCAGTGAAAAGCTGGTCAAAGAGGACCTGTTTACTTCTATTCACATCGAAGAGTATGAGTGTGATGCCCGGGATACCAAACTGGGGCCTGAGGAGATCACCCGTGATATTCCCAATGTGGGGGATGAAGCATTAAAGGATCTTGATGAACGAGGGATTATCCGGGTTGGTGCTGAAGTACGGCCCGGTGATATCTTGGTAGGTAAAGTAACACCTAAAGGGGAAACCGAGTTGACAGCAGAGGAGCGGCTGCTCCGTGCAATTTTCGGAGAAAAAGCCCGGGAGGTCAGGGATACTTCGCTGCGGATTCCTCATGGGGAATCGGGGCGTGTTGTTGATGTTAAGGTCTTTTCCCGGGAGAACGGGGATGAACTGCCCCCCGGTGTTAATAAATTGGTGCGGGTTTATGTAGCCCAAAAGAGAAAAATCTCTGTTGGAGATAAAATGGCCGGTAGGCATGGGAATAAAGGTGTTATATCCCGTATTCTCCCAGAAGAGGATATGCCCTTTTTACCTGATGGCACTCCAGTGGAGATCGTTCTCAATCCTCTAGGGGTACCCTCCCGTATGAATATCGGCCAGATCTTGGAGTGCCACCTGGGGCGAGCAGCCCATGAAATGGGTATTTATACTGCGTCCCCGGTCTATGATGGTGCAGTAGAGGATGACATCATGGACACACTGGAGCAAGCGGGCTTGCCCAGGGATGGGAAAACAGTGCTTTATGACGGACGTACAGGGGAGCCTTATGACAATGAGATCACAGTTGGATATATATATATGTTGAAATTGGCTCACCTTGTGGATGACAAGATCCACGCCCGTTCTACAGGCCCTTACTCCCTTGTTACCCAGCAGCCTTTAGGTGGAAAGGCGCAGTTTGGGGGACAGCGTTTCGGCGAAATGGAGGTATGGGCACTGGAGGCTTATGGCGCTGCCTATACCCTGCAGGAGATATTGACAGTTAAGTCAGATGATGTTGTAGGAAGAGTAAAAACCTATGAAGCAATTGTCAAGGGTGAAAATGTTCCCGAACCGGGAGTCCCCGAATCCTTCAAGGTTTTGATTAAAGAACTGCAGAGCCTGGCTCTGGATGTCCGTGTGTTATCAGAATCAAATGAAGAAGTGGAAATTCGGGATGATGAGGATGATATTGGGGAAACCGCCAGGGAACTGGAGTTGGATGACAGCGGTGTAGCCCTGTCTAAAGCCGCTAAGAAGTCATCACCAGCACTTGATGATGAAGAAGACAGCGAGCAGGATGATGAAGAGGAGTTACAGGTAGAGGAGATCGAGGAAGATAGTGATTCTCAAGAAACAGTGTCTGATGACGTTTTGGAATATATGGGATTAGAGGACTACTCTCCTGAAGATGATGAGATGAGTGAAGAGGAAGATATTGATCTTATGGAAGACGAAGATAGTATTTCACAAGGGTCAAGAAAACTTCGCCTCCAGGCAACGGGTAATAAGGCTGTTTCAGTCCTTGATGAATCGCTTGATATGGAAGATGAATAGTTTCTTGAGGCTCAGGTCTAAGAAAGGAGCGATTGTCTTTGTCTGATGCCACTGCCAGCAGTAATAACATTTTTGAGAGCATCCGGATCGGGCTCGCTTCCCCGGAAAAGATAAGGTCCTGGTCCAGTGGGGAAGTGAAAAAACCGGAGACGATCAATTACCGAACACTTAAACCCGAGCGGGACGGTCTGTTCTGCGAGCGGATCTTTGGCCCTACCAAGGACTGGGAATGCCATTGCGGTAAGTATAAACGGGTACGTTATAAGGGAGTTATCTGTGACCGCTGCGGAGTTGAGGTCACCAAATCCAAGGTTAGGCGTGAGCGGATGGGGCATATCGAACTGGCTGCGCCTGTATCCCATATCTGGTATTTTAAGGGGATACCCAGCCGGATGGGACTGATTTTGGATATGTCTCCCCGTACTCTGGAAAAGGTGCTCTATTTTGTTTCCTATATTGTGCTTGATCCTGGTGATGTTCCTGATCTGACCAAAAAGCAACTGCTCAATGAGTCCGAGTACCGGGAACTGAGAGAACAGTATGGAAACCGTTTCCGGGCAGGAATGGGAGCAGAAGCCATCAAAGAACTGCTGGAAGAAATTGATCTGGATAAATTAAGTGAGGAACTGCGGGCAGAACTTCGGGATTCCACCGGACAGCGTAAAGTGCGGGCCATTAGGCGTCTGGAGGTTGTTGAGGCCTTTCGCAAATCCGGGGATAGGCCCGAATGGATGATTTTAGAGGTAATTCCGGTGATTCCACCGGAACTGAGGCCTATGGTTCAGTTGGATGGAGGCAGGTTTGCCACCTCTGATTTAAATGATCTATACAGGCGGGTTATTAACCGCAATAACAGGCTTAAACGGCTGCTCGATTTGGGAGCACCTGATATTATTGTCCGCAATGAGAAACGCATGCTGCAGGAGGCAGTGGATGCGTTGATAGATAATGGCAGGCGGGGCCGCCCGGTGACAGGTCCGGGGAACAGGCCGCTCAAATCATTAAGTGATATGCTGAAAGGAAAGCAAGGACGCTTCCGCCAGAACCTGCTTGGTAAAAGGGTTGACTATTCCGGTCGCTCGGTTATTGTTGTTGGTCCCGAATTGAAATTGCATCAGTGCGGCCTTCCCAAGGAAATGGCATTAGAACTGTTCAAGCCATTTGTTATGAAGTGCCTTGTGGAGAGGGATTATGCCCATAATATCAAGAGTGCCAAGCGCATGGTTGAGAGAGCACGCCCGGAGGTTTGGGATGTGCTGGAGGAGGTTATCAAACAGCACCCTGTGCTGTTAAACCGTGCCCCTACACTGCACAGGCTGGGCATTCAGGCTTTTGAACCTATTCTGGTAGAGGGTAGAGCGATTCAGATTCACCCCCTTGTTTGTACAGGTTATAATGCTGATTTTGACGGGGACCAAATGGCAGTACATGTGCCCCTTTCAGCTGAGGCTCAGGCAGAGGCGCGCATTTTGATGCTGTCAGCACACAACCTCCTCAACCCGAAGGATGGGCGGCCGGTGGTGACACCCACCCAGGATATGGTCTTGGGGTGCTATTACCTGACCCTTGAAGTGGAAGGGGAAAAAGGTGAGGGTAAAACATTCCGTGATCAAGATGAGGCGATCTTTGCCTATGAGAGCGGTTATGTAGGCCTGCATGCCAGGATTAAGGTGCGGTATAATGACGAGTTTATGGAAACCACAGTAGGCAGGCTGATCTTCAATGAGGTAATTCCTGAAAATATGGGCTATTATAATGAAGTTATTGATAAAAAAGTGGTTGCAGAGATCATAGGGGAATGCTATCGCCGTAATGGATTTGAAGCAACAGCAAAAATGCTGGATGGTATCAAGAAGCTTGGTTTCAAAAATGCGACAAAAGCAGGAATTACTGTGGGAGTAACCGATGTCACCATTCCTCCGGAAAAGCCGCAGATTATTGCTGATGCTGAGGCTGAAGTAGAAAAGGTGGAACAGCAGTACAGCAAAGGTTTAATTACAGAGGATGAGCGCTATGAAAGAGTGACCAGCATCTGGAAGAGAGCAACGGACCAGGTGACCGAATCTCTGCTTGCTCACCTGGATCACTTGAATCCTATTTATATGATGGCTATCTCCGGAGCAAGGGGCAGTATCCAGCAGATCAGACAGTTGGCAGGTATGCGCGGTTTGATGGCTGACCCCTCAGGTGAGATCATTGATTTGCCCATCAGGTCTAACTTCAGGGAAGGTTTGACAGTGTTGGAATACTTTATTTCCACACATGGAGCCCGCAAAGGCTTGGCAGATACCGCTTTGAGAACTGCAGACTCAGGTTATTTGACCAGGCGGTTAGTGGATGTTGCCCAGGATGTTATTGTCCGGGAGAATGACTGCGGTACCACAACCGGATTTGTAGTAGAAGCCATTAAAGATGGGGATGATGTAATCGAGACCCTAGAGGAGAGAATTATTGGCAGATTCGCCATGAAACCAATTATCCATCCGGAAACCGGTGAGGTTATTGTCCCGGCTAACACCGAGATCAAAGAAGAAGATGCTAAGAAGATTGTTGAGGCCGGAATCACTAAGGTGGAGATCAGGTCCGTACTCACCTGCAAGACCCGCTATGGCACCTGCCGCTTGTGTTACGGCAGGAACATGGCTACCGGATTCCCTGTGGAGATCGGGGAAGCGGTGGGTATTATGGCAGCTCAATCTATCGGTGAACCGGGTACCCAGTTGACTATGCGTACCTTCCACACCGGAGGAGTGGCCGGGGAGGATATCACCCAGGGTCTTCCCCGTGTTGAAGAGCTTTTCGAAGCACGCAAACCAAAAGGCCAGGCTATTATTGCTGAATTTGACGGTGTGATCAAAATTTATGAGGATAAAGGTAAGCGTGAGGTAGAACTGTTGGGAGAAGAAGGGCAAAGGCGTTCTTATCAAATACCCTTTGGTTCAAGGCTCAGGGTTCAAGATGGAGATTATGTAGAGGCTGGCCAAGAAATTACAGAAGGATCCATCAATCCCCATGATTTGCTGCAGATCAAGGGTATAACTGCTGTACAGGATTATTTGCTGCGTGAGGTTCAGCGGGTCTACCGGATGCAGGGTGTGGATATCAATGACAAACACATTGAAGTGATGATCCGGCAGATTCTGCGCAAAGTAAAGATCGAAGACCCAGGGGACACTGAACTGCTGTCCGGTGGTTTGATCGATGCCTTCGAACTGGAAAATGAAAATAAACGGGTTATCGCTCAAGGATTGAAGCCAGCTGTAGCGAAGCCGGTAATCTTGGGTATCACCAAAGCATCTCTGGCTACTGATTCATTTCTTTCAGCGGCATCCTTCCAGGAAACCACTCGGGTTCTTACTGATGCAGCTATCAAGGGTAAAGTGGACCCCCTGCTTGGCCTTAAAGAAAACGTGATTATTGGAAAACTGATACCGGCTGGAACTGGGATGTCCCGCTATCGCAATATTAAGGTCAGAGCTAATGTTCAAGAAGAGGATGCAGCTAAAAAAGAAGAAATGACTGATAATGATCAGGCAGATGCAGAAAGTGCGGTGCTTGAAGAAAGGGGCACCCTTACAGATACAGGTACTAACTAGCTGGTTGATGGTTGGTTTTAGAGGGGTTGAAACTGGAGTTTGAGGGCAGTCATGAGCAGTGTCGGAAAATCAGTTTTCCATACCTGTATAAGGTAAGTGTTTTGAAATATGCATAATGATTGCCAAAAAAGTTGACAGGGTTCTTGTCTAGGTGATAAAATCATCACTGTGGTTTTTCATGACTGCCTCAGAATGCTCCATTTTCACCGTTATTGCAGGGAGGGAGTGGAGAATGCAACGGTTGGTCAGTGCAGCCAGAAAAACTGTAGGGCTCAAACAGACCCTTAAAGCTGTAGAGAGGGATCAAGCGCAGGTCGTATTTATTGCGCAAGATGCTGAGAAACACATAGTGATGCCTTTGGAAAAATGCTGTCAGGAAAAAGGGATAGAGATTATTTATGTAGATTCGATGCAGGAATTAGGTAAGGCGTGCGGTATCAAAGTGGGAGCTGCATCAGCTTCAATTTTGAAATAATATTGAGTTCCCGGGTTTTTATGCCTGGATGACCAGAGAAAAGGAGGTGGTAAAGTGCCAACAATTAATCAGATAATTCGCAAGGGTCGCAAGGTAACAACTAAAAAGTCAGATGCTCCAGCTTTGAAAAACTCACCGCAAAAGCGTGGGGTTTGTACAAGGGTTTATACAACTACTCCGAAAAAGCCGAATTCTGCTCTACGGAAAGTGGCTAGGGTTCGACTGACCAACGGAATCGAGGTTACCGCCTACATTCCTGGCATCGGGCATAACCTGCAGGAACACTCGGTGGTTCTTGTACGGGGCGGCCGTGTAAAGGACATTCCGGGTGTGCGTTATCACATTATCCGGGGTACTTTGGATACCGCAGGTGTGCAGGGCAGAAATCGTGGGCGTTCCAAGTATGGTACAAAGAAACCGAAAACAGCAAAAGCTTAAGAACTTGGAAGGGAGGTCATCATCCACGTGCCGCGTCGAGGTAATGTTGCTAAACGTGAAGTACCGCCTGATCCCGTTTATGGTAGCCAGGTCTTCACCAAGCTGGTGAACCAAGTTATGTGGGACGGCAAGAAAAGCCTGGCCGAAGACATCTGCTATGGGGCCTTTGACCTGATTAAAGAGAAAACAAAAAAAGACCCCATGGAGGTATTTGAGCAGGCATTAAAAAATGTCATGCCAGTGTTAGAGGTTAAAGCCAGGCGTGTGGGAGGGGCAAACTATCAGGTGCCTGTAGAAGTGCGCCCTGAGCGCCGGTTAACCCTCGGTATCAGGTGGCTGGTATCCTATGCCAGGGCAAGGGCTGGCAAGAGTATGAAGGAAAAACTCGCTGCAGAAATTATGGATGCTGCCAATAACACAGGCGCATCAGTGAAGAAAAAAGAAGACACTCACAAAATGGCAGAAGCCAATAAGGCTTTTGCACACTATCGCTGGTAGTCTTATCTAGAAAATCAGCGCGGAAAGGAGGGATGAGTGCATGGGTCGTGAGGTATCCCTGGATAAAATACGCAATATCGGGATCATGGCACATATTGATGCAGGAAAGACAACCACAACTGAACGCATCCTATTTTATACAGGCAAAGTATATAAAATAGGTGAAGTGGATGAAGGCGCTGCCACTATGGATTGGATGGCTCAGGAGCAGGAGCGGGGTATTACCATTATGTCCGCAGCAACTACCTGTAAGTGGCGTGATTTTATTATTAACATTATTGATACGCCCGGCCACGTGGACTTTACTGCAGAAGTAGAAAGGTCACTGCGGGTGCTGGATGGAGCGATCGCCATCTTTGACGCGGTAGCCGGAGTTGAGCCTCAGTCGGAAACTGTTTGGCGGCAGGCAGATCACTATAATATCCCCCGCTTGGCTTATCTCAACAAAATGGACCGGGTCGGTGCTGACTTCCACCGGTCAGTCAACCTGATCCGTAAAAGACTGCAGGCCAATGCAGTGCCTGTACAGCTTCCTATCGGGAGTGAGGACTCTTTTGTAGGTGTCATCGACCTGGTTAGAGACCGGGCGATCGTCTATCAGGATGAACTGGGCACAAAATATATTGAAACCGATGTGCCTAAGGAAATGGTGGATGAAAAGAGGCTTTACCGCGAACAGCTTCTGGAGGCGCTGGCTGAGTTTGATGACCAACTGCTAAAGAACTATCTGGAAGGCGAGAAAATAACCGTGGAGCAAATCAAGTCTGCTCTCCGCAAAGGTGTGCTGGCTTGCAAATTTGTTCCTGTACTCTGCGGCAGCTCTTTTCATAATAAGGGTGTACAGCCGCTGCTGGATGCAATTGTTGATTATTTGCCTTCACCCCTTGATATACCGCCGGTTCAAGGTAAACACCCTGAAACCGGAGAGGATATTATCAGAAAGACAGATGATGATGAGCCTTTGGCTGCATTAAGCTTTAAGGTTCAAACCGATAGTTATGTGGGTAAGCTGGTTTTCCTGCGCGTTTATTCAGGAACTTTGAGAACCGGGGACACAGTTTTTAACGCCACCAAGGGGAAAAAGGAGCGCATCGGGCGCCTGTTGCGGATGCATGCCAACCACCGTCAGGATATAAATGAAGCTTTTGCTGGAGAGATAATCGCAGCTGTAGGACTGAAAGGAACCACAACAGGTGACACATTGTGTACAGAGCAAGACCCTATTATATTAGAAGCTATAACATTCCCAGAACCGGTTATCAGTGTAGCCATTGAACCAAAAACGAAGGATGACCAGGACCGGATTGGCACGGCTCTGCACCGTCTGGCTGAAGAGGACCCTACTTTCCGCACCTATACAGATCATGAAACCGGACAGACACTGATCTCAGGTATGGGTGAACTGCATCTGGAGATCATCGTTGATCGTCTGTTCAGGGAATTTCATGTGCAGGCCAATGTGGGTAAACCACAGGTAGCATATAAAGAAACCATCAGTTGCAAATCAAAGGGAGAAGGGAAATATATCAGACAGACCGGTGGACATGGGCAATACGGTCATGTGATCCTGGAGTTGGTGCCGCTTTCCACAGGGAAGGGATTTGAATTTGAGGATCGCACCACCGGTGGCGTGATACCCAAGGAATACATACCAGCTATTGAAATGGGTATCAAAGAGGCTATGGAAAGCGGTGTGCTGGCAGGATATCCTGTGGTAGATGTCCGGGCAGTACTGGTGGGGGGATCCTACCATCCGGTAGATTCCTCTGAGCTGGCTTTCAAGATAGCAGGAGCTTTGGCTTTCCGTGATGCTGCAGATAAAGGAAAAGCAGTACTGTTAGAGCCGATCATGAGGGTTGAGATTACTGTACCTGAGGAGTATTTAGGGGATGTTATCGGAGATTTTGGATCCCGCCGCGGCCGTATTGAAGGTACCGAGCCGGTCGGTAATTATCAGGTGATCAGAGGATATGTTCCTTTAGCTAAAATGTTCGGTTATGCAACAGACCTTCGTTCCTTAACACAGGGCCGGGGGAATTATGTGATGCAATACGATCATTATGAAAAAGCCCCCCCTGATGTTCTGGAACAGCTTTTTAAGAGCCGGGGATATGGTTATGTAAGTTGAGTTGTTTGGGAGCAGCCCGGAACTTCTGAACGATACAGAGGGACTGGGTTAAGATAATAACTTAGCTAATTAATATCATAAGAAAGGAAGGATATGAAAAATGGCTAAGCAAAAATTTGAGCGCACTAAGCCGCATGTAAACATTGGGACAATTGGTCATGTGGACCATGGGAAAACAACTTTGACCTCAGCGATCACCAAGATCTTAAGCCAGAAGGGGTATGCTCAGGCAACAGATTATAATGAGATCGACAAAGCACCTGAGGAAAGGGAACGTGGGATCACCATTGCTATTTCACACGTGGAGTATGAAACCGATAACAGGCATTATGCCCATGTGGACTGCCCGGGGCATGCTGACTATATCAAGAACATGATCACCGGTGCTGCCCAGATGGATGGCGCAATCTTGGTAGTTTCCGCAGCTGATGGCCCTATGCCGCAGACAAGGGAGCATATCTTGTTAGCCCGTCAGGTGGGTGTGCCCAGAATTGTGGTATTCCTCAACAAAGCAGATATGGTTGATGACCCTGAGCTGATGGAATTGGTAGAGTTAGAGGTACGGGAATTGCTGAGTGAGTATGAATTCCCTGGTGACGAAATTCCAATCGTTGCTGGCAGTGCTCTTAAAGCTATGGAGTGTGGCTGTGGCAAAGAGGATTGCGACAACTGTGGAGCTATCCTTAAGCTGATGGATGCTGTTGATGAGTACTTCCCAACCCCGGATAGGGACGTTGACAAACCGTTCTTGATGCCTGTGGAAGACGTATTCTCCATCACCGGCCGCGGTACAGTTGTAACCGGTAGGGTTGAACGCGGTGTTGTTAAGGTTGGAGATGAGGTGGAAATCGTCGGACTGATGGATGAGCCTCGCAAGACAGTTGTCACAGGTGTGGAAATGTTCAGGAAGCTCCTTGATCAGGGCCAAGCCGGTGACAATATCGGTGTGCTGCTGCGCGGTGTTGACCGTGATGAAGTAGAGCGCGGACAGGTTATTGCGAAACCTGGTTCTGTAAAACCTCATACCAAGTTCAAAGCAGAGGTTTACGTGCTGACCAAGGAAGAGGGAGGCCGCCATACACCTTTCTTCCAGGGCTACAGACCGCAGTTCTACTTCCGCACCACTGATGTGACCGGTACTATTAAGCTGCCCGAAGGTGTGGAAATGGTTATGCCTGGTGACAATGTGAACATGGAGGTAGAACTGATCACTCCGGTCGCTATGGAAGAGGGACTTCGTTTTGCTATTCGTGAGGGCGGCCGTACAGTAGGCGCGGGTGTTGTTACCCAGATCATCGAATAGACAATCCCTTAGACCATCGACGACTAGGAGTGGCGAGGTCTGCTTAAGGAGGGATGAAAGTGGCGCGCCAAAAAATACGCATCAGATTGAGAGCATTTGATCATAAAATACTTGATCAGTCAGCACAAAAGATCGTCGAAACGGCAAGGCGCACAGGTGCATTGATCTCAGGGCCGGTTCCTCTTCCGACTGAGAAGAGTATAACAACTATTTTGCGGTCTCCTCATGTTAATAAGGATTCGAGAGAACAGTTTGAGATGCGCACACACAAAAGACTGATTGACATACTTGAACCAACTCCAAAAACAATAGATGCCCTCATGCGTCTCGACCTTCCGGCTGGTGTTGACATTGAACTCAAATTATAGGCGCCGGATGGTAAGGGATTAGGAGGTGAAGAAGATGCAAAAAAGCATTCTCGGCCGCAAAATTGGTATGTCTCAGGTTTTTGATGAAGAGGGAAAGGCTGTACCAGTTACTGTGATCGAGGCAGGCCCCTGTTATGTGGTGCAAAAGAAAACCATGGAGCGGGATGGATATACAGCTCTGCAGGTTGGTTTTGAGGAGGTGCGCAGGGAGAAACTGAACAACCCCCTGCGCGGCCACTTTAAAAAGCATAATGTCAATCCACTCCGTGTACTTAAAGAGATCCGTTTGGATGAGAGTGAACTGGATGAATATTCTGTGGGGCAGGAAATAAAGGTGGATATTTTCAGCCCAGGTGATTGTGTAGATATCCAGGGTATTAGTAAAGGTAGGGGTTTTGCTGGTGGTATCAAAAGGCATGGTTTCCACCGTGGACCAATGAAACATGGTTCAAAATACCACAGACGTCCTGGTTCTCTGGGAGCGAAAGGGCCAGCCCGGGTTTTTAAGGGAAGGAAACTACCCGGTAGGCATGGTGGAGAAAAAGTGACTGTTCAACACCTCAAGGTGGTAAAGGTAGTTCCGGACCACAATCTTCTGCTGGTACGGGGTGCAGTTCCAGGCCCTAAGAGAGGATTACTGTTTATCAGGAGTGCGCTGTGCTAGCCGGAAAGGAGGAAAAAGATGCCTAAAGCAGCATTGTATAACACAGAAGGAGTCAAGGTCGGAGATCTAGACCTCAAAGCTGATGTTTTCGGGGTTCCCCTTAAGGAAAGTCTCCTCCATCAGGCTGTTGTGCGTCACCTGGCAAACCAGAGGGCTGGAACTGCTGCCACCAAAACACGTGGCAAGGTTCGGGGCGGTGGCCGCAAACCGTGGCGCCAAAAGGGTCTTGGACGTGCAAGGGTGGGGAGCATTCGCTCTCCCCTTTGGCGAGGTGGCGGTATAGTATTTGGACCTGAGCCGCGCAGTTATCAGCAAGCCATGCCGCGCAAAATGCGGCGGTTAGCTCTAAAATCAGCACTATCAGCCCGGGCGGATGAGGGGAATCTGATTGTCATTGAAGAACTGCGGCTGCCAGAACCGAAAACAAAAGAAGCTGTAAAACTGTTGGAATCCCTGAATGTAACGGGAACTGTACTGCTGGTTGCCCATGAGGATCAACCGGAATTTCAGCGGGCAGTGAGGAATATACCAGGAGTAACCTTTCAAAAGGTGGACTGTTTGAATGTATATGATGTTCTTGCTGCAGACAAGGTTATTATGACCCGGCAGGCAGTGGCAAAAGTGGAGGAGGTGCTGAGTGATGCGAAGCCCTCATGATATTATCATCAGGCCACTGGTTACAGAAAAGGCTGTTAATCTTGCCCAGGAGCAGAATAAATACACCTTTTATGTGGATAGGAAAGCCAACAAGATCGAGATCAAAAATGCCATTGAGGAACTTTTCAAGGTCAAGGTGCTGGCGGTCAACACTATGAATGTGAAAGGTAAGAAGAAACGGGTCGGCCGCCATGAGGGAATGACAGCTGCACGCAAAAAAGCGATTGTTACCATAAGCCCAGACGACAAAATAGATATCTTCGAAGGACTGCTTTCCTAAATCGATGGATATTACACGGCAGCGGAAGGAGGGAAAACAATGGGAATCAAAAAATACAAACCGACAACCCCGGGCAGGCGGTTTATGAGTGTTATTCAATATGAGGAACTAAGCGATGTTGAGCCAGAGAAATCCCTGCTTAAACCTATACGAAAAAAAGCCGGCCGCAACAATACCGGACGCATCACTGTGCGTCACCGCGGTGGCGGAGCGAAACGCTATTATCGGGTAATAGATTTTAAGCGGGATAAAGACGGAATTCCAGCAAAGGTAGCATCACTGGAATATGATCCCAACAGGTCGGCTAATATCGCCTTGCTGCACTATGCAGATGGGGAGAAAAGATATATTCTCGCCCCCGTGGGGTTAAAGGTTGGGCAGACAGTTCTCTCCGGTAAGGATGCGGATATTAAACCGGGAAATGCTCTTTCCCTGCGCAATATTCCAGTAGGGACCATGGTGCATAATATTGAGTTGACACCCGGAGGTGGCGGTAAATTGGTGCGTTCAGCTGGGGCTGCTGCCCAGTTGATGGCCAGAGAAGGGGATTATGCCACTTTGAGGATGCCTTCCGGGGAAATGAGGATGATTCACGTTGAATGCAAGGCAACTGTTGGCCAGGTGGGCAACCTGGACCATGAAAATATCACTTATGGTAAGGCCGGTAGGATGCGTCATTTAGGTTGGAGGCCTTCAGTTCGCGGTGTTGTGATGAATCCAGTGGACCATCCCCATGGTGGTGGTGAAGGTAAAACAACTGCTGGTCGACACCCGGTAACACCCTGGGGAAAACCGGCACTTGGTGCAAAAACACGTAAGAAGAACAAGGCCTCTGACAAACTGATAGTAAAAAGACGTACAAGGTAAGAGGCACAAGGAGGGATTAAAGCTTGAGCCGTTCTCTCAAAAAAGGGCCTTATTGTGATGCAAAACTATTGAAAAAAATTATAGATATGAATGAGAAGGGCGAAAAAAGGGTAATTAAGACATGGTCGCGGCGTTCGACAATTTTTCCTGAAATGATTGGACACACAATTGCTGTCCATGATGGTCGGAGGCATGTTCCTATCTATATTACTGAGGAAATGGTAGGGCATAAACTGGGTGAATTTGCTCCAACACGCCTCTTCCGTGGCCATGGTGCCCATACAGAACGCTCAACGGCACTCAAATAGAAGGAGTGAATGTGGTGGAAGCAAGGGCTGTTGCACGCTATATATGGATCCCCCCACGCAAGGTGCGGCTGGTAGCGGACCTGGTTCGGGGCAAATCTGTTGAAGAAGCCCTGGCCATACTGAAATATGTGCCCGGGAAGGCAGCGGTTCCCATTGCCAAAGTGATTAAATCCGCTGCTGCCAATGCCGAAAATAACTACAACCTTGATCGGGATGATCTGTATATCAGAAGGATCTTTGTAGATGAGGGTCCTATTATCAAGCGCTACCGCCCGCGGGCGCGTGGCAGAGCTGATCTCAAGCGCAGAAGAACCAGTCATATAACAGTAATAGTTGCCGAAAGAAAGGAGGGGTAAGAGTGGGACAAAAAGTACATCCCAAGGGTCTGCGTTTAGGCATCATTAAGGATTGGGATTCCAGGTGGTATGACAGAAAAAACTACCGCGAATTACTGCATGAAGATATCCTGTTGCGTGAATACATCAAAAAGCGGCTCTATCTGGCAGGTGTTTCCTTAATAGAGATCGAGAGGGCTGCCAACAAGGTGCGCATTTCCATCCATACCGCAAAGCCCGGCATTGTTATCGGGCGTGGGGGTACAGAGGTGGAAGTGCTGCGTAAAGATCTGGAGAAGCTAACTGGCAAACAGGTTAATGTTAATATAATCGAGATTAAAAAACCTGAGCTGGATGCCCAGTTGGTTGCTGAAAGTGTTGCCTCCCAACTGGAGCGCCGTGTGGGTTTCCGGAGAGCAATGAAACAAGCGGTTTCCCGCACAATGCGCATGGGTGCACAGGGTATCAGGATTGCTGTAAGCGGCCGCCTGGCTGGAGCGGAAATGGCTCGCTCCGAATGGTACAGCGAAGGCAAAGTACCCCTCCATACACTGCGTGCTGATATCGATTACGGTTTTGCTGAAGCAAATACACAGTACGGTAAAATCGGTGTCAAGGTTTGGATTTATCGAGGAGAGGTTCTTCCGGAAAAGGGAAACCATAAAGATGCTGTGGAAGGGGGCGAGGGTTAAATGCTGATGCCCAAAAGGGTAAAATACAGAAAGCCACATTTAATCATTCCATCCGGTAGAAGTGAACGGGGTTATGATATAGCTTTTGGGGAATATGGGCTCCAATCTTTAGAACCCGGGTTTATCAGTGCCCGGCAGATTGAAGCCGCTCGTATTGCCATGACCCGTTATGTAAAGCGGGGCGGCAAAATATGGATTAAGATTTTCCCCCAACAATCGGTCACCGCAAAACCAGCGGAAACCCGTATGGGCAGCGGTAAAGGCGCCCCAGATTATTGGGTAGCTGTAGTAAAACCAGGGCGTGTTCTATTTGAACTGGCAGGAGTACCGGAAGAGGTGGCTCGGGAGGCTATGCGCCTGGCAAGCCACAAATTGCCGGTGAAGACAAGGTTTATCAAACGGCAGGAAGCAGGTGGTGAGGCCGGTGAAGAAGGTTAAGGAACTTAGGGAACTGACCGATGAAGAATTGGAAAAGAAGCTGATAGATTTAAAAGATGAACTGTTTCGACTGCGTTTCCAACTGGCAACCGGGCAATTGGAAAATCCAATGCGGATCAGAGAGGTAAGAAGAAACTTTGCCAGAGCCAAAACCATAGCTCGCGAGAGAGAATTGGTTAGGGAGCGCATGAAAAATATTGAGTTAGGCCAGAAGGGTTAGGGGGTGTCGGTATGGTGACTAGAAATCGGCGCAAAACACGGATTGGTAGAGTTGTCAGCGATAAGATGGATAAAACCGTTGTGGTAGCTGTGGAGACAGCTGTGCGGCATCCTCTCTATGGCCGTATTGTGAAAAGAACCAAGAAATTTAAAGCCCATGATGAGAACAATGAATGCAGAGTCGGTGATACTGTGAGGATTATGGAAACACGTCCCCTGAGCAAAGAAAAAAGGTGGCGTGTAGCCGAAATCATCGAACGGGGGATTGTGTTCGATTCGCCGATAGAGGAGGCGGTAATAGATGATCCAGCAGCAGACAATACTTAAAGTCGGAGATAATACCGGAGCTAAAAAATTGATGTGCATCAGGGTGTTGGGAGGCTCAACCAGGCGTTATGCCTCTGTTGGAGATGTTATTGTTGCCTCTGTCAAGGAAGCAAGTCCGGGCGGGATGGTTAAAAAAGGTGATGTTGTGCGGGCAGTTGTTGTCAGAACCCGCCAGGGAATTCAGCGTCCGGATGGCTCGACCATAAAATTCAGTGAAAACGCTGCAGTGATCTTAAGTGATGAGAAAAACCCTAAAGGCACACGTATTTTTGGCCCGGTGGCCAGGGAACTGAGAGAAAAGGATTTTATGAAGATAGTTTCCCTTGCTCCTGAAGTATTGTAGGTCTCGGAGTGGAGGTGAAATGATGACACAGCCTAAGCTGCACGTGCGTAAAGGAGACACAGTTTATATATTGACCGGAAAAGATGCCGGTAAGCGCGGCAAGGTTATTCAGGCCATCCCTTCCAAACGCAAGGTGATTGTTGAGGGGATTAATGTTGTGAAGCGGCACAGCCGCCCAACCAAGGCAATGCCCCAGGGAGGGATTGTGGAAAAGGAAGCACCCATCGACAGCTCCAATGTCATGTTGGTCTGCGGT
>DUSK01000101.1 GCA_012842275.1 Syntrophaceticus sp. | reverse complement strand
TGCTCCCCGCCTGATAACTGAAGAGGATAATCATCCATCCGTTTTTCCAGACCTACCATCTTGAGCACTTCGGGCACCCGCTTCTTAATCTCTGACCGTTTCGCACCAACCACCTGCATAGCAAAAGCCACATTTTCATAAACAGTGCGATCCGGCAGCAGGCGGAAATCTTGAAAAACCATACCGATCTGCCGGCGCAGAAAAGGCACATCCCGCCTTTTCATTCTAAGGATACTGCGTCCGCTTATATAGATCTGCCCTTTGGTGGGCAGCTCCTCTCTAAAAATCAGCTTGATCAGAGTCGATTTTCCTGCTCCGCTAGGTCCTACGATAAAAACAAATTCCCCTTTATCGATCTGCAGGGATACCCCCTGGAGGGCTTTAACTCCATTGGGGTAAACCTTTGATACGTTGAAAAAACTGATCACTAAACCACCTCAAGGCAATAATTCGAAAAGTTTCACAATAAGAAAACAACTTCCCTTCAAGGAAGTTGTTTTCGACAAAAAAAATGTATATCCTTTTAATTTTGTAAAAAATAATAATTTCCTCAAATAGTATTTAATGGTTAGCAGACCAATCTACTTTTTTCGCTCCGAAGCCTTTTTTATTGCATTAACGAGGCTGTCTGTGTTCATCTGAAAAGCAGTTAACAGTTCCTCCGGACAGCCCGATTCGCCAAAGCGATCTCTGATCCCTACACGTATCACAGGAACCGGACATTCTTCTCCCAGAACCTCAGCCACAGCACTGCCCAATCCACCGTAAATGGAATGCTCCTCAGCGGTAACAACAGCCTTTGTCTTTTTCGCCCAATTCACTATCGTCCCACGATCCAGGGGTTTGATAGTGGAAACATTGACAACAGCCACCTCAAGCCCTTCCGCTTCCAGAATTGATGCAGCCTTGAGGGCCTTATGCACCATGATCCCTGCAGCAAAAACCACCGCGTCTTGCCCTTCCCTGAGAACCGCTGCCCTGCCCAACTGAAAACGATAGTCATCCCCCAAAATAACCGGCACAGCAGGACGCCCCAGTCTGATGTAAAAAGGACCCTTCATCTCAACAGCAGCAGTTACCGCCTGTGCGGTTTCCACAGCATCTGCAGGTACGATAACAGTCATGTTGGGAATGGTACGCATTAAAGAAATATCTTCAATAGACTGATGGGTTGCCCCATCTTCACCGACTGTAATCCCGGCATGACTGGCGATAATTTTTACATTCAAACCTGGATATGCGATGGCATTGCGTATCTGATCATATGCCCGTCCTGTGGCAAAAACAGCGAAAGTACTGGCACAGGGTATTTTACCTGACAGTGCCAATCCAGCTGCGGTTCCCATCATATTTTGTTCTGCTATACCCATATCAAAAAACCGTTCCGGATAATGTTTAGCGAACTCACTGGTTTTTGTTGATTTAGATAGATCGGCATCGAGCACCACCAGTTCCGGATAGCGCCGGCCTAATTCCACCAATACCTTACCATATGCATCACGTGTAGATATTTTTTGCTCCAACACTTATTTCCTCCTTACAAAGGTCAACTTCCAGCACCTATCTCTTCCAGTGCCTGGCCTGCCAGTTTTTTATCAGGGGCTTTACCATGCCAATCCACCATTCCTTCCATAAAGGAAACACCCTTGCCTTTAATTGTGTGGGCAATGATCATGGAAGGTTTGTCCTTAACTCTTTGTGCCCAATCAAAAGCTTTAAGCAGGTCACGGAAGTCGTGTCCATCTATCTCCCGCACTTCCCAACCAAAAGCTCGCCATTTATCGGGCAAAGGAAGTGGAGACATAACCTTTTCGATGGGCCCATCGATCTGCAGGCCATTGTAATCGAGAATAGCGGTCAGATTACTTGCCCTGTAATGGGCAGCAGCCATGGCAGCCTCCCAGACCTGTCCCTCCTGAATCTCTCCATCCCCCAGCAAAACATAAACCCGGTAATCCCGCCGATCAAGTATGCCTGCCAGAGCCATTCCCAGCCCGATCGATAAGCCCTGTCCTAAAGACCCTGTAGATGCCTCAACACCGGGCAGCATTCCCCAAGCCGGGTGTCCCTGTAAACGGCTTCCCAATTTTCTGAGGGTCAGCAGTTCATCCACAGGGAAAAAGCCGCGCTCCGCTAGAGCGGCATATAACAGCGGTGCCGCATGTCCCTTGCTCAGAACAAACCGGTCCCGGTCCTGCCATTGGGGTTCTTCCGGTTTCAACCGCAGAACATTAAAATACAGTGCTGTCACAATTTCCACACTGGAGAGGCTCCCCCCCGGGTGGCCTGATCCCGCTTCAGCAAGCATGCTTATTATGTTTTTTCTAATAGTTTTTGCCTTCGCTTCTAGATCTCTGATCAGTTCTTCCTGTGGCTCTGTCATTAATTTGCCTCCTTACCTGGTATTTTTCTCCCATAATCTTTAAACCCCTCACCTAACACCTCATGCGCGTCCGTAATAAAAACAAATGCGCGGGGGTCTATATCATAGATTAAATCCTTGAGACGGCTTTCCTCAGTCTTCCCAACCACACAGAGGAGAAGCGGGTGTTCTTCTCCGGTAAACATTCCCTTGCCCTGCAAGGCGGTAACCCCGCGCCCCAACTCCCGGAAGATGCCCTGAGTTACCTCTTCCGAACGATCAGTAATTATAAAAGCAGCTTTAGCAAAACTGATCCCTTCTTGCACCAGATCGATGGTTTTGCTGGTAATCAAAAGGGATAAAAGAGCATAAAGGGCCAGTTCCGCATTAAAAAATATACCGGCCAGACTGATTACAACAAAATCAGCTCCCAGCAAACCCTGCCCCACTGTCACAGGGAAAAATTTATGAAGCAAACGGGCAACCAGATCTGTACCACCGGTAGTCCCACCTGCTCTGAGAACAATTCCCATGCCCAGTCCCGATACAATGCCGCCATAGATAGCCGCCAGAATAACATCCCTGGTCATTACCGGCACCAGGTTATCCGTTAACTCTACAAAAACCGAAGTAAGCACTGCCCCAAAAATACTTCTGATAAAAACCTGCCCCCCCAGTTCCCGAAAGGAAAGGAGGAACAGGGGAATATTTAATGCCAACAGCATCCATCCCACTGGTATTTTCAGCAGATGATAGGTGATGGTAGCCAGCCCGCTTACCCCACCGGCAGCAATTTTGTTAGGCACCAAAAAAATATTGAGGGCTAATGCGATGATCAATGAACCAACTGTTATATAAATATAAGCTGTAATCAGTCTTCGCCAGCGCAAAGATTTCCACCCCGTTCAAAATGTTCCACAGCCTCAATTTTTATTGTTGCCAGAAAGGGGCTTTTTCAGCCTATGGGTGCCTTGTCAAAATTTCTCCGTTTTGCATGGCTATTCCTGCCCCTATCGACAAATATCATAACATGGTTTTTAGACGAAATGTAAAAAGCCCCGAGTTGGTATTAAGAACCCGAGGCTGTAAAAAGCAAAATAATTGATTGATTATTCATTTTTTCTGGCATAACGGAGGTAAGCTTCAATAAAGGGATCTATTTCCCCGTTCATCACCCCTTGAATGTTCCCCACCTCTACCCCTGTTCTATGGTCCTTCACCAGTGTGTAGGGCTCAAAAACATAAGAGCGGATCTGGTTGCCCCAGGCGATCTCCCTCTGTTCACCTCGCAGTTTGGCCAATTCCTCCTCCTGTTTCTGCCTTTTTAAATCAAGCAGACGAGAACGCAGCATATTCATAGCCCGCAGTCTGTTGGCAAGCTGGGAGCGTTCGCTCTGGCACTGGACAGTGATCCCTGTGGGAAGATGGGTAATGCGGACAGCAGAATC
>DUSK01000010.1 GCA_012842275.1 Syntrophaceticus sp. | reverse complement strand
CCTGAGCAGTTTGATCAGGACAGTGAGAAACAGATGGAATTCTTGATGGAGGCAACCCGCGGTGTCAGGAATATGCGTGGTGAGATGAAGATCCACCCGGGTAAGACTGTACGGTGTGTGGTGGTGGCAACTCCTGAGGACAGGAGAATACTGGAGGAAAATAAAGGATATATAGAACTGCTGGCCAACTGTGAACTGGAAATACAGGATCCGGGTGATCCTAAACCGAAACAAGCAATCAGTTCAGTTGTGTTCGGTACTGAGATTTATCTGCCTTTATCCGGTTTGGTTGACCTGGATAAGGAGGTTGCCCGTCTGGAAAAAGAGATCAAAACCATCACCGGAGTCCTGGAACGGGTCAAAAAGAAACTATCCAACCAGGAGTTTTTAGCGAAAGCGCCTCCGGAGGTTGTGGAAAAGGAAAGGGAGAAGGAGGCAGAGCTAGAAAAGAACCTTGAAGCGCTTTGCCAACGCCTCAATACCTTTAAAGCATGATTTGGAATAAGACGCCGGGGCTCTTTCCCCCGGCAAAATTTATTGATATCTGGAGAAGAAGCAATGTAACTGCGGAAGGTGTATTATACAGCATTGAATAGAGGTGATCACAGACATGAAAACGACACGCACCCAGCTGTTGCAGGAACTCAAAACAGCGATCATGAAAGGCGATACTGAGGAAACCGCTCATCTCATTGAGCAGGGGCTGAAAAATAACTTGAGCTCTGAGGAAATAATGGATAATGTGCTGATCCCTGTGAGCAAACGCATCGCTGAGAAATTTCGCGGTTCTGATTTTTATATCCCTGATGTGCTTTTTGCAGTGCGCCCCATCAAAACCGGTCTTGCAGTTCTTAAGGAACTCTCAAGCCCTCCTGTCAAACACCCATATAAGGTTGTGGTGGCTACGGTAGCAGGTGATATCCATGATATCGGTAAAAATCTGGTTGCCATCTTTCTTCAAGTGAATGGCTATCCTGTTATTGATTTAGGGGTTGATGTGCCTGCGGAGCAGATCATGCAGGCAGTTGAGGAACATCAACCCGCAGTTATAGCTCTCTCCTCTCTCTTGACAACTACCATGGGGGAAATGGCCAAGGTCATTGAAATGTTGGAAAAAAACCGGTTGCGCCGGTCAGTAAAGGTGATCGTGGGAGGGGGGCCTGTTTCAGAGAATTTTGCCGAGTTTATAGGAGCGGATGGTTACTCCCCCCATGCCCCGGATATTATCAATTTGGTAAATAAGCTTCTCTAATTATTCGTTATTAATTTATTCGTTATTTTAATTTTTTTGCTATTTTATAATCTTTTTTTTAGAATCTATTTTTATAATCACTGGGACTCAGGCCCACCTGTTTTTTAAAAACCTTGCAGAAGTAGCTGCGGTCAGTAAAACCCACCTTTGCGGCTGTTTCATTAACTGTTGCGTCTGACATTTGTAAAAGACGTTTTGCTTCTTCAATGCGGGTTCTGTTCACCTGTTCTGTGAGACTGAACCCCATTTTTTTCTTAAAAATGCGGCTTAAATAAGATGGGCTGATATGACAGTGGCTGGCGATCATCTCTAATGAAAGATCCGGTGAAGAATAATTATCTTTGATAAAGGAGATGGCATGGTTGATAATAGATTCTTGTGGGTCCGTATCCTTTGCTGTCAGCAGATCAATATAGCTGTCACCTGTTGTCAGCAGCCAGAGGATTACCTTTTCCACAGTATCTGCCTCTTCCAATTCATTAAGGTTTTTGAAGCTGTAGCGTATGGACTCTTCGAATTTTGTGCCGCATTCTGTGGCAAAACGGGTCAGCAGGCTGATAAACTCAATACACATCCCCTTTATGATCTCTATTTTGCCTTTGCTATGGGTGAAGAATTTGAAGGCTATTTTTTTCAACAACTCTCTCGCTTTTTCTTGATTAGAAAGCCTGATCTCTCTGAGCAGTTCATTTTCCAGTTCTAATATATCCTGCTCTTCAGATCTGTGGATTTGGAGGTGTTCTTTTTCATTGTAGTTTTCGTTCCAGAGCCAAGAACTGATCATCCGCAGTTTATGCTGATAGTCAAGGGTTGATGTGCCGCTCTGGGCAAAATAATTGGCAACAACATATAAAAGGTCAGCAGCAGCCTGCATTTGTTCAGCTGAAACAACCTCCAGTTTTTTAGCTGCCTTTTCCAGTGCACTTTTGTCGATATCCAATTTATAGGTTTTGTCCATGATCTCCTTAATGAAATATTTATCCGGCTGCCACATCAGAACCTGTCCACAGATAAAATTACCTTCATGCCTGCCATTTAAAACTATAGGACATACCCAGGCGATCAGACCTGCATGGCATTTAAAGAAATAAGGTTCATTCCACTTTTCAGCTTCCTTTCCTGCTCGGGCATAGGAACCGTGGCAGCATTCCAGACCTTTGGGGGTTGATTTAATCAGTTGGCAGAAATCTGTATCTCCCTTATTGGACGAAAGTATATTGCTGCCTTTGACATCAGTTACAGCCACATACATCCTGGTAATAGTTGAAAAGGAATCAAGCAGGCGCTGGAGCAACTGCATATCATTGAGCTGTTCCAAATAGTTATCTTTTTTTGAATGAATTGCGGACATTGGCTCTCCTCCTAAATGTGTTTTAGTATGTATTGACCGGCCCCATCATTTTAGCAGGAATGTGGTATTGAGTGTGTTATTTTTTTACCTATGTGAAAATTCGCACATGACCTGCGGATCTCCTTTTTTAAAATATAATTTTTTATAAATTTTCAATGGGTTTGTGCTTTTTGGAACAAATTAATACACACAGATTATTTATTTTTTCCACCAAATAAAAAAATAATTTACAGGTTGGCGAAAAGGTTGCGGAGAAACACAAGAACAAGAAAACAGCAACCTACTGTTAACAGAGGATTTTGAAGCACTGGTCGATGCTACTAGGCAGCAAGGTATGTAAACAGCTTACTGTTAACAGGGGCTACTCAGGGGCCGGACATGAAATTCCAGGTAGTATTTGGTTTGGGAGGTACAAATGCTGCCTGGGCGTTTTTTTTATTGGATGGTGAAACTGTCTGTTCTTCCACCAACTTGACACCCCGAAGTCTATTCAGTATAATAGTGCAACAACTGAATAACTTGAAAGACAAAGAACGGGAAGAGTAGCTGATAGTGAAGCAAAAGAGAGGAACCGTCACCGGCTGAAAGCGGTTCTGGTGGAGCTGCAGTGAAAGTGCGCCCGGGAGTCGTGGTGTCGAAATTATAGTAGACATCAACGGTTTGAAACCGTTATATCTCCAATTAAGGGGTATCATACCCGAAGTAGAGTGGAACCACGGAGGAAATCCTTTCGTCTCTAAAGGCGAAAGGTTTTTTTTATATGATACGAAATTATGGAGGGGATAACTATGGGTCTTTTCAGAAGAATTAAACGGGATATTCAGGTTGTATTCGAACGAGATCCCGCAGCAAAAAACATTCTGGAGGTAATCTTCTGTTACCCTGGTTTCCACGCCATCTTACTGCATAGATGTGCTCACTGGTTCTATCAACGGGGTTTTGTTTTGCTACCCAGGTTGATCTCTCAATTTAACAGATTTTTGACAGGAATTGAGATCCATCCAGGGGCCAAAATCGGTGAGGGGCTGTTTATTGACCATGGTATGGGAGTGGTGATAGGGGAAACCACAGAGATTGGGGATAATGTGACCATCTATCAAGGGGTGACACTGGGCGGCACCGGTAAAGAGAAGGGCAAGCGCCATCCCACATTGGGTAATAATGTGGTGGTAAGTGCCGGAGCAAAGGTCCTGGGGTCCCTCAAGATAGGTGATAATGTAAAGATCGGTGCCGGCTCTGTTGTCCTGCGGGATGTACCTGACAACTGCACAGTTGTGGGTGTACCAGGGAAGGTAGTGAAACGAAACGGGCGCAGGGTCCAGGATGTAGCTGCAGATGCTATAGACCTCAGGCACAATCTCCTGCCGGACCCTGTTGGTGACATGATAGTTGCTCTGCAGGAAAGGATTATTCAGCTAGAAAAACAATTAGAGCAATTGGAGGAGAAGATCGATGGCCCTAAAAGTGTACAACACATTGTCTAAAAAGAAGGAAGAACTGGTTCCGGCGGAAGATCAGCAGGTGAAGATGTATGTGTGTGGACCCACCACCTATAACTTTATTCACCTGGGAAACGCCCGGGCGCTGGTGGTTTTTGATACAATCAGGCGCTATTTGGAGTACAAGGGATATCGTGTTACATATGTTCAGAACTTTACAGATATTGATGACAAGATCATCAACCGGGCCCGTGAGGAGGGGACGGACCCCCTAGAATTGGCAGAAAGGTATATCAATGAGTATTTTCGGGACGCAGATGCCCTCAGGGTCAAGAGGGCAGATATCCACCCCCGGGCTACTGAGCATATCGATGATATGATCCAGATGGTCAAGGTGCTTGTTGAAAAGGGCTTTGCCTATCAGGCAGGTGGGGATGTCTATTTCTCTGTGCGGAAATTTAAGGATTACGGAAAACTATCCGGCCGTACACCGGAGGAGATGCTCTCCGGAGCCAGGGTGGATGTGGATGAGCGGAAACAGGACCCTCTGGATTTTGTGCTGTGGAAAGCAGCGAAAGCCGGAGAACCATTTTGGAACAGTCCCTGGGGTCCAGGACGCCCCGGCTGGCATTTGGAGTGTTCGGTGATGTCGCTCAAATACCTGGGTGAAGGCTTTGATATCCATGGCGGTGGCAGTGATCTCATTTTTCCGCACCATGAAAATGAAATCGCCCAGTCGGAGGCTTATACCGGTACTGTGCCCTTTGCCCGCTACTGGATACACAACGGCTTTGTAACTGTAGACCAGGAGAAGATGTCCAAATCTTTGGGTAACTTTTTTATTGTAAGGGACCTACTGCAGGAGTGGGCACCTGAAATACTGCGTTATTTCCTGCTGTCCACCCATTACAGAAGCCCCCTTGATTTCAGCCCGGAAAGTTTGAAAACAGCCCGTAAAGGCTATAACCGTTTGGCCAATACTCTGGAACTGTTGGATGATACTATCGGGGACCGGGAAGATACTGCAGTGGGTAGGCTTTCCAAAGAGGCAGAGGAGTTTCGTGATCGGATAGCAGCTTGTGTTGCTGAATTTGAAGAGGCTATGGATGATGACTTCAATACAGCTCTGGCGTTTGCTGCCCTCTACAATATGGGACGGGAAATCAACAGCTTTATCAATGACCGGGCGTTTGTTCCTACACCTGCAGTTGTTCACGTACTGGTATTAGCCCGCTGCTATTACCAGAAGCTGATGGATGTTTTAGGGCTGCTGCCCGGGGAAAAACGGGAACTGGGGCCTGAGTACAAAGATATGCTCCAGGAGATAATTGATTCTGTTCGGGAGCAGGTGCAGGACCTGCTGCCTGGGGAACTTCCCGACGATCCTTCAGAACTGTTGGATCTGTTGATCACACTTCGCAGTGAAGCCAGAGGCAGGAAGGATTACCAATTGGCTGATCAGCTGCGGGAGGCCCTAAAAAGGATAGGGATTATTTTGGAAGACACCCCGCGGGGTACACGCTGGCGGCTTGTTTAATCTTCTCTGCTGTAGATTTCTGGTATAGTGTAATGGATATTGTTGTGCTATAGTATTGGTGAAATCAAAGTATAGAGGAAGAGTTTTAGTAATAATAAAAATAATAGCACAAGAGGGATAAAATAATGAAAGTGGAGTTAATCGCTTATACCCCGGAGCCGGAGGCTACAGCAGCTGCAGCAGCCCGTCTCTGTTATTCGGCCAAAGGAGCTGCTGATTTAAAGCAGGGTTTGAACAGAGAGGAGATAACAAAACTGATCAATAAGCTGATTTCCATGGGGCATCTCTCCCCAATGGAACATGTCAGTTTTACCTTTGCCATCGAAGGTGTGAGCAGGGCATTATCTCACCAATTGGTGAGGCACCGCATCGCTTCTTATTCGCAAAAATCACAGCGCTACGTGGATGAAAACAATTTTGCTTATATTATGCCGCCCAGTATTGCGGCTGAACCGGAGGCTGCTAAACTTTTTAAACAGCTGATGGCTGACTTGCAGGA
Organism: Syntrophaceticus sp.; assembly: GCA_012842275.1. Classification (GTDB taxonomy): domain Bacteria; phylum Bacillota; class DSM-12270; order Thermacetogeniales; family Thermacetogeniaceae; genus DTU068. Next base: position 7,147 of record DUSK01000010.1, on the reverse strand, counting down.
GGGATATCGCAAGCTTTCGCAGATGGTTCCCAGAGAGGATGCCCGCTACATCTTGCCCAATGCGGCGGAAACGAAACTGGTTTGCACTATGAATGTGCGTTCCCTCTACAATTTCTTCCGGATGCGCTGCTGCCGCCGCGCCCAGTGGGAGATCAGGGAACTTGCTCAAAGGATGCGGGAAGAAGTGCGTGCTGTAGCACCTGCTCTTTTTGCTTTGGCTGGTCCCTCTTGTGAATCAGAGGGGATCTGCTGGGAGGGGGATTTTTCCTGCGGCAGGGCACGTGAAGTGCGGTCCAGGGGATAAAGGAGAAGAAGCCGTAACCTGAAATCCAAGGGAGGCAGCATTTGATGGATGATGCTATGGTCTGGGGACGGAATCCTGTCTTGGAGGCTCTTCGTGCCGGGCACCCCTGTAATAAAATTATCATTGCCCGCGGCAGCCGCGGCGCTGTTGGTGATATTGTTTCCAGGGCAAAGGAGAAGGGTATTCCTGTGCAGTTTGTGTCCCGTGATGTCCTGGACCGTTTAAGCGGGGGAGCCAATCACCAGGGTGTGATCGCTTATCTAAGCCCTAAGCAGTATGTTCCTCTGGAAGAAATATTGAAAAGGGCGGAAACAAGGGGTGAAGACCCCTTGATTATTGTACTTGCCGGTTGGGAGGACCCCCAAAACATGGGTGCTGTGATCCGCAGTGCTGAGGCTGCGGGAGTTCATGGGGTGATCATCCCCCGGCACAGATCAGTACCTTTAACTGCAACTGTAGCAAAAGCTTCTGCCGGGGCACTGGAATATATGCTTGTGAGCAGGGTCGGTAACATAGCTCAAACCCTGGAAGGCTTGAAAAAATTGGGGATATGGGTTGCAGGTGCTGATGCAGAGGCTGAGCTTTCAATTTATGATGCGGATCTCACAGGGCCGCTGGCTTTGGTGATTGGTGGAGAAGGTAAGGGCCTAGGGAACCTTGCCAAGGTCTGTGATTACCTTGTGCGGATACCCATGCAGGGTAATATTGGTTCACTAAATGCCGCTGCAGCAGGTTCTGTGCTGGTATTCGAGGTTCTACGCCAGCGCATGCAGAGAGGTAAACCGCAGCGGGGAGGATGAGGTTTTGAATGGTATCCTGCTGGTAGATGGATATAATGTGATCAGCAGTTGGCCTGAACTGGCTGAACTAAAAGATTCGGACCTGTCCCATGCACGTGACCGTTTGATTGCTATGCTCTCAGAGTTCCAGTCATTATCTGACATTCGGGTAATGGTGGTCTTTGATGCACACCTTGTTAAAAACGGGGTAGAAGTACGGGAGGACTGTCAGGGTGTCGAAGTTATCTATACCAAAGAAGGGGTAACCGCTGATAACTGGATCGAAAGATATGCTGTTCTGCATCATATGGGAACAGAAACAAAAACTATCCCTCTTTTTGTGGTTACCTACGATTGGCTGGAGCAGAGAATTATATCATCTCACGGTGCATACCGGGTGACACCGGACGAGCTTCGTCAGGAGATCTTAAAACTGAAAAAGGCCGGAAAAAGAAAGTTTGAGGGATCTTATGATCCTATTCTGCTGGATCAGCATATATCAAGCAGCACAAAAAAGTTATTAGAAAAATGGCGCCGCCGCAAATTCTGATTTGTTTTCATATATCAATTACAGAGCTAAAATATGCTTCCTATTCACAAAATGTTAATTTTCGACAGCCAAAAGCTGTACCTTGACTTTACTGTGTGTAATAGTTATAATGATTTTGTGCTGCGGACAAGCCAAAATAAATCCTTTCCGTATACCCCTAGATGAGAACTACACTTTTGTAGATAAACACCATTCTTAGAATGTAGTGGACAAAGGTGCTGTTCCTCGGCTTGAGATGAGCTTTTTTTGTATCCGCAACACTGCCGAAGAAGTAATAATTAAACACATTTCCTTGCTTAATCACTTCATAATAAGTACTAAGCATAAGGAATACCTTAAACTTCTACTCAGGAGGCGATGTGTTTAATGACTACCCTCACGAGCCAAGAGCCCTGTAAAACACTACAGTCTATGGCTGATGAAGATGTAGTTGAATTAGCAAAATGCGGGCGTGAGGTTGCTCTTGAGCACCTGATCAATAAGTATAAGAATTTTGTAAGAGCTAAAGCGCGTTCTTATTTTTTAATAGGTGCAGATCGAGAGGATATCATTCAAGAGGGGATGATCGGCCTTTACAAAGCGATACGCGATTTTCGTGGAGACAAACTCTCTTCTTTCCGTGCCTTTGCAGAGCTCTGCATCACCAGGCAGATTATCACAGCTATCAAGACAGCAACACGCCAGAAGCATATACCTCTGAACTCCTATGTTTCCCTCAATAAACCGATCTATGACGAGGATTCTGACCGGACACTGCTGGATGTTATTTCTGGAACCAAGGTCAGCGATCCAGAGGAATTGATCATCAGCCAGGAGGAGTTTGATGATATTGAGGATAAGATGCGGGAAATTCTCAGCCCTCTTGAGTGGAAGGTTTTGATGTCCTATTTGGAAGGTAAATCGTACCAGGAAATGGCAGTAGAGCTGGATAGGCATGTGAAATCCATTGATAATGCGTTGCAACGGGTTAAACGCAAACTGGAGCGTTACCTGGAAAAACGAGAGCATTAAGAGGCAAAAAAATCATATTCAAGCGCACTTGATTTTATAAAAATAACTATGTATAATAGTCTCTGTCAAAAGAACCGCCGACGTAGCTCAATTGGTAGAGCGGCTGATTTGTAATCAGCAGGTTTAAGGGTTCGAGTCCCTTCGTCGGCTCCATAAAAGTTTACGTGGAGAGGTGCCCGAGTGGTCAAAGGGAGCAGACTGTAAATCTGCCGGCGCAGCCTTCGAAGGTTCGAATCCTTCCCTCTCCACCATGCCCACATAGCTCAGTAGGTAGAGCGTCGCCTTGGTAAGGCGGAGGTCACCGGTTCAATCCCGGTTGTGGGCTCCAGGAGAAATAAAGTCCCGCAAGAGTTGCGGGGTTTTTTTATTTTTATCAAACGGCTAAAAATCTCACATGTAATGCAACGGGGAAAATTAAGATGGTTTATGTTGTATCTTGAGGATGTTGTCCATTTTATGGGCAGCTTTCTTTTTTACTTTAGGATTGACGAGCAAAAAGAGCGTAAAGTGTGATAAGGTGATATGATGTGAGCTGTCTATAAGGGTAGCTTTTTTAGTTATGCAGGATTCAACTCAACCCTTGCCAAATAATTAAGCAGGGGGTGATGTTATGAGCTGGGAAAGTATATTATCCATTATGGCTTTAAGTATCACGATTGCTGGTTGGTTTTTTACATATAAATTAAATCTTGATGCTCAGAATAAATCTTTTCTTAACCAGATAACAAATGATGCAAGAATTGCAATAACTAAATCCCTTATAGAGTATCAAAAGTGGCTTGGTGAAGTTCAAGCAAATATCATAACAACTGATATGATATCGAAAGTTCAAACGCCAGTGTTTGCTGTTAATTGGCAAGAAAAATTTAGAGAATCAATTAAACTATTTTTCCAGCACAGTCGATCTCATGATTGGGTTATTATATTAGAAGAATACGAGATACTCTTTCCTGAAACGCGCGATATTAGAATATCGTTGCTAATGCGACAGAAAGAACTCACAAAAGTTTTTGATGAATATTTAAATGGATTAATAGCGCCCAAAGAACAACGCATAGAAATTATCAAAAAAACAATGAAGAAAATGCCTTTACTGTCGGATCAAATTTCATTAATAGAAGATTTGAAAATATACCTACAGAATAAAACCTTGAGTGATTTAACTGGGAATAAAATACCCGAGAGAGAGCCAAAAGATCCATCACTACCGAAAATTGTTTCACATAATGGAAAATTAACTATAACAGGATGATGATAATATAATGGGAGCCTTAGGGCTTTTTTCTTTTGTAGGAAAGTCCTTCTTATTGCCGAATGAAACAGTGAAAAGGGTGAAAGTGCCTTGAATTGTGTTGTGATTATATCAACGTTAATTGATGGCGTACTATCACTGTTAGGGATAAGTTCACAAATAAAACTTTCATTACCAAAACCATTTCTTGAACCAAGCATAGAAAAACTTGAACCAGGATTTGCACCAAAAATAATAATAAGAAATTATGGCCTAGGTCATGCTGTTAAAGTAAAGGCTAGCTTTAAAGCCAGAGATTTTTTTATATGTATTAGAAGGACCAGACTTTATACCTTATATTGATTGATACTGATTCATATAACTATGGTGTTTATATGTACAAAGGAAATGAAGATCTTATAGATAGAAGAGTAGTTGAAAGCATAATAAAATACGAAAGCGATTCAGGATACAAAAGAGAAACTGTCTAGGAACGAACAGATGGAAATATAAGTGCTCAAAATGATACGAAATGAAGAATTCATCCTGAAAAAAACTAAATAAACTTTTTGTTAGATGGAAATAGTTGTTAAAGGAGCCGTCCGAGGGAGCGACTCCTTTTTTGAAGTCTGAACCCGGTCGGCTAACAGGAAATAACTTCATTTTACAGAATATGAATAAAAAGGAGGTGATAGTATGGAATACGATTATTTGGTGAAACATTGTGTTGATTCAAATGAGGAATGGCTAAGAAAAACTAACGAAGAGATTTGGAGAGTATTGGGCATCAAAGATTTAACGGAGAGCAGCAAAATTATCAAGTTTTACTACTTCAAGGCCCCTTTTGAAGATGCTAAAAAAGACGCACAAAGACAGATCATTGTTTTTATTAATTCCGGACACATTATTATTGGGACCTCGGTGTTCGATAGTATCGGGCGAGTCGAAAGCGTTGAATTGCAAACGATTAGGTTGATGGATATTCAAAAACTGGTTTTAAAGGCTTCTGCTAACTATCACGACCATGAGGTCAATCTTGAAGTGTTTACGAAAGATGGGAGCACGATTTGCTTAGATAGTGACGATGCAAATGTTAACTGGCGACGCCCTTACGCAGAACATATTCGAGAGATTGCCCAATATCTATTACACAGTATTTAAAGAGCCTGCGGGCTTTTTTTAGGCAGGAAACACTATCCTTTTGCCGAACTGTGATCTTGGAGAGGGGTGACAATGGTAGTGACTACAGGTCATGATATTATTAATAATGCACCGGAAGAACTTCTAGTTAACTCGGAACTATACGATGAACTGGAATTTAATGATGTAGAATATATTACAAAAGAATATGGTCAGGATAAATGCCCTGTCTGTAATTTTTCAATAAAGCCAATTTTGTTAATGGTTAATACGAGGTTTGATGATAGCTTTTCTAAGGTGATAATATCTTTAGTTTATAAATGTCCTAGAAGTGAGTGTAGCGAACTTTTTGTTCTATATTATGAGGTAGATAGAGAGACTTATCAACATAAAAAACTTGGGTGTGCTTCGATAAAACCAAAACATGCAATGATAAGCGATAAAATTCAAGAAATCTCCGGAAATTTTGTTTTAATATATTCAGAAGCTATTGAAGCAGAAAGTCTAGGTTTAAAAAATATTTGTGGTCCAGGTTATCGAAAAGCATTAGAGTTTTTAATAAAAGACTATTTAATTTATTTGCATCCTGATGAGGAAGCCTCAATTAAAAGGAAATTTTTGGGTAACTGCATTAATGATTATGAATTGCCACCAAACATAAAAGAGATGGCCAAAAGAGCAACTTGGCTTGCAAACGATGAGACCCACTATGAAAGGAAATGGGGAGATAAAGATTTGGAGGATTTAAAAACATTAATAAATATAGTTGTTTATTGGATTATGATGGAGGAATTAACAAAGGAATATCAAAAATCCATGAAATAGTTTTCTTATTTACTATAAGAATTATGTATAACACGAGCCTTTGGACTCTTTAATTTTTTGAAGTGGAAAGAAGTGGCCAAATGGACAGCAGAACAAAAACAAAGGGCTTTAGCTAATTTGAGGCTTCCAGCCTTGCAGCGACGGAGGCAACCGGTATTCTACGGGTCGACGAGATCAAACAGTTCTTTGAAAGGGGGCCAGTTTCAACAACCAGGAAAACATAAAAAAGGAAATCCCACCCCAAAAAACAGAATCCCACAACACTTTAGTCGTGGGAATAGAATTTAGACAGGAGAAGTAGCAGGTTTCATCTTGCGATTAATGCCTTTGTTCAACTCCAGACCTAAGCAGTAAGCTGATAGCCCACAGTCCTGCTAGACCGATGATGGTGTAAATGACCCTGCTGATAGGCTGGGCACTTCCCCCAAATAAGGCGGCTACCAGATCATATCTGGCCACTCCCACCAGCAGCCAATTAATAGCACCGATGATGACAAGGACTAATGCTGTTTTGTCAAGTGCAGACATATAATGACCTCCTTCTTGTTGGCTTTTTATAAAATAACCGTTATTCAAAAAAATATACATTGGGAGATCATTTTTCTGCCTATGGTGGCACAGGCATGATCTGTGTAGGGAGCTAGGGTTTTATACCAGATTTTCCGGGTTTAAGCCGGTTAGCTCTGGGAGCACAAACCGCCCATCTTTTCTGATCAAAACACCGTCAAAATATATTTCACCGCCGCCATATTCCGGTGTTTGTATCAAGACCAGATCCCAGTGTAGTGCAGATCTATTCCCGTTGAAGCAGTCATCATAGGCGCTCCCAGGTGTAAAGTGTATAGAACCGGAGATCTTTTCATCAAAAAGAGTGTCTTTGATGGGTTTTGTGATATAGGGATTGAGGCCAAAGGAAAATTCACCTACATACCTGGCACCTTGATCAATATCAAATACCTTATTGATCCTATCGCTGTCATTGGCTTCAGCCCGGACAATCCTTCCATCCTTAAATTCCAGAGAAATATTTTCATAGGTAAAGCCCTGGTGCAGGGAAGGGGTGTTGTAGGTGATTTTGCCATTGACTGAGTCCCGAACTGGGGCTGTATAGACCTCACCATCTGGGATATTCCGCTTACCATCGCATTTGACAGCAGGCAGGCCCTTAATTGAAAACTCCAGGTCTGTACCAGGTCCCGTGATCCGTACTTTATCGGTTTTATTGATCAGTTCCACCAATGGTTCCATAGCCTGGGACATCTTGCGGTAATCCAGGTTGCAGACCTTAAAGTAAAAATCTTCAAATG
>DUSK01000100.1 GCA_012842275.1 Syntrophaceticus sp. | reverse complement strand
GGCAGTTGGAGATTAACGGTGTGGAGGTTGTTACGAAAAAGGAAGTCGACGCCGAGTTTATTAACAGTGAAAACCCTGATGTCTTAATCCTTGCGGTCGGCGGTTTGCCTGGCGAGGTGGACGTAGAGAAAAGCGGTGGCAATGTGCCGATTATCGAATATGACCAATTCATGGGAGCGGACACCGGCGAAAATGTCGTGGTCTACGGCTCAAACGCCCAAGCCTTCGATTGCGCTTTGTGGCTGACAGTGCGTAAGAAGAAGGTCACCATTGTTACACCGAACCCCAACGAGGAACTCGACAAGCAACAATCTCATCACGCCCACCGCTTTATGACCACAGCGCTCTATGCTCTGGGTGTAAAAGTCTATCCGAGTTCTAAGATTAAAGAGATCGGAGACAAACAGATTACAATTGTAAATGATCAAGGGGTTGAGATCGTCATCCCCGCAGACTCAATCATCAACTCTGCAGACTTGCTGCCGAACAAATCTTTGCTTGAGGGTGCTAAGGTGAAAGAAAAATACGCAATCGGAGACTGCAATGAGCCTTTTAACATCGCGTTGGCGATCCGTGCAGGAAACGATGTAGGTCGTGCTATATAAGTTAGCGGCTGTTGCGTTTTGCAAGTGATCAATACTATAAAACCCGGGGCTTGCGCCTCGGGTTTTATTTCTTCTTTTGATTTATTGTCAACCTATACATGGTTGCTCAACGCCCTTTTTTTGCACAGTCATTTCATTAACCACATTTTTGATCCACCGCTTTGATACTAGCCTGTACATAATGGCAGTAAACTTTGCCACTTCCTCAGCCATAACCAGGGCTACAACCCATTCCACAGATAGATGAAGGACAAACGCTCCTATAAAGGCCAGTGGCACACCAATACACCACATTGTAAAGCCCTCAGCAATCAAAGCAAAGTTAACATCTCCCCCTCCCCGCAAAACCCCCACAATATGCACAATATTGAAAACACGGATTGCCATCACCAGGCAAGTAATATACTGAATGCGCAGCGCGCTCTGATAGACATTTGTTGAAATATTGAAAAGAGATAAAACAGCAGGGGAAGCTACTGCCATCAATCCCCCGATCAAAAGACCACCCAACCAGGCAAGAGCAGAGAATCGCCAAGCGTAATTGACTCCATCCTCATTATTACCTGCTCCGATCTTATGACCCACCATAACTGAAGCTGCATTAGCTATTCCGAATACTGCAACCAAAAAGAGGTTTTGAATGGTATTGGTGATCTGAACAGCTGCAAAAGCCTGGGTACTAAGCCTTCCATAGGCCACCGAATATAGTATAAATGCCAGAGCCCAACATCCATCATTTAATATTACCGGCAGAACAGTTTTAAATATCCTGCCTACATATGCTCTTGAGATTCCTCTCAAATCAACTAAATGAACTCTGAGAACTTCATTTTTATAATAGATAATTGATACGAAAAGCAGCATTTCTAAAATCCGGGCGGCAACAGTGGCTAGAGCTGCCCCCACCACCCCCAGCTGTGGTGCACCAAAATTACCGAAGATCAGTACATAATTAAGAAATGTGTTGCAGCCTAAGGCCAGCGCACTGACCAACATGGGCAGCAGGGTATTTCCGATGCTGCGGGAAGCCATAGCAAATCCAAAACTAACAGCAGTAAACACATAACTGATACTCACAACTTTAAGATAATAGGCACCTTCCCGGATAACCTGCGGGTCATGAGTAAAGATATGGACAATGCCTTCCGGATAAAAAAACGCTATTACAGTAAAGAGCAGAGATATGATCACAGACGCCAGCAGCCCAACCAACAGGACCTTACGGATGCCTTCCCTTTCCCCTTTCCCCCAGAACTGGGCAATAAACACTGAACAGCCGCTGTGGATGCCGATGATAAGAAGGTTATATAAAAGGAAAAACTGGTTGGCTAAGCCAACAGCTGCAATTTCAGTTTCCCCCAAACGCCCGATCATAACAGTATCAACCATGTTCAGAGAAGAGGATATAAAGTTCTGGATGATAATAGGTAAGGCAATAACCAGCAATTGAGAGTAAAATTTCTTTCCGCTAAACAGGTATTTTTTTGCAAGAGTTTTTATAGTGAACAAGCTTCATCCCTCATTTTGAGCAAAAAAATAGAACCACCTCGATGTCCTTAAGTGGTTTATCCGAACACATGGTTATTATAGTTTATCTATCGAAGATTAGCAATCATTGAAAAAAGGACAGAAAAGAATAGAACAGAACAGAACAGAATAAGGCTCCCCAGTTGGAAGCCTATTCTAGTCAACTGCAGACTATTTTATACTCAAATTCTACTTATAATAGAAACCTGCCAGTTTCATATCCTTGTCAAAGCTGATGGTATATGTGAAGGACCTCTTTTCATACTTTGCTTTGGCAACAACAACCGCGTACTCTGTATCGTTTTCAGTTACACCAGCCACCTTCATGTCTTCCACTTGTTCAAAAGCACCGGCTTCAGCAATTGCCTCATATATTTGATTTAATACATCATCTGTGAAGGCTGATTTCATTTGGGCAGTAGACATTTCTCTTAAGCCTTCAGTATCGTTCTCATTAATCATAGTGATCACTTCTTGAGCAGCTGACTTGACTTCAGCTTCATCAAAATCGCTGGACAAGCCCTGTGCGCAGCCGGTTAACAATCCCAAACAGATGATCATTGACAGCACTAAAATAAAAACAGAATTGATTTTAAGCTTTTTCATTAAGTCCCCTCCCTGAGATAATATTTTCGTGAATGGAAAGCATAGAGCACCATGAGAATATCAAATGCTAGAATTACACCATATAAAATAAGATTCGAAATGTTGAAAAATGAGAAGATGGGAATCAGTGCATCCAGCAGCCCATGGAGAAAAACAGCTAACAGCAAATACAGTACCTTCTTGTTTCTTTGAAATCCGTTCCACACCATAACTGATACTGTCACATGAAAGGTTACTGCTAATATTCGTTCTATCAAAGCCATGGGTAATTGGCCAGTTATCAAAAGCACGTTAATGGCGGGAAGCAATATTACACATACTTCCGATATTCCGTGTCCTAGCCCGAATATTATTGGCTGGCTGATCTCACACTTATCTGGCCTCATAAAAAAGAGCTTAAATAAAAACCGGAAGCCCTCTTCAAAAATACCTGCAGTTAAAGCAACTAAAATTCCAATGAGTAAAGGATTAGCTATATAGGCAAGTGTAAAATCAGGGTTTTGATTTAACTTCTCTAAAAGTGGAAAACGCAACAAAGGCTGTGAAATGATAAAACAAAGAAATCCGAGCACAAAATAAAGGGCTTTTTTTCGCAAGGCATCACCTCCACATATATTAAATTTCTCATATTATCTTTATTTACCTGCTTGTGTCATTTCTTATTTACAATACCATTAAGTGGTAAACCCCTTTACTCTGCAAAAAGAGGGGTTGACAGGTAGCGTTCGCCTGTATCAGGCAGTAGTACAATGATCATCTTTCCTGCATTTTCTGGTCTTTTGGCAAGCTCTGTGGCGGCCCAAAGAGCGGCACCCGAAGAAATGCCAACAAGGAGTCCTTCTGTTTTCGAGAGCTCTCTACCAGCTTTCAAAGCATCTTCATCTTCAACAGGAATGACTTCGTCATAGATTTTCGTATTCAGAACTTTCGGGATAAACCCTGCACCAATTCCCTGAATCCCGTGGGAACCAGCAGTTCCTTTCGAAAGCACCGGAGAACCTGCGGGTTCGACTGCTATGATCTTCACATTCGGATTCTTTGATATTAAAAACTCGCCGACCCCAGTTAATGTGCCTCCTGTACCAACACCGCTTACAAAAATATCAACTTTTCCACCGGTGTCCTCCCAGATTTCGGGCCCTGTTGTCAATCTGTGTATTTCTGGATTTGCAGGGTTGATAAACTGACCAGGGACAAAAGAATTCGGGATCTCCTTGGCCAGTTCCTCGGCTTTGGCAATTGCTCCCTTCATGCCCAGGGAACCATCAGTCAGCACAAGCTCGGCACCATATGCTTTTAAAAGCTTTCTGCGTTCGATGCTCATTGTTTCAGGCATGGTAAGAATAACGCGATAGCCCCGTGCCGCAGCGACAGATGCCAGCCCGATTCCTGTGTTACCGCTGGTTGGTTCAATAATGACTGAATCAGGCTTTAAAAGCCCTTTTGCCTCAGCATCATCGATCATGGCTTTTGCAACTCTATCCTTCACGCTTCCCGCAGGATTGAAATATTCAAGTTTAGCAATAAGTGTTGCCTTCAGCGCATTTTTCTTGTTATAGTTTGACAGTTCTAGGAGCGGGGTTTTACCGATCAGTTCGGTCAGATTTTTATAAATTTTTGGCATACTATAAACCTCCATTCACTTACCTGATGCAGGCACTATACTGTCTGATATTCAGAGAAACAAAACCTCACATTACAGCTGAAACAATAGGTGTTAATTCAGGGATCACATCTCTTACAGGGTACATAACCAGCTGCTGCAGCTTCATCCTTGCTTTGGAAATAAACCCGATTCTTTTCAGCAGGAAGTGTAGAACAGGTCGGACTGTGAAATTTTTTTGTATTCTTGTTTCCAATATAAGCGCTGTCAGCCGGTGGCTCAGCTGCCGGCGGCTCAGAACTGACGGTTTTATTGTTATTGCTATTGGTGTTAGTGTTGCTCTTGGTGTCAGTAGTGTTACTTTTGGTATCAGTGCTGCTCTTGGTGTTGTTATCAGGGGCTCTGGTTTTATTTGTGCTGCCCAGTGTCTTAATTGTAAGGGTTTTTCCATCAGAAGTAATAATAACTGTTCCTTGTGCATCTGTTCTGTAGGTCTGCACACCGGCTTCTTTCAATCTATCCAAAATTTCCTGGTGGGGGTGCCCATAACTGTTGCCTGCACCGCATGAAATAACAGCATATTTGGGAGAAACTGAGGATAGAAACGCCTGTGTTGTTGAACTTTTGCTGCCGTGGTGGCCAACTTTCAGCACATCCGCTTTGAGGTTTGCACCGCTGGCAATCATCTCCTGTTCAGAAACAGATTCAGCATCACCGGTCAGTAATAAAGCAGTGCTCCCATACTGTATCCTAACTACTGCTGAATAGTTGTTAAGACCATCATAACCTGAACCGCAGGGAGCTATGAAACTTGCTTTGATGCCATCCTGATTAATGATAGAAACTCCGGCCTCTGCCTTGTTGATTTTTAACCCTTTTGCTTTAATCGTTTCTAATAAATTTTCAAAGCTTTTTGTGGTATGGCTGACACGAGGCATATAGACCCTTTCAACCGCCAGAGTCTGAACAACAGCTGCCATACCACCTATGTGGTCTGCATGGGGATGGGTAGCCACCAAGTAATTGATTTTATTAATACCCTGTTTTTTCAAATAGGAAATAACATACCCCCCAACCTCACTGCTTCCTGCATCAATAAGCATGGTCTGTCCATTGGGAAACTGGATCAGAATAGAATCACCCTGGCCAACATCCAAAAAATGAGCCTTTAACTGGCCAGATGTGGCTTGTTGAGCAACTTTTTCATTACCTGCTGCTTCTGATGAAAGGCTTTGTTCAGATGGATTGTTATTACTTTTGCTTGTTATATCTGTGCTTTCCTCCTGCCCTTCTGCCACAGTTTGAGTTTGAGGCGGCTGTATGTTATCACTGGGAGGAGCGTTAACTGCACCTACAATAAATAGTACAAGAGCTACACCTGCAGCAGCCAACCACTTTTTCCAGAAGGCTCTACGTTTAATAGCAGTCACTACTGTTCCGATAATTGCAATAATGAAGGCCAGGAAACTGATCACAGCAACAAAATCCCACATATTTACCCCTCCTATAGATGCACAATAATTTTATTAGATAATGCTCGCTATTTTTCCTGCAGTTTAGCATATATACAAGATTAAACGACATAGTGTTATTCTGCACTCATATACATTTTATGATTGCCCCAGGGCAATAATTGCCGCTATTGTATTGCATAAACAATTGATCCTTTGCCATAATAGGAACCGGGTGTGGTGATCATGACAAAAATCGATCTTATAGCTACAGCAACATTTGGATTGGAGGCTGTGGTAGCCCGGGAGGTCCGGGATCTCGGATATGAAACTAATGTGGAAAACGCCAGGGTGATCTTTCAGGCTGATGAGAGGGCCATCTGCCGTTCTAATCTCTGGCTGCGTTGCGCGGACCGGGTTCTTATCCGCGTTGGTGAGTTTACCGCACTGACCTTTGATGAACTATTCGAGAAAACCAGGGCCCTGCCATGGCCTGACTGGCTGCCTGAAAACGCCAGCTTCCCTGTTGAGGGAAAAACAGTTAAATCAAAACTCTTCAGCGTTTCTGACTGCCAGGCTATAGTCAAAAAAGCGATTGTGGAAAGTATGAAAAAAAGGTACCACAGGAATTGGTTTGAAGAAACAGGCCCCCGCTATACCATAGAAGTTTCACTGCTCAAAGATGTGGCTACATTGACCATTGATACCAGTGGTGCCGGTCTTCATAAGCGCGGTTACCGCAAACTCAGCACAGCTGCTCCTTTAAAGGAAACACTGGCTGCTGCCATGATCAATCTCAGTTACTGGAATCCTGATCGGATACTGCTGGATCTCTTCTGCGGTTCGGGAACAATACCTATAGAAGCCGCTTTGATCGGAATTAATGCTGCACCAGGTCTTAATAGAGGGTTTGCTGCAGAGAGCTGGCCCAATATCCAAAAGCGTTTGTGGGATGAGGCCCGGGAGGAAGCTGAGGATCTGATCCGGCGTGACATTAAATTAAAGATCAGGGGAACAGATATAGATAACAAAGTTTTGAGTATTGCCCGCTACCATGCCAAATTAGCTGGTGTCAGCGACCATATCTCCTTTCAGCAGATGGATGTGGCTGATCTGCGTACCAAGAAAAAATACGGGTGTTTGATCTGCAATCCGCCTTATGGGGAGCGCCTGGAGGATAACAATAAAGTGGAAAATCTTTACCGCTTGATGGGCCGGGTTTTTAAAGCTCTGGATACCTGGTCCTTCTATATACTTACTTCTCACCGGGATTTTGAAAGGCTATTCGGGCGGAGAGCTGACCGCAGGCGCAAGCTCTACAACGGCAGAATCGAATGCCAGTATTATCAGTATTTCGGACCCCGTCCCCCCAAAAAAGAATAAATTTCATTGACACTATTCTTTAATGGGGTATAATATGATGCATCTTTGAGCTAGGAGAGGAGAAACAGTGTCAACAAAAATTAAAATCAATCCAAGCAAAATATTTAAAAGCATATGGCAGTTCATAAAAAAGATATTCCCCATTATTATCGGCTCAGTACTTATGGCAGTAGCATATAATGTACTGGTTGTACCCTACGGATTATTGTCCGGCGGGCTTTCCGGTATCGCGCTCATTGGTAAGTATCTGTTCAATATACCGCTGCCAATCGGTATCTTAATCTTAAATATCCCAGTGTTTATCCTTGGTTTAAGGGAATTAAACCTAAGTTTTATTCTGTATAGTCTCATTGGAACACTGATTCTGACAGCTGCTCTGCCGCTTACAGAACCCTATTTACATGTTCCTGAACTGGATCTCTTCCTGGCTGCGGTTTTTTCAGGAGTTATCAGCGGTATAGGCGGTGGTATTATTTTAAGGTCCGGGGCCTCATTAGGAGGTTCTGATATTATAGCCATGATAGTCAAGAAAAAATGGAATATCTCAATTGGGGCCTGTTTCTTTTATTTTAATGTTTTTGTTATTCTCTTGTCTTTATTTCTCTTTGAGCTGAAGATCGCCCTTTATACTATTGTCAGCATGTGGGTGTTGGGAGCTGTGACTGATAAGGTTATCAAGGGATTAAGTGATTATAAAACAGTTACAGTTATATCTGATAAAAATCATGAAATAGCAGCAGAAATCATGGAAAAACTTCATAGGGGTGTTACCCTTTTAGAAGGGAAAGGCGGCTATACCGGAGCACACAAAATGGTTATCAACTGCGTAGTGAACAACTATGAGATACCCAAGTTGAAAGAAATAGTACTGAATTTGGACCCCAACGCATTCATGTTTATCTCAGATACCGCGGAGGTATCTGGCAAAGGTTTTACAATACCTATGTAAAAATATCAGAGAGCTTAATTGGAATAATTTCAGTACTTATCAATTTTGGATATAAAAAGAAAGGTTTTTAGAAATCATTGTCGTATTATGTAATAGTAGCCCAAGATAATAAAATAAGGATGAAAATTGATGGACGAATTAATAACCTTCAAAGGATATCGTGATGGAGTTACCTTAATCCTTAATGACAGAGAACCGGATTTTCAAAAATTGCTAGACCATTTGAAGTCCAAACTGTCTCAGCTGAACTTTTTTAAGGGAGCGGTAGTCAATATCGATATTGGTCAAAGGGCTGCTCTTACCCCTGCTGAACTGGATTCTTTAGAAGAAATATTATCGACCAAAAATATTAAAATTAAAGATATTATTTTAAATGGCTCCAATGGCCATAAAGCCAGGGAATCTAAAAACCTGTTGATACCAACCTACGAGAAAGTCCATAGTGATGCAATAATGGTTAAACGAACCATCAGGTCAGGACAAACACTTTCCCACTCGGGCAGTATCGTTCTCATCGGTGATGTACACCCAGGAGCAGAAGTGATTGCTGAGGGAAATGTGATCGTCTGGGGCAATCTCGGTGGTATGGTTCACGCCGGCAGCGCAGGAAATAAAAAAGCGTATATTATAGCCCTTAACCTGAATCCAACCCAATTACGCATAGCGCAGTATATCGGCTGTGCGCCTAAAGAAACAGGTGATCTACCCAGAAGACCTGAAATCGCCTATCTACAGGGCGACAGAATTGTTATTGAAGATTATAATAAAATGAAAAACATGCTGGTTGATTTTTTCGAAGGCACTTAATCAGTGCCTTAACCTAACCCTTTTCCAAGAAAGCATACTTCTTTATAAAAAGCCTCCCTTTGGGAGGCTTGCGTTTTTCTCTAGTTATTCTTATTAAAACGGCGTAGAAAATTTCGGGTTCTTTCATGTTTGGGATTTTCGAATATCTCCTCAGGTGGGCCCTGTTCGATAATACGCCCATCACTAATAAACACGATTCTGTCAGCAATTTCACGAGCGAACTGCATCTCATGGGTAACCAACAACATAGTCATATTTCCTTCTAGCGCAATTTCTTTGATAACCGCCAATACTTCTTCAACCAATTCTGGATCCAATGCTGAAGTTACTTCATCAAACAGCATTATTTTGGGATTCATGACTAAGGCTCTAGCAATGGCAACTCTCTGCTGTTGTCCACCTGATAATTGCCTTGGGTAATGATCCAGTTTATCCTTTAGTCCCACCTTTTCTAACATTGTGATGGCACGTTCTTCAGCTTCTTCCCTAGAAAGGCCAAGGACATGAATCGGAGCTTCTGTTACATTACGCAGCACTGTCATATGAGGAAAAAGATTGAACTGCTGAAATATCATCCCCACTTTGCTACGTACCCTGCGTAGGTGTTTTTCATCAGCAGGCACTAGGTTACCATTGACTCTTTTATGCCACAATAGTTCCCCGTCCACTTCTATAGTTCCGGAAGTAGGCTTCTCCAGTGTCATCAGCATGCGAATTAAAGTAGTCTTACCTGAGCCACTGGGCCCAATTATCCCTATTTTTTCTGCAGGAGCTACATCTAAATCAAGCTCCTTAATAACCTCTATATCACCAAAAGATTTACTTACTTTTTGATATCGCACTATTGGTTCAGAATTCTGGATGCCATTGTTGCTAGTTTCTGTTACAATCTCTGACATCATTTCCCTCCTCTCAACAAATACTAATTGTATACCTAGCAGGAAAATCCTTATCGTTGATTTAAACGAAGTTCAAGCCATTGCACTCCCAGTGAAGAAACATAACTGAGAATAAGGAAGATAACCCCTACCATTGTTATAGGCTCAAGGTATCTGAATGATTGAGCACCAATGATTTTAGCGGTTTGCAGTAATTCCACTAGAGTAATGGCAGATAGTACCGGAGTATCCTTAAACATACCTATGAGGTAATTTCCCATTACCGGAATAATCGGTGGTACTGCCTGTGGGATAATAATACTGATCCAGGTGCGTGCTTTGGAAAAGTTTAATGCCTTTGCGGCCTCCCACTGCCCGCGTGGTATGCTGTCAATACCGGATCGATAAACCTCAGACAGGTAAGTGCTGTAATGCAAACCTAGTCCTAATACCCCTGCGACGAGTGGTGTTAAAACCAACCCGAATTTAGGAAACACATAGAAAATAAAAAACAATTGCGCCAGAAGTGGTGTACTTCTGACAAATTCAATAAAAGCTTTAACAGGTAATGACAAAATCTTTACTGATGAACGCCTGGCTATAGCTAGCAGGAACCCTATCACCACAGCAAAACCAAAGGCTAAAAAAGTAGCGATCAGTGTTATTTTAAGTCCTTCCAACAGCAGTGGTAAAATCGAAATTGTGAATTCCCAATCCCACATTATTTATAACCTCCCCGCAGATAATCTTTTTTCCAGTCTCCTTATTGCCAATGTAAGCGGGTAGGCCAATAAAAAATATATGATCAGTACCAGGCTGTAGATTTCGGTCGTTCGCATTGTTACATTATTGATCATCGTTCCACAAAACATTAAATCATGGAGAGTAATCAGCAAAACCAACGCAGTACTCTTTATCAGTTCTATCAGGTAATTACCCAACGGAGGCAGCATAATTAGCAGTGCCTGCGGCAGGATAATCCTTTTCATAATTAAACTGGGAGACATATTAAGGGCAATACCTGCCTCAGTTTGACCTTTTGGGATGGCAAGGATAGAACTGCGTATTACTTCTGATGCATATGCACCATAGTTTAGACCCAAAACAAGTACCCCTGTCATCATTGCAGATAATTCTATTCCGAAAAACGGGAGCACAAAATATACCCAAAACAACTGGACTAAAAGTGAAGTACCACGAAAAATTTCTACATATACCTGAGTTATTCCACGAACAATCGCAAATTTAGATAATCTGGCAAATCCCGCTATAAATGCCATAATGAAAGCTAAAACTGCTGCCATTATGGTTAGTTCAATTGTTACAACAACTCCTTTTAGCAGAAAAGGCACCAATTCTAGGGTATGAATTATATTAACCCCCTCTCCTTGTCTTTACCTAACACTTGTTTTTTCCCGTAGCACTTTGTTACAGAATGCCTCCGGGTTTTCTTATGGTTATTACCAAATGTTCAATGCATCTTCAAAGGTCACTTCAGGACCAGCAAATTCTGATTCAGTAAAACCAAACTCCTTAAGAATTTCGGCTACTCTGCCTGACTCTTTCAATTTCTTCATTTCATCATTATATGCCTCACGTAAATCATCATCTTCTTTTCTAAAAGCTGATGAACCATATGCCGCTTGTTTTTTACCATCAATTACTGATATCCTAAAATCCTTAACTCTTTCGATGCTCGGGTCATTTGCATTTTCAATTAAAGTATCCATAGCAGGGCCAGTCATGGTACCACAATCAACCCTACCTGCTTGTAGTGCAGAAATTACTGAAGGTTGATCAGGAACTGTTTCAATTTGGTCTTTAGATACACCTGCTGCCAGTAGCCAGTCGTATTCCTGGCCACCTGCCATAGTAGCCACTTTAACATCCGGGTTTGCAGCAATATCTTCATAACTATGCAGATTAAGTGGATTACCTGCTTTCACTGCTAATGCTCCACCAACTTGGTACTCCGGATCTGCAAAATCAACCTCTTTTGCTCGTTCAGGTGTTATATACATACCGGCTGTGATAACATCAAAACGGCCTGCTTTAAGACCTGGAATAAGAGAGCCAAATTCTGTTAGTACTCCTTCCATCTCGGGTATGCCCATGTTTTTGAACACTTCTCGTGCTATTTCTACATTCAGTCCTGTAAGTTTACCATCAGGAGTGGTATATGCATAAGGTGCTTCATTTGCAAAACCAACAGTCACATACCCTTGCCTCTTAATTTTTTCTAGGGTGCTTAGTTCCGCATCAGTTGAACTGGTGTCATTACCACACCCCATTAAACAGATCATTAGACCTAACAATAAAACAGTTATAACTGAAAATTTTTTCATCTCCAGTGACCTCCTAATTGATTATTTTTACCGTCTCGTCAATCTCGTTAATAACTTTTCCTGTATATCCCCCCTCTTTCAGCAACTCTCAAAATGCAATACCCCGGCGCCCCACAACAAAACAGCAGTTTTAAGTTGCAGCACCGATCTGGAACCAGTTTAAAGAATGTTCTAAATAATGGGGATAGCAGGATCACTGCCGTGTGAGGATTATGAACTAAATCAATACAACTAGCTTTTGTATTAGATTACCTGTTGTTTACTAACTGTGATGAAATTGTAGTAAAATAATTTTTAGAAAACACCTTCACTTAATTATTTAGTATTTGTGGCACAACCAGGTACTATTATAAATCATCCAACTTCAACCGACAACCCCGAAATATAATGAAGTTGTCACTTATAAAAAAATATTACTATATAAAAAGCCATAACTTATAGTTATGGCTTTTTTGTTTAATATAATAATAAAAAGCTGAATAATACTTTATTAACCATTAACACAAAGAACAAATAAAGACTTGTTATGTGTACATAAAACATTATCTATACGGATTAATCTGAAGCATTTCCCCCAGATCAACAAACTGGTATCCTTTTTGCCGCAGCTTGGTAATTATCTCAGGCAGGGCTTTTACTGTTTCTGTATTAGTACTATCACAATGCATAAGTATAATATCTCCCGGCCTGATGTTCTCAGTAACGTTTTTAACAATACTGATTTTGTCAGTTTGTGTCCAATCCATTGTATCAATTGACCATAACACTATCTTGTATCCTTTATTCTTGATAATAGAGGCAGTATTTTTATCTATGTATCCAGCCGGTGGCCTGAACAGTGATGGTCTTTCTCCGATCAACTCATATATTTTATCTTCTGTCATTTGAATTTCTTTTCTGATTTCTTGCTGGCTTAATGATATTTGCTGCTGTTGACTCCAGCCATGACCTAATACCAGGTGTCCATCATGGTAGGCCCTTTTCACAAGCTCGGGGTTTTGCTCTAATTTACTTCCTGTGAAGAAAAAACTGGCTTTAACATGGTGCTTATTCAAAATATCAAGTATCTGCGGTGTGACCTGGTCATCAGGCCCATCATTAAAGGTCAAACAGATCATTTTTTCGCTGGTGAAACCGTTAACAAATATTTGACTGGGGTCTTCTTCAGCATACTTAATAATCTCACTTCTCCACTTTTTTACGCTGTCCCTCTGCTCAGTTGTTAAATTGCCCGATTCGCCCAAAATCTTATAAATTTTTGATGAACCAGCACGTATATTATTGTTTTTGTTCTCAGAATTGGGATCATTATCTTTATCTATATTGTCTGTAGATTGTGTTTCATCATCCTGCTGAGTAGTTTCTTCTTGTTCAATGGCATTCCCGGTCTGATCATCTACTTCTGCAATAATATCAGTATCCGGTATGGTATCTGTTATATAAGGTTGGTCCAAACTGAGAGAGAGCAGTATCATAAAGGTTACAACAAGAACAACAAACCCCAGGGTTCTGTTCATAATATGCACCTCTAAAGTTTACCTTTACATTCTCATTCTCAATTGTTCGACATTATTCCTGCAAATAATCCTTTTAATTATGGCAAAAATGGGACCAAAGATGATTATAAAGGCACACTCAAATAGGCTGACTCAATTGTAAAGATAGCTCGAAAACAATTCTGTCAGGGTCATTATAGGCATGGTGCAGGTCCCCCTCAGGGATAGGTTCCCCGTAATTTGCCACCCGGGCAACAGCCCATTTACTATCTTTGGTCAGTTCCAGATCTATATATTTACCCTCTTTGCTAAAACCTTCAGCCCTTCTTCCCCGTTATAGGCTTTATAAACCTCATAACCCTCATTAACCAGATAAATTTCGATGAGATCCGCTATCTCTTTTTCATCTTCAATGATTAAAATGTTTTCTTTCGGCATTTTTTTCTCCTTATAGAGTTATGTTGCCCCTATTATGCTTAATACGAAGCTAAATACAGGAATTCCTTCAATATAGCAGCACAAACCCACAAGATCAGACAGAAGTTATGTAATTCGTCCTGTTATTATGTAACAGCCGCATAATTATCAACTATGGACTCATCCATGAGAACGCCGGTATCCTTATAACACAGATACATATTTTAAAATATTCTTACTAAAAGTGACCTTTTTCATTTCAGCAGATAAACTCTTTTGCTGCCAAGTATTTTCAACGATGAACTGAAGATCAGGGCAATGAAAAAGTGCGATCATAATGATCACAACAATCATGACCAGTACAGCCGGTATCGGTTTTTTAGCTTTTGTGTTTTTATTCCGCACTGCTTGACCACCTATCTCTCAAAGAGTTGTTTCATGCTCCATTATAAAAACAAAGTTTTAAGGAAACCTTATCTTAATTCTTAAGAATTTCTTAAGATTGTAATCTCTTATTTGATCGTCTGATTCCTAGCAGCATAGATGACAATAAACAGAAAAAACCAGGGATACAGAACTTCCTGGTTTTTTCCATACATAGGATTAATTTATCAATTGCATAAAAAAGAAACCCAGACTTGGGGCTTCTTTTGATTAATGCTTACTCTTTTTTGTTAGCTAAACAACCTGAGCGATCTTGTCGCTACAGTACCGTTCCCGCAGTTTTGGCTTTTCTATCTTGCCGGTTGGATTTCGTGGAACTTTATCAAAGATGATTTTGCGGGGCCTTTTATATCTGGGCAAACCCTCACAATACTCGATTATCATTTCTTCTGTCAAGTTGCTCCCAGCTTTGACCTCTACAACGGCAATAGGTATTTCACCTAAGCGGCGGTCCGGCATACCAATTACAGCCGCATCTTTGATATCTTTATGTGCCCGCAGGTAATCCTCAATTTCTACTGGGAAAATATTCTCCCCACCCATGATCACAATATCTTTCTTGCGGTCCACAAGGTAAATAAAACCATCCTCATCCTGTCTCGCCATATCTCCGGTAAACAACCAGCCATCCTTCAGCACCTTTGCAGTGGCTTCTGGGTTATTGTAATAGCATTTCATCACACCGGGCCCCTTGACGATCAGCTCTCCAACCTTTCCTCTGGGAACCGGTTTACCCTGGTCATCAACAATCTTTATTTCCCAATTGAAACCTGGCTTACCAATAGCCCCTACTTTATGAATATTTTCAATGCCAAGGTGCACGCAACCAGGCCCTGTGGACTCGCTTAAACCGTAATTGGTATCATACAAATGCTTGGGGAAATATTTTTTCCACCTGATAATCAGGCTGGGAGGGACAGGTTGCGCTCCGATATGCATTAAACGCCACTGTTCTAAATTGTAATCATTTAAATTAACTTCTTTGCTTTCTATGGCGTCAAGTATATCCTGAGCCCAGGGCACAAGAAGCCAAACAATTGTTACCTTTTCTTCAGAAACAGCTTCCAGTATCCAGTTGGGCTTTACTCCACGCAGCAGCACAGCCTTCCCACCGACGATCAGACTGCCGAACCAGTGCATCTTAGCCCCGGTATGGTACAGTGGGGGAATGCACAGAAAGCAATCTTCATGGCACTGCTTGTGATGGTTTTGCTCTGTGATACATGCTGATACCAGGTTGGCATGGGTCAGAAGAATCGGTTTGGGTATACCGGTGGTTCCTGATGTAAAGTAAAGGGCTGCATCATCAGTATCGTGGATTTTGATCTTTGGGTCAGCTGACGGAGATGCAGCTAGAATGTCCTCATAATTTTCACAATGGTCTGGGCAGTTTTCACCCACAAAGATAAAGGATTCCACACAGCTGAGGTCATCTTTGATATCATTTATTCTTTCTATAAATTCAGGGCCATAAATAAGTATTTTTGCTCCCGCTGTTTCAACACACTTTTTGATTTCATCTGCTGTGTAGCGGAAATTTAATGGTACAGCCAGCGCCCCGGTCTTCAATATCCCAAAATAAATAGGCAGCCATTCAAGACAATTCATCATCAAAAGGGCAACACGGTCCCCCTGTTTGATGCCGCGCTCTAACAATCCATTGGCAAATTGGTTGGCCTTCTGCTCAAACTCCAACCAAGTTATCTCTCTACGCAAACCTACTTCCGGTTCTCGTTCTATTAAACTGACCTCATCAGGGAATTTTTCGGCATTGCGGGTAAGCATTTCTGTGATGGGCATAAAGGGTCACTCCTTCCGTCCTACTCTACAAAAAAACTTCGTGAGAATAGCTTTGTGACAGCTCTCAGGCAAAAAAATAAGAGCTGCCATCCTTCCATTCTACCGTCCTATCACCCTCTCCTACCGATTATTCGATTATACCTTATACATTATATTCGCTGTAGTTAAGTAATATCCTGCTTATTACTTCTCTCATAAGTTTTTATCAGATTATGGCTAAACTGTCAATAATAAATTGCACTTAAATTACACCTATTTTAGGTTATAATTGATGAAAGAAGGTGGGAGATATGAAGAACAAAGAAAAAATAGAGATCTTACCTCAGAGGCTCGTTACCTGGGCTAAATGGTTTGTGAAACAGCAGGTATCAGAGGGGGATATTTGTGTTGATGCCACTGTGGGTAATGGCTTTGATACACTATTTTTAGCAGAATGTGTAGGGCCAGAAGGAAAAGTTTACGGTTTTGATATCCAACAATCTGCACTTGATAATACTAAAAAGCTTTTAATGGAAGCAGGTCTGCTGGACAGAGTATACCTATTCCACGACAGCCACAGCCATTTGGATACATATCTCTCAAACAATACGGTTAAGGCAGTTATGTTCAATTTAGGATATCTACCCGGAGGTGATCACACCCTTACCACAAAACCGGAAACAACGCTCCAAGCACTTAAAGCGGCTTTACCGCTTCTAACGGCAAACGGGATCATCACTGTGGTGAGTTATCGGGGGCATCCGGGAGCAATTGAAGAATACAATTCTGTCAAAGATTTTATGTCAAATATCAACTCGAAAAAATACAGGGTTTTTAGCATAGATATCCTTAATCAGGAGCATCTCCCTCCTGTCCTTTTTGTTGTTCATAGGTACAGGTAAGTAATATTAAGTAAATCATATGATAAAAAAGCCAGTTCATAAAAAACCGGCTTTTTTATCAACTAAAACTCTTTCCATAGTTTTTTCTTATAGAACAGAACTTTCTTCTTCAGATGCGATAATCTCCTCAATGTTGATCTTTATGGATAATTTATTGCTGCAGGAACAAGCAGCCATCACCGCCAGCGACTCCAACCTCTTTTCCACCTCAGCCGCAGGGAAGACCCCTTCTAAACTGAAATTGAAACCCCTGTTTTTCTGAGGGATAGATAGTGTTGCGGCAGAATCCCCTTCTTCATCGATCACACGCATGGTTTTCTGTAGTTCTACTGTTCTCTTGCGCGGTCTGTATGTTGGCGGCCATTTATCACTTAATATATCTGTTGTGGCTACCACTTCACCGCTGTGATCCTTATGTATACCCAAAATTCGCCTGAGCTTTCTCACAAAACTGGTCTGTACATTCCACTGTTCAGCCAGTTTTTGATCGCTCATATTACTCAGTTCCAACATCACTTCTCTTGCCCTTGTATCAGGCATTTGTAAAATTTCAGACAAAGAAATTGTTTCACCCATTTCTTTAGACGCCTCCATCTGTTTATAAATAATAACAGGTCCTGATTTCCGATAATT
The DNA here is from genome assembly GCA_012842275.1 of Syntrophaceticus sp. Taxonomy (GTDB): domain Bacteria; phylum Bacillota; class DSM-12270; order Thermacetogeniales; family Thermacetogeniaceae; genus DTU068. Next base: position 6,576 of record DUSK01000100.1, on the reverse strand, counting down.
TCTTCTGGTCGCTGCATCGCCCAGGTCACCGGGCATATAAATTTTTCTCGGTCTTTTCTTTCCTACAGCCATCTTTCACTCCGTTTAAACTGCTCCTTTCTATAGTACTATATTATGCGCCAATACATAGTATTCCACAATTACAATATATATACATTAATTTAGCAAAGTATATTATTTTTTTATTTATGGAGTTATTTAACAATATATCTGCATTAAAGTAAGAGATCCCGGTTATCATATTACAGGGAGTGAGCCAGATGAATTTTTCACTATTTGTCATCTTCTGGATAGTATTACTTATTATGTCCCTTTGGCTATTTTTTAAACATAGGTCATTAGAAAATCGACGATTAAAAACTATCTTACCTTATCAGGGGAACTTGCCAGATTGATGTTAATGAAAGCATATGTACTAGAATGATTAATAGATCTGCAGGAAATAATAAAAAATGATCAGGATTGGTTTCAGAAGGAGGATGCCTAGTGACCATACAGAATTCCGATGAGGAATTAAAGATGCAGATAAGTACCTTGCTAAAGAACGATAGAAATTTAGGCAGTTATGGTCTTAATTGCGATGTGGTAAACGGAGAGGTCCAACTCCAAGGGATTGTTGATACACTTAGGGAAAAAAAGTGGGCAGAAGATCTCGTACAACAGGTGCCAGGAGTAAAAAGGGTTGCCAATGCTATTTCGGTCAGCACTGATGGCGCTATCACTGACCAGGATATAATTCAGGAGGTACAGGAAGAACTGGAAGGTGATCCTGAAGGAAATCCCAATAAAATCGGAGTAAAAAGCGTCCATCGGGGAAAAGTAATACTAGCAGGGCGCGCTGAAAATAGATCTGAAATAGAAAGAGCTGTCAATGCAGCATCTAAAGCCCGCGGTGTCACTGATGTGATCAGCCAGGTCAAACAGGATAATGAAACACTAACCCCGGAGAATATCTTCCATAGCCAGGTTAATAATGATGAAGAGTAAATTCAATCTTTCCATAAATACCGGCAGTCCGGACAGCCCTTCCCTGCCCAAAAACGCTCCTGTTCTTCAGGGTTGAATGTGGTTAATACTATATTCAACTGCCATATTGTTTCACATAAGGGACAGATGACCGATCTTCCCGAACCAGTAATCCCTGCTATCCCCTGAGGATCCGGTGGTTCTCCCTGAATATGCATTTTTTCACCTTCTTAAAACATTAGCTCACCAACGGGTTTGCTATTCTCCGAAAACCTTGATAATCATCCGTTTACGCCTTTGGCCATCGAACTCAGCATAAAAAATCTGCTGCCAGGGGCCAAGATCCAGTTTGCCATCTGTTACAGGAACCATCACTTGATGATGAAACAAAATATTCTTGAGGTGGGCATCTCCATTTGTTTCACCTGTACGGTGATGCCTGTAGTCCTCTCGGTATGGGGCAAGTTTTTCCGCCCATTCCATCATATCCTGTTTAATCCCCTCTTCTTCGTCATTAACAAACACTCCTGCCGTAATATGCATGGCACTGACTAAGGCCATACCCTCCTTGATCCCGGCATTCTTTACAGCCTTAACCACTAGATCTGTGATATTGATAAATTCCCTTTTCTGTCTGGTATGAAACCAGTGATATTCAGTGTACCATTTCACTGCTAAACACCTCTCTGCTCTTTTCTTCTTTACTTTATTTTTTAAATTGACTATATTAAAGTATAAATCCGGAGGAGTTGATATCAATGAAGATCATTGAACTGGAAATCAAAACCTCAAAACAAATGGAAATGCTGGACATCACTCCACAAATTAACAAAGCGTTGAAAGAACACAATATTGCTGAAGGGATCTGCTGTATATATTCTCCCCACACTACTTGCGGACTGATGATCAACGAACATGCTGACCCAACAGTTGCCCAGGACATAATGGAAACACTGAATAAACTGGTGCCTGTTAGCGGCACTTACCGTCACCTAGAGGGGAACTCCCATGCTCATATCAAGACTGTGCTTGTGGGATCATCTGCCCATCTTATCATAGAAAATACGCAACTGCGGCTGGGCACTTGGCAGGGTGTTTTCCTTTGTGAATTTGATGGACCCCGCCGGCGCAAAGTTTTGATTAAAGCCATCAAGGGTTAATTGGTTTTGTTGCGTACAAATACAGAATCACCCAGCTCCACACCGAGGTTTTCTGCTATTACCGGGCATTTGGCCTGCAAGAGGAAAAAGGTTTTGTCACCAGCTAAAGCTGTTCCCTCCAGGGTTTCATAATTTGCCTGGCCTTTGGCCAAAACTACACTGGCTGCTTCTATCGCTGAACAGAGATCTTGACTGCATTTTTCAGGGATCACACCCAGGTAATTATTTCCGGTAGTTATTGCTCTCGCTAATAAAGAAATACCTACCTCTTCTACATCATCCATTGTCGCATCATTTAGTATCGGACCGCCCTTAACAACATAATAAAGCTCTTCTGTACTATCCTTTAATAGGGAAAGTAACAAATAGTCGAAAACAATTTCTCCGCTGTTGTCCCCGATCAAAACCAGGGGACCACCCTCCTTTAACATCTCTTGAAAAGTTTCAAAATCATCGCGCTTGAAACCCCGCTGCAACTCCTGGCTGATGCTGGCACCTATATCAAAGTTAGGATTGATCCCCATATCTATAACATTCCCGGCAACTGATGTTTTTAATGCAGTCAAAAGCGGGTCCTCACTATATGAAACTATCCGTTCCATTGCAGGGTAAAAAGTACGTGCCAATTTGTTTGAAGCCTCTTTTGCTTCCCTGTAGGGGTCATCTTTTCCTATCAAGCGATAGGTTTCAAAGAGAACAATGGAGGAATTTTCAGCAGGTGTTTTTAAGGGATCCAGTTGGGCAATAGTCGGGTATAATGCATTAATGATCGGGTATTGTTCTTCTTCTTTAACCCCTGCTGTACGCAGTGTTGAAATAACCTGTTTTATATAACAAGGCACACAATCGACCGTGGATCTCATTTTTATATACCTCCAGATTATAATTCACTTATTCAATATATTTTAATATTTCCTCAAGGGCTTTACCCGTATTGTCCGTATCCAGTTTTACTGTTGCTTTATGGTCCAGTGCTGTCGGGCCTTTATTGATAATAATAAATTTTTCACTGGAAGCACAGTATTCACCTACAAAACCCGCCAGCGGATAAACGGTCAAGGATGACCCGATGACAACTAACAGCTGAGCATTGAGAATAGTATCTCTGGCCAGGCGGTGGTTTTGTATCGGTTCCCCGAAGAGGACAACATCGGGTTTTAAGATGCTCCCACATTGAGGACATTTTGGTACCAGATCTGAAACGCTGCGCACATAATCACCATCAACCATTGTAGGGCAGCCTATTTTTGTGCAAATAAAATTATCCGCATTTCCGTGAACTGCTATGACACGTTTTGAACCGGCCTTCTGGTGAAGGTTGTCAATATTCTGTGTAACAATTGCTTTGATAATACCCTTCTTTTCCATTTCGGCAAGCAGGTAATGGGCACGGCTGGGTTTAACTTTGGGCAGCATAAAGTAATTCCGGTAAAACTTATAAAATTCCTCAGTTCTTCTTCGAAAGGCATCTACATTGATCAAATTCATCACTTTGTCCTCACCCAGGGTGCGGTAGATACCCTTCTCCCCGCGAAAATCAGGGATCCCTGCTTCAGTACTGATCCCCGCACCTGTTACAACTACCGTGTTTTTTGAAGATGCCAAGAGGCTGCCGATATCTTTATAAATGTTCACATCATTCATCTTTTTTACCGGGCCTCCTCTGGTAACTGCCTTGCCAACTCTTTTTGGAAAACAGCAAAACTGTCCAGACCAAACAGACAGAAGACCACTTTATTCAAACCTGTATCACCGCGCAAATAATCAATTGTTGTTTTCAGCATGATCTCAGCACAGCGGTCAATAGGGAACCCAAAAATGCCAGCACTGATCGCCGGGAAAGCAATGCTCTTCAAACCCTCCCGATCAGCAAGGCGCAAACTGTTTAATGTGGCGTTTTTCAGTTTTTCACCTTCATTTCCTTCACCCATCCTGGGTCCCACTGCATGGATCACATATTTTGCTTTAAGAGTGCCTGCACCGGTGATCACCGCTTGTCCTACCGGGCAGTAGCCTATTTTATCCGACTCCTCCTGAATAATCTGCCCACCCTTTCTTACAATGGCTCCTGCTACTCCGCCTCCATGTTTCAAATATGAGTTGGCAGCATTAACGATAGCATCGGTATCCAGCTCTGTGATATCACCTTCAATGAGCTCCAGTACAGAATTATTCACCTTTCTCAACATCGAAATAACCCCCTTCCCCATATTGGGGACCTTATTATTAGGACAGTTTAATCTGTTAACTGTCAGAGCGAACGATTCAATTGGCTTAACTGAACGGTAAAAGTGGCAGGTTTATTGATCAGTTTTTATGCCCGTAATGAATATTGCTCCGCAGCCATCTGGCCATTATATGGTACAAGTAATTCTTTTAAACGGTGGGGTTTTGTCTCCTCTAGCCAGGCCCTCATCATTTTTTCATCATCAAAGATGACAGGCATGCGGTTGTGTATATTCTGCATGAAAGCATTGGGTTCAGTAGTAATCATACTGCAGGATAGGACTGCTTCTCCTTCTCGTGGCTGCCACAACTCCCAAATTCCTGCAAAAGCAAAAAGCGGTTTGTGCGGCAGATAAATGCGGAATGGGTCTTCACCTTTCTGTTTCCATTCATAGAAGCTATCTGCAGGGAGCAAGCACCGTCTTCTGAAAAATGCATTGCGAAAAGAAGGCTTTTGATCGATGGTCTCTGCTCTGGCATTAAACATTTTATATCCAACAGATGGTTCTTTAGCCCATGATGGGATTAAACCCCAGCGCATCAAAGACAAACGCCTTTCATTATATGCTCCGGTGATAACAGGTATTCTCTGGCCAGGTGCGATATTAAAATTAGGCTGGTAGTTGCTCTGTCCCTGTTGAATATTAAAATATGCAACAAGATCCTTTCCCTCAACTGTAAGGCTGAAGCGGCCGCACACACTAAATCCCCCTACCACCTCATCTCCACATAGATAAGGATTTAACTATAATGTTTAAAATTTATGTATTAATCAATTCTATTCTTTGCATAATTATTCCTACTATAATAAAAAAAGAAAGGCCATTACCGCATTGGATGATTGGTTCTCTAATATAAGGTTATACCATTCCCTGTCAGCTTATCAACCCACATCATTTTCAATAACTCTAATTCTACATCCCTATCCAACCTTAGCTTTCAACCGCTGGTAAAGCCTTTTGGTTTTCTCAGTATCTGCAAAATTGATCATAACCATTTCCTGTCCTTTGCGCTGAATGATTATTACAGGACCTGAATTAGAGCGCATAAACAGCAGAGCATCTCCCATTTTTTCAGTTTTAAAATGGCCTTTTTGGATAGAACCCATACTCAAACCATTGGTTCTTTTGACTAACCTTGGTATTGTTTCACTTAGCTCCAGTTTTTCTATGTCAGAATAAGGGATAACAGTGCCATAGGCACCAGTGATTCTCAACTCATTTTCCTCAAGTACAAAATCTGTTGGTCGAGCTATCCAAAATATCATGCCAAATACTATAATAACTACAACTGCACTAAAAACAAGTGCTGCTATGGCGGTTTTGCTGTTTGACGGTCTTCCCTTTACCTTCCCTGATGAATAAAAAGACGGCGGTGGGGCAAAACGCTGTGCTGCAATCACTGTATAAAAAACAAGAATAATGAGAAGAGCTGATCCAACTACATCCCCCCAGATAAATCCTGCCCGTTCAAGAATAAGTCCAATAAGGGGTGCTGCGGCTATAATCATTAACTGGCGTCCCATAAAGTCCCCAATACCCTTATCAGCCATATACTGCTGCTCTTCTTTGGATGCTGTATTATAGCCAGCAATCAAAAAATAAGCTTTAAAATATTTGATCACCACTCCAAGTAAAAATATAAAGCCGCTAATGGCCAAATGAATAATTACTTCCGCCACAACAAAGTTTCACATCCTTTATTTATTAAAAGCTTCACTGATAAATTCTACATACTGTCAATACCATTGTAACACAAACCCACCAGCTACCAACAAAAAACTGCCCCTCATCCTTGTCTGGGGGCCAGTTCTTTATAAAAGTTATTTAATAACGAAGTGTTCTGGCGCTGACACCAGCCATCTGTGCCAATTTTTGCACCATATATTCCATAGGATTCCCCTTTTCCTCAACATACTATAAACATTTACGTTACGTTAAAGTCAAGCCCTCCGGATGAAAGGGGAACTGCAGACTGTGCGTATCTGTACCACACTTTTGATTAAACATATAACAGCGGTGAGTCAAAGTCACCGTCCCCTTGACTCACTTGACTCAATAAATAAATAAGGAGCACTTTTAGTGCTCCTTTTAAATTAACTCTGGCAGCGACCTACTCTCCCGGAAAACCAGTACCATCGGCGCTGGAGGGCTTAACTGCCGTGTTCGGGATGGGAACGGGTGTTTCCCCTCCGCTATTGCCACCAGAATCTTTATTCTGTTAT
>DUSK01000099.1 GCA_012842275.1 Syntrophaceticus sp. | reverse complement strand
GCGGCTGTTGGTTCCCAAATCTCTTTAGGTAGGGACGGCGATCCTGGATTGAGATAGATGATATCCTCCTTCTTTTCCAAAAGGGGGATATGTGTGTGTCCAAAAACAAATAACTGAACCTTAAACCTATGAGCCTGTGCCTCCCTTTCAGCGGCACTTAAGCTGTGCCCATGATTGACTAGGATGCGCAGGTTTTCTATTTGCAGAAAGGCATATGGAGCCTGGAGGGGCCAATTGATCATCATCTGATCAACTTCTGCATCACAGTTTCCCTGAGCAATAACAAGGGGTACTGACAAATTGTTGACTGCTTCTGCCAGTCCACGGGGTTGATAATTTTCAGGGAGTGGATTGCGGGGGCCGTGGTAAAGGATGTCCCCCGCATGAACAATCAGGTCAACATCCTGAAAAAGAGTAGACATTACCTTCTGCCAGCAGGAAAGTGACCCATGTGTATCACTGATAATACCGATCCGCATCTTACTTCCCTTTCAATTCCTTGAAGAGATTGATCATTTCCAGTGCAGTCAATGCCGCGTCAGCACCCTTATTGCCCGCCTTTGTCCCTGCCCGTTCAATAGCCTGTTCTAAGGTATCTGCGGTGATCAGACCATAGACCACAGGCACCCCTGTAGCAAGGCTGACCTGGGCGATTCCTTTGGTAACCTCACTGGCTACATAATCGAAATGAGGTGTGGCCCCCCTGATCACTGCTCCTAAGCAGATGACCGCATCATAACCGCGCTCAACCATTTTTTGAGCGGTCAAAGGGATTTCAAAGGCACCTGGAACCCAAGCCACATCCACCGCATCCTCGCTGACACCATGCCTTTTAAGCATGTCTAGAGCCCCACTCAACAGCTTATTGGTAATAAACTCATTAAACCTTGATACAACAATTCCTAAACGCAGTCCCTCTCCCAGTAATTTTCCTTCAAATATTTGCGGCAATTTAATAACTCCTTTCTATTTATTCAGGGCTAAAAAATGTCCCATTTTTTCCTTTTTTGTTTGAAGATACCGCTTGTTTTCAGCCCTCGGCGGCATCTCGATAGGAACCCTTTCCACAATCTCCAAACCGTAACCCTGCAGTCCCTTAATTTTACGGGGGTTGTTGGTCATCAGCCTCAGTTTTTTAACACCAAGGTCCACGAGAATTTGGGCCCCTATGCCATAATCCCGCAGGTCCGGAGGGAACCCCAGCAGTTCATTGGCTTCAACTGTATCACTTCCCTCATCCTGCAGCTTATAGGCCCGGATTTTGTTCAACAGACCAATTCCCCTTCCCTCCTGCCGCATGTAAAGCAGTATTCCTCTCCCCTCAGCGGAGATCATGCGCATTGCCTGTGCCAACTGCTCACCACAGTCACAGCGGAGAGAACCGAAAACATCTCCGGTTAAACACTCAGAGTGCACCCGGGTTAAAACAGGTTCAGCAGTACTTATATCTCCCTGTACCAAGGCAATATTGCAGGTATGGTCCAGCAAATTCTCATAGGCTACAGCAGTAAAATCGCCATACTTTGTTGGCAGGTGGGCTTCTGTTATTCTCCGTACCAGTTTTTCAGTATGGCGGCGGTATTCGATCAAATCTGCTATAGTAATGATCTTCAAATTGTGTTTTTCAGCAAACTTAAAAAGCTGTGGAACACGGGCCATAGTCCCATCCTCATTCATAATCTCACAGCACACACCTGCCGGATAAAGGCCTGCTAAGCGGGCCAGGTCTACAGAAGCCTCAGTATGTCCTGCTCTCCGCAGAACACCGCCTTCTACTGCCCGCAGAGGAAAGACATGACCAGGACGCCTTAAATCAGACGGTGCTGTTTTGGGGTCCACTAAAGCCCTTATGGTTTCAGCCCGTTCAAAAGCGGAGATACCAGTTGTTGTAGTGACAGCATCAACAGATACAGTGAAGGCTGTTTCCATATTGTCTGTGTTGTTTGCCACCATCTGATGGAGTTCCAATTCATCCAGGCGCTCTCCGGTCATAGGAGCGCAAATCAGGCCACGAGCATGGACTGCCATAAAGTTGATGGCCTCAGGTGTCACCTTTTCTGCTGCTAGAATCAAATCACCCTCATTTTCCCTATCTTCATCATCAACAACAATAACCATGCGTCCCGCAGCTATCTCTGCGATGGCTTCTTCAATCGTATCAAAAGATTCCTTTGCCATTAATTTCGCTCCCTCCCTTAGATAAATCCATGTTCCGCAAGAAAATCCACTGTAAAATCCCTTTTCTTATCTTCTGTTCCTTTCCCCAGAAGAAAGAACACATACTTACCCAAAATATCTGCCTCAATATTTACCAGATCCCCTGTCTTCTTCAACCCCAAAATAGTTTTTTCCAGAGTATGGGGTATTAAGCTCACCTTGAATGAAGAAGTAAGCAGTTCTGCAATGGTAAGACTGGTGCCATCAACTGTTACAGAACCCTGGGGGGTTAGATATGGCTGCAGTTCTGCAGGCATTTTCACCCATATCTCTGTTGAAATCCCCCGCTTGTATATACTCAGAATCTCTCCTACACCATCCACATGCCCGGTCACAAAGTGTCCACCCAACCTGCCTCCTATCTTTAAAGCCCTCTCTAAGTTTACCTGGTCCCCTTCCTTTAACAGACCTAAATTTGTCTTAGCAAGGGTTTCCGCCATCACATCAGCATAAAAAGTTCTGCCGCTTAAAGAAGCAGCTGTGAGACAAACCCCATTAACAGCTATACTATCCCCCACTTTCAAGTCTTCACATATTATACTAGACTCAATTTGCAGAGAAGCAGAGAGATGCCCCTTATTAATCCCTCGAACGATACCCCTATCTTCCACCAGTCCTGTAAACAAACAATCACCCCTTTTTGGCTGCCATTGATGAACCCTCCGACCTCCACTCCGAGTAGGCAGTGATCATCATATCCCCTCCTACCCTTTCTGTGAAAACAGGGGATAGCCGCAGACAATCCTTTATCCTGGAAAACCCTTTTCCCCCGAAAACCCCTGGAGCCTTGCTGCCTCCGATCAGCAAAGGCGCCTGAAAAATAATATATTTATCCACCAGTCCCCCTTCCATCAGAGCGGCATTTAAAGAAGAACCCCCTTCCACCAAAAGATTCATTATCTCCTTTTGTCCAAGCAAACCCAGCAAAGATTTAAGATCCACTCTCCCTTCAGAAGCCGGCAGTTCCCAAACCTCTACACCAACTGCTTCCAGCCTCGCCCTCTTTTCCCTGCTGTAATTTCCTTTGATCACTGCTACAGCAGTTGGTATCTGAGCAGCGGTTTGAACCAATTGTGATTCCTCAGGAATGCGCAAACTGCTGTCAACAACAACTCTAACCGGTTGCCGGCCCTTATAGCCAGGGAGCCTCACATTTAATAAAGGATCATCAGCCAAAACAGTGCCGATCCCGGTAAGAACAGCATCACTTTCGGCTCGCAGTCTATGAACCAACTGACGCGCCTTTTCACCGGTAATCCACTTGGAATCTCCGGATACAGTGGCGATCTTGCCATCAAGAGAAACAGCGGCTTTTAGTGTGACAAATGGCAGTTTAGTTCGGATATATTTGAAAAAAGCCTCATTCTGCCTGCGGGCTTCCTCTTCCAAAACACCCAACTGAACCCTAATCCCCGACTCCTGCAGTATTCTGATTCCCTTTCCTGCAACCTGAGGATTGGGATCAGTAACCCCCACTATCACTTCTCGGATTCCCGCTTCTATAATGGCCTTTGTACAAGGTGGGGTTCGTCCGTAATGACAGCACGGCTCCAGAGTAACGTAAAGTACAGCATCACGAGCCCTTTCTCCCGCTTCCCGCAGAGCGTTTATCTCTGCATGGGGTAAACCGGCCTTCTGGTGATATCCTTCTCCTACAATTTCACCGTTTTTTACCACAACAGCACCCACAAGTGGATTGGGACTGGTTTGACCCCGTCCTAATTCAGCCAGTTTAAGGGCTCTTGCCATAAATAGTTCATGGTCCGACAAAGGGTTCCCTCCATTTATTAAATTAAGAATAAAAAAACCCGACTGGAAAGCCTCGGGTCATTTAGACAAGAAAATGAAAAGTCTCCTTCTCCCATCCAGACTTTTACTGTCGGCTCCAGAATTTCACTGGATCAGTCCGGGTTAGACACCCGGATTCGCGGGCTTTCACCGCCGGTGTGGAATTCCACCACCCCCCGAAGGACCTTCCAAATTTTTATGCAATTTTTATTCACATGCCTGTTTCATTGTACACCTAATCCGATTAATTCGTCAATGATCTGCTATCTTTCAAGAACTGCACCACCAGCTGTCACGAGCAGCTTCAACAGCCAGTGAGCGGTATTGTTCTATTGCTTGGCCCCAATCCCTCTCCATTAATAAGGCAGAACCAATTACCAGAGAATTGGCCCCTGCCTCCACAACTGATTTTACTGTTTGCTGATTAATCCCCCCATCCACCTGCAGCTCAGCAGGGGAGCCGGAATCTTTCAGCATCATTCTTAACTTTCTGATCTTTTCACACATGGTGGTTATAAACGCCTGTCCACCCCAACCAGGGTTAACGGTCATGATGAGAACTATGTCCAGATCCGGAAGGATATATTCAACAAAACTCAACGGTGTTGCTGGGTTGAGGGCTACCCCTGCTCTTATTCCCAGATCCTTGATCATCTGCACAGTCCGGTGCAGGTGGGTACAGGCTTCTGCATGTACGGTGAGGCTTTTTGCCCCAGCTGTGGCAAAAGCGGAGAACAACCCTTCTGGATGCTCTACCATTAAATGCACATCAAAGGGTAAAGATGTAATCTGGGAGAGAGATGCCACAACAGGAGGACCAAAGGTGAGATTGGGCACAAAATGTCCGTCCATAATGTCAAGGTGGAGCTGGTCAGCGCCACATTTTTCTAGTTCTTTGACAACATCACCCAGTTTGCTGAAATCCGCGGTTAAGATCGATGGTGCGATCTTTATCTGCATCAGTAAATCCGCTCCTTAACAATAACCTCTTCTAATAGCTGTTGATAACCTTGATAACGGATAGTGCTGATCATCCCTTTCTCCAGTGCATCTATAACACCGCAATCAGGTTCATTGATATGAAGACAGTCATCAAAACGGCACTGCCCAGCTAGCTGGTAGATTTCCGGGAAGCAGCGGCCTAACTCTTCTCTTCTCATCGGTGGCAGTTCTAAATTGCTGAAACCAGGTGTATCAGCCACATATCCACCACAAAGCTCAAGCAATTCAACATATCTGGTGGTGTGTTTTCCTCTTTTCAGCTTTCTGCTTATCTCACCTGTTTTCAGCTTCAGCTTAGGGTCAAGTGCATTGAGCAGTGTGGATTTGCCCGCACCTGATGGCCCAGACAAGACAGATACTTTTCCCTCCAGGTTCTTACAAACAATATCTAGACCGCTGCCGTAAAGAGCAGAGGTAAGAACCGTCTTATAACCTGCATGCTCGTATATTTCCATCAATTCCCGGGCATCTTTTTTATCTACCAGGTCCGCTTTATTAAAACAGATCACAACATCCAATTTCTTTAACTCACACAAAACCAGAGATCGGTCGAGAAGTTTCAAATCCGGCAAAGGCTGAGCCAGGGATACAATATGTATTACCTGGTCAATATTTGCCACAGGAGGGCGAGGCAGTTCATTTTTGCGCGGTTTTACGCTCTCAATAACACCTTCACCCTCTTTGAGGGGTGTAAAAAGAACCCAGTCTCCAGGCAGTATTGCCTGCTCACGGCGCAGACGGCCGCGACCGCGACAGCACCAGTTTTCGTTTCCAGACTTGACGTAATAGAACCCCCCATAACCTTTCAGTACTAAGCCTTCCCTCACCAAAAACCTCCTTTAAAATACTATATCAAGGAAACTCTCCACCTCAATTAATGGGAACAGTCTGTCTCAATTTTCCCTGAAAATAGATCTGAAATTCCCCAGGAGGATAAACTGTAAAAACCTTTTCAACCTTATCCCCCTCTTTGTGAAGCTGTTTATAAACCTCTCTTGTGCCCTGACTGTCTTTGATCACAATGATCAGTTCCCCTTCTTCTGGAACATCGATTTTCAATTGAGTTTCTTTCTCCTGCAGACCACTGCTGACCACAACATTAATAGCTGTTCCTTTTTTCACCGAACTTCCAGGGGCTATGCTCTGCTCAATAATCACACCCTTCTCCTTATCACTGGGCTTCTCAGTAACCTCACCCAGATTCAGCTCAACTGCCCCAAGAGCTGCTTCTGCCTGGTCTACCTTCAGACCCACCACAGCTGGTACAATTACCTCTTTTTCAACTGGGCCCTTGCTTACAACCAATGTGACATTACTGCCCTTTGGCTGATTGCTATCCCCTGCCGGGAACTGGCGGATTACATAACCCGCTGGCACATCATCATGGTTTTCTCTGGTCACTTTAACAATAAACCCGCGGCCTTCCAGAGCAAGAATTGCTTCTCTCTCTTCTGCTCCTGAATAATCGGGCAGCCAGACACTAGCAGGCCCTTTATTGACCCATATACGTACCAAACGGCCTTTTTTGACTTCCATCCCAGCCACCGGGTCCTGCCGCACAACTATATCAGTTTCTGTTCCTTGCTCAGATGCCTCTTTTACTTCTACCTCAAGGCCTTCTTCTTTCAGCATTTCTTCCGCCTCTTCCTGTGTTAACCCCACCACATTTGGAACAACAACAGTCCCGCCAAAATACCACCTTGACAGGGCAAACAGACCTCCAGCCACAAGCATCAGCCCCAGGAGCGCCAAAGCCACAACAGCTCCAGGGTGTAGTTTTCTCTTTTTACTGACCTTGTTCTTGGCTTCCATCTGTTCAGGCTGTGGAAGCAGTCTGGTCTGCTCTTCCTCTGATGGATAGATGACCCCAGATGGCTGGCCCTCTGCCAAGGCCTGTTGCATCTGTGCTGCAGAAGAAAAGCGTTTTTTGGGGTCTTTAGCCATTGCCTTGAAAATAATCTGTTCTAATAGCGGGGGTACATTGGGATTCTCCAGGCGCAGGCTTTTCGGCTCCTCCTGAAGGTGTTTCAAGGCGATAGATATCGGGTTATCACCCTGAAAAGGCACATGGCCAGAAACAGCTTCATAAAGCACAACACCCAGAGAATAAATATCTGACTGAGGAGTAACCTCCTCTCCCCGGGCCTGTTCTGGAGAAAAGTAATGAACAGATCCCATCACAGATCCCGATTGTGTCATAGTGACACTAGGAATCGACAGGACACGGGCCAGACCGAAATCGGTAACCTTTACCCGTCCCCCTGGTGTCACCAGGATATTATGAGACTTGATGTCTCGATGAATAATTCCTTTACTATGGGCGTGTTCAAGTGCAGCACATACCTGTATACCGATGTTAACCGCTTCTGTTGCTGATAGTGGGCCCTTTTCCCTGATTATTTCTTTGAGGTTGGAGCCCTCCACATACTCCATGACCAGATAAGGCACCCCATCCTCTTCACCCACATCATAAATGCTGACTATGTTAGGATGGGAAAGCAGGGCCACAGCCTGGGCTTCCATCTGAAAGCGCCGGACAAAATCCTTATCCTCAGCCAGTTCTTTGCGCAAAACCTTAACAGTAACGATGCGGTTTAAAACAGTGCAGCGGGCCCTGTAAACATTGGCCATTCCTCCGGCCCCAAGCATAGCAATTATTTCATATCTGTTTCCCAACATTTTTCCGATCATTTCTTAATCCTCCCGTGTGAGGGCAAGCCTTAATAACTCCCTGGCTATCGGTGCAGCAATTCTGCCACCCTGCCCACCGTTTTCCACAACAACACACACAGCAGCCTCAGGCTGTTCTGCAGGAGCAAAAGCCACAAACCAGGCATGGGGATTACCTGCCGGGTTTTCCGCAGACCCGGTTTTACCTGCCACAGTTATCCCGGGTAAGGAAGCAGCTGTACCTGTTCCCCCAGGTCGTACAACCTGCACCATAGCCTCCTGAACCTGCCAGGCAATTTCAGATGACGCCACTGTACGCAAAGGTTGGGGTTCCCTTTTCCAAAGCAGATCACCTTCAGCTGAACGGATCTCCTGTACCAGATAGGGAGTCATCATCACACCCCCATTGCCCAGAGAACCGGCCACCATTGCCATAAAAAGCGGGCTGACCTGGATTTTCCCCTGTCCCATACTGGCCTCAGCAAGGCCATTTTTGTTTTGCAGACTCTCCCGGTCAAGGGGGATATCTGCAGCAGGCAGATCAAAGGAAAACTCTGCTCCCCAGCCGAAAGCCTCAAGCCCCCTGGCGAAATCTTCACTGCCGATTCTCATCCCCAAATCGGCAAAAAAGGAATTGCATGATACAGCCATGGCACGTTTAAGATCCACAGATCCATGTGCCCGCAGATCATGAAGCACTCTTCCCTCAATTGTCAACTGCCCCTGGCAGTTAAAGTTCACTTCCTGCAGCTGAGGGTATTTTTTTAACCCTACAGCAGCAGTGACAATTTTCATAGTAGACCCCGGCGGATATAGTCCTTGAATAGCTCTGTTCCACAGGGGACGGTTTTCATCTTCACGCAGTTTATCCCATGATTTCTCCAGGCTGTCTTTATTAGGGTCATAGCTGGGAGTGCTGACCATAGCCAGAATTTCACCAGTTCTGGGATCCAGTACAACTGCCGCCCCTCTGTAAGGGGACATCAATTCATAGGCTTTCATCTGCAGTTGGTGATCTATAGTGAGATAAAGGCTATCACCCTCAGTTTTCGCCGATCCCCAGCGGGCCTCTAAATTCCTTAAGCTATAACCCTTCAACCCCAGCAGTTCCTCATCATAGGCACTTTCCAAACCCGACTTCCCCAGTATCTGTGAGTGATAACCGGTCAGATGAGCATACTGCTGTGGATAATAGTATTTTCTTTTGTTTTTATCTCCTTCAATAATGCTGCCGGCTATTTTTTCTCCATCACGGGTCAAAATTCCTCCCCGCACAATTCTATTTTCAATAATCCATTGCCTGGGGTTGGCAGCATGTTTGCTTAAAGCGGGCCCCCTCACCAGGACCAGATAAATAAGGTAGCCTGCGTAAATGAGAAAACACACTGTAATAAATATAAAAAACTTTTTTACTGTGTTACGCATAATATTCATACCCCTTAAAAAACCTAATCAATAACCGTATCAGCAACCACCCCTAAATCCTCAGTACTCTCCCTTTCAGCACTTATCTTATAGAGCATACCGATTAAAAAACAGTTGGAAATAAAAGAACTGCCTCCATAACTCAAAAAGGGTAGAGGTATACCTGTAAGGGGAATAAGATTGCTTACACCCCCGATGATGATCAATGTTTGTATAGCAAGAATACTGCTGAAGCCGCAAGCCATCAGAACACCGAAATCATCTGAAGCCTGCAGGGAAGTCTGAATCCCCTTCCAAACCAGAATAAAATAGATCCCCATTATTGCAAGGGCACCGAGAAGCCCTAACTCCTCTGCCATCAAGGAGAAAATAAAATCTGTATGGACAGCAGGTATCAATGTGGGAAAACCGCTGCCAAAACCCTGTCCAAAAATTCCCCCTCCACCGATGGCAAAGAGTGATTGCACAACCTGGTAGCCCCCGGCATCCAGCTGTTCTAAGGGGTTGAGGTAAATTGACATTCTGTTTTGGACATGGGGAAAGATATGATACATCAATACTGTACCAGCGGAAAAAAGCCCTAATCCCAACAGGAGAAAATATGAGCGATCTGTGGCAATATAGACCATCACCAGGAAAATAGCAAAAAAGAGAAGAGCCATTCCCAGGTCCTTTTGGAAAACCAACAGCAGTAAAGAAAGGCCACAAACAGCTAAAAGGGGTCCTAAATAGGGCCAGTCCGGAAAATAAAAACGACCGAACTTCAGTGTTCCGCCCCTGAGGATTTCTTTATTTTCATCAAGGTAACCTGCTAAAAAAATGACCATAAAAATCTTCACAAACTCTGAAGGTTGAAAATGAAAAGAGCCGAGGGAAAGCCAACTGCGTGCACCCCCTGCTTCTACACCAAACAAAATGGTGATTGCAAGGAAAACAAGGCTCAGCACCATGAAAATATACTTATAATTAAGCAAGCGCTTATATTCAGTAAGAAAGAGCTGAATCGCCCAATAGAGACCAAAGCCTGCTATGACCCAGTACGATTGGCGGATTCCGTAATAGGGATTAACCCGGTATATTAAAATAAGCCCCAGCGCCGACAGGACAGCGATCAATTGGATAAGCAACGGGTCACCCCGGCCCCTGTATTCCACAATATATGAACTGATCACAAGCATCAGGGCTGCCGCCATCAAAACACCTATGTCCTGATATTTGAGCAGTTGCTGCCAGTAAAGCTCCAAACCGCCGGCAGCAAGGATCAAAGCCGGAAACAGCGGCAGCAATGGTGACCTGCCCGCTTCCTTTTTCTCCGGTATCAGTGCTTTTAGAACAAATCCACCTATATTTAAATGGGACCCGTTGTGCAACTGCTGCGGTGCAGTAAGGGGTTGGCCATCTAAAAAGGTGCCGTTTGTGCTGCCTAAATCCGTTACATAGTACTTCCCATTCTGGAGAATAATCCGTGCATGTCTGCTAGAAACAAAGGGATCGGGAAGATTGACCGTGCATTCGCTCCCGCGACCCAGGAGCACACCTTTCCCTAAATCCCATTTTTTCCCGGGCTGAACTTTATCAGTTCCTGAACTGATAGCCAGCAGAACAGCTTTATTTGTTTTTCCACCTGGGCTGAAGTTCAGAATAACATTCAATAAAAACAGACAGATGAGCAGCAGCAGTAGATACTTCAGAACCAGGATCAACAATATCATGGATTATCCCCTCTCGACTCTGAACAGGTTATCTCCGATCTGGAACTGATCACCATCTTCCAGTTCATACTGCTCAATTCGAATTCCATCCACATAGGTTCCATTCCTGCTTCCCAGATCAACTATATGCAAAACACCATTACGCAGTTCTAAGCAGGCATGATCCCGGGAAGCGTTGATATCAGTGAGCACCAGGTGGTTGGTACTCTTGCGACCGATATAATATGAAGCATCTCTTTTAATAGTAATGCTTTTCCCCTGATCAGGCCCGCTGACGATTGTAACAATATAATTCCTACCCCCAACTCCATCAAGTTTATCCTGTTTATCAAAAATCATGGTATGGTCAATCCCAGCTGCCTCATCAGCTTGCAGCTGTTCCTGGTAAAGTTCTGATGAGTAAGCAGACTTAACTCTAATCTCCCCTATCTCCAGGGTCTCGTCCTCCATAAAGGCAACCTGCGGCCTCCCAATCAGAGAATATTCTTTCTCTACTGCCTTATTTCTAACATAATCGGCCAACTCGCGGCAGAGTGCTTCTTGTAATGAAGAGGTCTGTTGGAAATCCGCTTTGCTCAAAAAAATGGTAAATATATTGGGCGCATAGACCCGGGAAACACTAACCCTCCGCTGAGCTGTCATCTCCCTAACCAGCGCTCTGGCAATTTCTACAGGTTGGATCGGCCGTTTCCCTTTACGGAATATACCTTCCCAAAACTTGGCGAGCATGCTTTCCAACTCTTCAAAATTCATGGTTTCACCTGCTCTCTCTTACTTTTCTAAAACAGGACAGAAAAAAGCCATCGGTCCCGTGACGGTGAGGCAATAACTGTAAATAACCCTTTTTCGCATCAAATTGGTCCCTCTGATCTGCCAGCGGAAAAGGCAGCAGTGCAGTTAAATCCTCGGGTATAAACTCAGTGTATTTCTTTAAAAAGGAGTTGACAACCCCTGTATTTTCCTCCGGCTCAGTTGAACAGGTGCTATAAACCAGTTTCCCACCGGTTTTCAGGCATTTAGCAGCCTGTCCCAGTATCTCTAACTGCTGTTGCCTGTGAAGAGGCAGGTCACCGGCTTGTACCCGCCAGCGCAGTTCCGGCCGCCTGCGGATCACACCTAAACCGGAACAGGGCACATCAACCAACAGGTAATCTGCTTTTTGTCCGATCTTCTCAGCTAGTTCTCTGGCATCTAACAAGATTGTTTCAACAATGTTTACCCCTAATCTTCTGCAGGCTGACTCAATGAGATCAAGCCGGTGCTGGTGAACATCTAAAGCCAGGATCTTTCCCCTGTTTTTCATCAACTGCGCCAGATGGGTGGTTTTTCCACCCGGCCCACTGCAGGCATCAACGACCATTGAACCTGCTGTGGGATTCAACACAATAGAAGCGATCATTGAGCTCTCATCCTGGATAGTAAACAAGCCTTCTTGAAATGATTTCAACTCAGGGAGATAAGCCGCCTTTTCTACGATCACACCCTCCTGAACCAGAGCACTGGGATGTACCACAAGACCCTCTTTAGTCAACTGTTTCCGCAGTTGTTCTGGTGTGGTTTTTAATGTATTACAGCGCAGTACAACAGCTGGAGGCTCATTATTGGCCCTGCATAATGCAGCTGTTTCCTCCATCCCAAAACGTTCTAACCAGCGTTCCACCAACCAAAGGGGATGGGAATACTTCAAACTCAAATAAAGAGCCGGTTTTTCTCTAGGATCCGGAAAAGCTATTTCCCCTTTTTTACTGCTGATAGTGCGCAACAGGCCATTGACAAATCCGGCTAATCCGCGAATTCCTCTGCTTTTGGCCAGTTCCATAGCCTCATTACAGACAGCCCTGGGGGGAATCTTATCTAAATATAAAAGCTGATAGACCCCCATGCGCACAATACTGCGGATGATGTAATTCATTCGGGAAACCGGCACTTTACTGAATTGATCTATGACCCAGTCCAGGGTCCCCTGTCTGCGCAAAGTACCGTAAACCAACTCGGTGAGCAGTGAAGTATCCTGCGGCCCCAGTTTCTTTGTGCGGGCTAATTTTTGCAGTTCTAAATTGGCATAAGCGCCCTCCCTCTCAACTGACAAAAGCACTTGTAAGGCTGCATCTCTTGCCGGAGATAGCTTAGATCTATTCAATCCTCTTACCTGCCTTTGAAATAATAATCATCCCAGCTGAGACCCTGTTGTGATCCTGTATCCACGCAGGAATTCAGCAGCGCTCATCCGGGGTCGCCCAGCAGGCTGAACCTCTGTTAACAGAAGCTGACCACTTCCAGTTTGTACTACAAAACCCCTCTTGGTATCGGTTTCAACAACCTCACCAGGCATAAACCCTGTTTTTTCTTCGTCAACCACCTGAGACCTCCATACCTTCAAAATCCTGCCCTTGAACTCAGTATACGCTCCAGGTTGTGGGTTCATACCCCTGATCTGGTTATAAATACCTTCTGCATCCCGGTTCCAGTGGATCCTCTCATCTTCTTTGCTCAGCGGTGGTGCATAGCTGACCTGCTTTGGGTCCTGCGCCTGTCGCGGCGCTTTTCCCTGCTCCAGATCGGTGATGGTTTTTACCAGCAGCTGAGCGCCCTGCTCTGCCAGCACTTCAGCCAGCTCACCTGCAGTGAAATCCCTTGGTATTTCCGTTTTCTCCTGATAAATAATATCACCAGCATCCATCTCCTGGGACAAATACATAGTAGTCACACCGGTTATTTTATCCCCATTCATGATCGCCCTCTGAATGGGGGCAGCTCCACGGTAAGCAGGAAGGAGTGATGGATGCAAATTGATGCACCCTAATGGGGGCATAGCTAAAACCCGGGCAGGAAGAAATAAGCCGTAAGCCACCACTACTATCAGATCAGCTTTGAGGTTCTCTTGCTCAATAATCTGGATCAGTTCCCCGGGAGTTTTCGGTTGATACACAGGAACAGATCTAGCCAAAGCAAACTCCTTCACCGGTGGTGCAGCAATTTTCCTGCCCCGGCCACGGGGGCGATCAGGTTGAGTGATGATCCCCAGCACTTCCCATTTCTCAACTATCTGTTTTAAAGCAGGCAGTGCAAAATGAGCTGTACCACAAAAAAGAATTTTCAAATCCTGTTCCCCCTTTAAGCCTGTTTGATGATCCTCAGTGCTTTATCGATAAATAGAATACCATCCAGGTGATCGATTTCATGCTGTAGTGCCCTGGCTGCAAACCCTTCTGCGGTGATAACCTGCTGCTGTCCAGTCCGGTCTAATCCTCTCACCCGCACCCGGGAAGCCCTCATAACTTCTCCGGTCACACCGGGGATGCTCAAACAGCCCTCTAGGTCTATTTCTTCACCCTCCCTAAATATAATTTCCGGGTTGATCAACTCCCAGAGCCCTTCTCCCACATCCACTACAATTATTCTCTTAGAAACGCCTACCTGTGGGGCTGCCAGCCCTACACCTCTGGCTTGATACATGGTTTCAGCCATATCATCTAAAAGTTTTTTTATCTTCTTATTGATTACAGTAACTGGTCGAGCTTGCTGCCGCAGAACGGGATCCCCGACTTCCACAATTTTGCGGGATGACATCAAAAACTGCCTCCTTTACTATTAAAAACCAAAAGGATCGACTTCAATACTAATTATAACACTATTATTTTTTTGATAAACTCCTAGACATTCCTTGATCTTTTTTCGCGCCTGCCTGCACTTTCCCTTCAGCATCACCTGATATCTATAATACCCCTTTACCCGTACAACAGATGCGGGAGCAGGGCCCAGCACAGCGATCTGGTCTGGTTTTAACAAACACCTGAGCTCTTCTGCTATCTGAGCAGAGAGGTTTATAACTTTTTCCTCATCCTCCCCGGTCAGCCGCACTCTGATCAATTCACTAAAAGGCGGGTATTCCAAATAACGCCTCCTCCGCATCTCTTCCCTGTAAAAATAATGGCGATCCCCTTCACAGGCAGCGGTGATACTGTAGTGATCTGGGTAGAGGGTCTGTACTACCACCTCACCGGGTTGAGAGCCGCGGCCTGCGCGACCTGCTACCTGGGTCAATAATTGAAAGGTGTGCTCAGCAGACCGATAATCGGGCAAATTCAAAGAAAGATCTGCGTTGAGGACACCCACCAGAGTTACACCGGGAAAATCATGCCCTTTAGCCACCATCTGAGTCCCCAGCAGAATATCCGCTTCCCTCCGGTAAAAGCTTCCCAATATCTGTTGGAAGGCCCCTTTTTTGCGGGTGGTATCATAATCTAAACGGATCACTCTGCTGTCAGGCAGGATTACATTTAGTTCTTTTTCCACCTTCTGTATTCCTGTTCCCAAAAAACGCATCCCCTGCCCACTGCCGCAGGAAGGACAGACCTCAGGGACCGCTCTTCTGATGTTACAGTAATGGCAGCGCAAATCCCTTGTTTGCCTGTGGTAAATCAGAGATATTGAACAATTCCTGCATTTGAGAACCTCACCACAGGAGGGGCAGAAAACTAATGGAGCATATCCCCTCCTGTTTAAAAACAAAATAACCTGCTCCTCTTTGGCCAAACGCAGCCTGATCTGTTCCAGCAGGTACCTGCTCAGTGAGGAAAGGTTCCCCTCTGCAACCTCCTTTTTCATATCAACAATACTGACCTTAGGCAAATAACGCCCAGGTGGCCTGTTTTTAATAGCCAGCACCTGCGTTTTTCCTGCAGCTGCTGCGGTATAGCTCTCCAGAGACGGGGTTGCGCTCCCTAGCACAATCACAGCCTTATTATAGCGGGCACGCCACAATGCAAGCTGGCGTGCATGGTAATAGGGTTTTTCCTGCTGCTTATAGGCTGGATCATGTTCTTCATCAATGATAATAAGACCGAGGCTTTTAAAAGGAGCAAAAACAGCAGAGCGGGGGCCGATCAATACCTTATATAGACCTCTTTTGATACCCTCCCAGGTTCTGTATTTCTCCCTCCCGGTCAGTCTGTGGTGCCAAACAGCCACCTCTTCCCCGAACCATCTCTGGAAAATGGCATCCATTTGTGGTGTAAGAGCGATCTCTGGTACTAGATAGAGCACCTGACATCCCCGCTCCAGAGCTGCCTGGGCAGCGCGCAAATAAACCTCTGTCTTGCCACACCCGGTCACTCCATATAACAAAAAACTGCTGCCCTCTTGCCTGTTTAATGCATCCATTATTTTTGTTAAGGCCGCCTGCTGCTCATCAGTCAGCACAATTCCTTCAGCTGAATGCCGTGGAGGGCTCTCTGTTATGGTCAATTCAAGGGGACGCTTCGGTTTCTTTGGGGGAGACATCAGTTCAAGAATCTCACTCAGAGGATGCATATAATAACCGGCCATCCAGTGTGCCAACTGAAGCATCTCCTCTGTAAAATCCGGTTCTGTGCCGGTAATCTCTGCAATTTCACGTAAAAGTATCCCCTCTTCTGCTTCACTGTAACCTACCACCCACCCCTCCACTATACGATGGCCAAAAGGAACCCTAACCCTCGTTCCCAATTTGGGCTTATCCATTTTATGAGGGATTCGGTAATGAAAAAAATTGTCCAACCGGGGATGGTTTATTCTCACAACAACCTCAGCAGCTTCTTCTCCCATTGCTCAACTCTCCAGTATAATTCTTCCTACATTATAACAGAACAATTGATTTTGGATTAAACTACAGAAAAAAACACCAAAAAACACCGCCAATTATAAGCTATAACTGAACGGTGTTCTCTTTTCTGTTTATTTATTGTTTGAATAAAAGGAGATCAGACACCTGCTGCAGTCACCTTTTCCGCTGCCTTTTTTAAAAGTTCTGCAGCATCGGTTTTTTCCCAGGACAAATCAAGATCCTGGCGTCCGAAATGACCATAGGCAGCTGTCTGCTTGTAGATGGGCCTTCTCAAATCCAATTTTTCAATGATCGCTGCTGGTTTGAAATCAAAATGCTCTTTGACCAGTTTACAGATCTCCTGATCAGGGATCACACCTGTACCAAAAGTGTTCACTTGAATAGATACCGGGTTAGCCACCCCGATGGCATAGGCCACTTGAAGTTCACACCTGCGGGCAAGTTGAGCAGCTACTATATTCTTGGCTACATACCGGGCAAAATAAGAAGCAGAGCGGTCTACCTTAGTGGGATCCTTTCCTGAAAAGGCCCCACCTCCGTGCCTGGCTGCCCCTCCGTAAGTATCAACAATTATCTTCCTTCCGGTTAGCCCGGTATCACCCTGAGGGCCTCCGATCACAAATCTCCCGGTGGGGTTCACAAAAAACCTTGTCTTGTCATCGATATACTCAGCCGGTACAGTGCTCTTGATCACGTTTTCAATAATATCTTCCCTGATCTGTTGAAGGCTGATGTCTGGACGGTGTTGGGCTGAAATAACCACAGCATCCACCCGAACCGGCCGGTCACCATCATATTCCACAGTCACCTGGCTTTTACCATCAGGCCGCAGGTAGGGAAGAATCTTCTTCTTCCTTACTTCAGATAAACGGCGCGCCAGTTTATGGGCCAGCTCTATAGGAAGGGGCATCAGCTCAGGTGTTTCATCTGTAGCATAACCGAACATCATCCCCTGGTCCCCTGCACCTAATTCACAACTGCCTGTGATTTCTCCGGTTTTGACCTCCAGAGCCCGATCTACGCCAAGTGCAATATCGGGAGACTGCTCCTCAATAGAGGTCAATACAGCACAGGTTGCGCTGTCAAAACCATATTTAGCCCTGGTATAGCCGATATCCTTTAATGTGGAACGGACAATGTAGGGGATATCCACATAACATTCTGTAGTAATCTCACCGGCGACCATCACCAAACCGGTTGTCACCAGAGTTTCACAGGCCACACGCGCCATTTTATCCTTTTCAAGGATAGCATCCAATATGGCATCAGATATCTGATCTGCTACCTTATCCGGATGGCCCTCTGTAACAGACTCAGAAGTAAACAAATATCTTGACACAGTTACTTAGCCTCCTGTCGCTCCTTTAATATTTGAACAAGCTCATCTAAGATCATATCTGCCAGCTTCTCCTTGGTCATCAGAGGCAGTTCTTTAACAGATCCGTTTTTATTGATCATCACCGCTATATTGGTTTCTCCTGCAAAACCTGCTCCCTCCATAGTGAGGTCATTGGCCACGATCAGGTCGAGATTCTTGCGCAGCAGTTTCTCTCGAGCATGATCCAGAACTTTCTCGGTTTCTGCAGCAAAACCGACCAATATCTGTTTTTCCTTATGCTCACCCAGGTACCCAAGAATATCCGGGGTTCTTTCCAGTTCTAGGACCAGATCTGAGCAACTCTTCTTTATCTTTTGGGATTCTTTGACCTTCGGCCGATAGTCCGCCACTGCAGCTGCTTTAATAACAATATCCATATCTGTGAAAAGCTCTTTCACGATTTCAAACATTTCCTGTGCGGTCTCTACTGCAATAACCCGTACACCATCCGGTGGTTTGATAGCGGTTGGACCGCTGACTAGTGTCACATCAGCACCCCGGTTCTTTGCCCTGTTAGCCAGGGCAAAGCCCATTTTTCCCGAGCTGTGATTGGTGATAAACCTTACAGGATCTATGTGCTCACGGGTGGGGCCTGCTGTAACCAGTACCTTCCTATCCTTCAAATCCTGTTCACCGGAGAGAATCTGCTCAACAAATGCAACGATCTTTTCAGGTTCAGGCAATCTTCCTTTACCACTTGTACCACAGGCTAAATGCCCCTCTTCCGGTTCGATAAAAAGGTAACCCATACTTTTGAGAAAACTCATCCAGTGCTGAAATACCCGGTTTTCATACATCCCGGTATTCATAGCTGGAGCAAAAACCACCGGTGCCCTGCTAGCCATGATAGTTGTTGTGAGCAGATTACCGGCAAGCCCAGCGGCGACCATACCGATTATATCAGCCGATGCCGGGGCTACCAAAATCAGGTCTGCTCTCTGGGCAAGGCTGATATGCTCCACTTCCCACTTCTCCGCTGTGCGGAACATCTCCAGATGTACCGGATTTCCTGATATAGTTTGCAAAGTCAAAGGTGTAATAAACTCTGCAGCAGCTGGTGTCATCACCACATGAACGTCAAAACCTTTTTTTACTAACCGGCTGGCAATATCAGCAGCTTTATAAGCAGCAATACTTCCTGTAACACCCAAAACTATATTCTTCATTTTATCTTACTCAGTTGTTGTGGGCGTTCAATAATCAGTTTGCCCTCGGCGATTTCTGCCAGGGCAACTGTCACCGGTTTTTGTGAATAGAGATTATCCCCAACAGTACAGGATTCTGTCAGATGACGCGCCCTCTTAGCTGCTGCAACCACCAGCTCATATTTGCTTTCTACCTTCTTTAATAAATGGTCAAAACTGGGCTCTCTCAAGTTTATACCCCCTTCTTCTGCTCCCGGATACTTTTTTCCCGCTTAATTATAGTAAGCAGTTCCTGAACAGCCCTCTCTACTACATCATTATTAACTACATAATCGTATTTTTTGGCTGCCAGTAATTCATCCGGTGCACAGCTTAAACGCATATTAATTGTCTTTGCATCATCAGTTCCTCTACCGATTATCCGTTTGCTGAGTTCATCTAGGGATGGCGGCATAATAAAGATCAGCACTGCATCAGGAAAAACTCTCTTTACCTGTTGGCCGCCCTGAATATCCAGTTCCAGTAATACATCCTTTCCTGCCTGCAAATTTTCTTCTACAGTTGAGCGCAGAGTACCATAATAGTTCCCATACACCTCCGCCCACTCTAGAAAATCACCGGCCTCTATATGCTTTTGGAACTCTTCACGGGAAACAAAAATATAATCCACTCCGTTTTTTTCATTAGATCGAGGATGCCTTGTAGTAAGAGAAACAGAATAAACCAGATCAGGCAGTTCCTTTCTCAGCATTTGGCAGAGTGTGCCTTTACCGGAACCTGAGGGGCCCGATATTACAATTAGTATTGGTTGCGCAGACAACAAAAATCCCCCTACACTTAATAAACAGTGGAAATTACTCCTTTTCTTCCACAGTTGCAACTGTTTCTTTTGCAGCCAGACGATTGGCCACTGTTTCCGGTTGCACTGCAGAAAGGATCACATGATCACTGTCCGCAATGATCACCGCCCTGGTTCTTCTTCCATAAGTGGCATCGATCAGCATGCCCCTCTCCCTTGCTTCCTGAACAATACGCTTGATGGGGGCTGATTCAGGGCTCACAATAGCTATAATCCGGTTAGCGGATACAACATTCCCAAAACCGATATTCACAAGTTTAATTTCCATGTGAAACCTCCCCTTGAAATCATTCAATATTTTGTGCTTGTTCCCTCATTTTTTCAATTTGACTTTTAATCTCCACAACTAAAGGGGATATAACCAGATCTGCTGCTTTTGAGCCTATTGTATTGATCTCTCTATTCATCTCCTGCAATATAAACTCAATTTTTCTCCCCACTGGTTCACCTGACTGCAGGGTTTCCTGCAGTAATTGCAGATGACTGTTCAGGCGCACAAGCTCTTCAGTGATACTGCTTCTTTCAGCAAACAGCACCACTTCTGTAGCCAATCTTGACTCATCGATCTCATGGTCATCCAATATCTGGTGAAGTTTACTTTTCAGGCGTGCTCTTAATTCCTCATTTAATTGAGGTCCACGCTCCTTGATCTTATCCAACAGTTCGGAGATGTATGTTTTACGATGGATAAAATCCTCGTATAACCTTGCCCCTTCCCGCTCACGCATCTCTAGGATCTCATTTATTGCGTTCTGGAGGCTTTGTTGCACTGCTGTCCAGACCTCCTCAATATCCTCTTCCTTTTCTTCCACAAGCAGGACATCTGGAAGTCTGGAAAGGTCATCCAGTTCAATTTCATACTCAATATTGAGAATTTCAGCCATTTCTCTTAGACATTTATCATAGGCAATCAATAATTCCTTGTCAAGCTTGACATTACGCTTCTTTTCACGGCGATCCTCAATATTAACATAAACATCGAGGTGACCCCTGACCACATGATCATTTATCAGACTCTTGATCCTCTCCTCTAACTGGAAATAGGAACGGGATATCCTCACTGTTATCTCACGAAATCGATGATTAACACTGCGGATCTCTACTACAGCACGCAGTCCGTTTAAATCAGATTCACCCCGGCCAAAACCAGTCATACTTTTGATCACTTTTTTTCCTCCTACAAGAATCCCGGAACTTCCTTCCGGTGTAAAATCAGAATTTAAATGTTCCAAAAGCCTTCTTCATCCTGGCAATGGCCTCCTGTAACCGCTCCTCCTCCAGTGTCAAACAAATCCTGACATAACCCTCTCCATATTTGCCATAACCGGTACCAGGTGTGATCACAACCGCGGTTTTTTCCAATACCAGTTCAGCAAATTCAGCAGAAGTGAAACCTTCTGGCACAGGCAGCCACAGATAAAAAGTCCCTTTAGGAATAGAGCTGATTTTCCATCCCAAATCTGCAAGACCCTTTAATGCCAGATCACGCCTCTTTTGATATATCTGCCGCATTTTTTCAACACAATCCTGGGATCCCTCTAAAGCTGCAATTCCGGCATACTGCACTGCCTGAAAAGCACCGGAGTCAAGGTTGGACTTTAGTGTGGTGAGAGTTTGGATAACTTCTGCATTACCAGCTGCCCACCCTATACGCCATCCGGTCATATTATAGGTCTTAGAGAGGGAGTGGAATTCAATTCCTACATCTTTGGCACCGGGAACCTCCAAGAAACTGGGAGCAACATACCCATCAAAGGTTATTTCTGAATAAGCTGCATCATGACAGACGATCAGGTCATACTCACGGGCGAATTCCACCACATCTTGATAAAACTCTTTGGTACAGGTGGCTCCAGTTGGATTATTGGGATAGTTGATAAACATCAGCTTAGCCTTTTTCGCTATTTCAGCAGGGATGCTGCCCAGGTCAGGGAGGAAATTATTCTCACTTTTAAGGGGTAATAAATAATTTTCAGCTCCGGCCAAAGAGGCTCCGATGCCGTAGACAGGGTATCCCGGGTCAGGGATCAGGGCCAGATCACCCTCCTGCAGGTAGCAAAAAGAGATATGAGCAATCCCCTCTTTGGAACCGATCAGGGTCACAACTTCAGATGCCGGGTCCAGGTCAACCTGAAAGCGCCGCTGATACCAATCAGCAACAGCTCTCCGGAAAGCCATCATTCCAGCAGAAGTAGGATAGCGATGGTTTTCAGGATTGTTCGCCTGCTCGATCAACTTCTGTACAATATGAGGGGGTGTGGGAAGATCAGGGTCTCCGATCCCCAAACTTATAACATCAACCTTCTTGGCTTTCAATTCCTCTATCTTCTGCTCAATGCGGGCAAAAAGATAAGGTGGTAGGGTTGTCAGTCTGTCAGCAATCTTCATCTCCATCATCTCCTTAACTTTGTTTCTAATCTATTCATCTATACTCCCCAAAAAATCGGGTGTCAATCTCCCTTCAAAAACCTCTACAGCTGGTCCAGTCATATAGACGTGGTTATTCTTTTCCCATTCCACCAAAAGCATGCCACCGGGCAGGTTCACCTCCACATGCCTGTCCAGATAACCGCTCAAAGATCCGCCCACTGCCACAGCACAGGCACCTGTTCCACAAGCTTGAGTTTCTCCTACTCCTCGCTCCCATACCCGCATGCGCACACTCCCCGGATTTAATACCTCCACAAACTCCACATTGGTTTTCGCCGGGAAGAAATGGCTGGACTCCAGGCGGGGGCCAAGGCTGCTTACCGGAGCTTGATCAACATCTGAAACAAACAAGATACAGTGGGGGTTGCCCATGGAAACAGCAGTGATCTTCAGGGTCTGGCCGTCGATCTCAATTTCTTCATTGATAACCCTAGACCCTGCAAAATCAACTGCAGGGATTAAATCCCTTTCCAAAATAGGCTCTCCCATATCCACCCTGACCGCTTTAACCTTTCCATTTTCAAGGATAAGCTCTGGTATCTTTTCCCCTGCTTTTGTTTTTATAGAAAATGACCTATCACTCACCAATCCTCTGGTATAGAGATATTTGGCAACACAGCGAATAGCGTTTCCACACATCTCCGCTTCTGAGCCATCTGCGTTGAAAATACGCATATTAAACTCTCCATGGTCATCCTGAAATACAAAAACCAGGCCATCCCCACCGATCCCTTTATTTCGGTCGCAAACCCTCTGGGCAAAAATTGATCTCCTCTCCTCAGGAAGAGAATCAGGAGATATATTCATAACAATAAAATCATTTCCCAAACCGTGCCATTTGGTGAATAACAAGGCTATCATCCCTTTAATGTAAAATAAAGCACAAAAGAGCAAAAACACCTGTAAATAGATTAACCCATCTCCACCAAATCAGCAAGTAGTAATAACAAGTATTAATAGTGAACTGAAGATGGAATGAGCAGCACAAAGGGTGGTTTTAACAAATAGCCGGATAAGGGTTTTCGGGAGTAGATCGCTGTAAAACATAATGCTACAATATCAATGCAAGTTTCTTAAAGGGGTATTAATCATGTCACCAGATGGTGTAACCTTAAATCTGATAATAAGAGAACTGCAGGAAATGCTTATACCGGGCAGGGTTGAACGGATCTATCAGCCGGAAAAACAGGAAATTGTCTTAAACTTGCGTTCCTCAAGAAAAAGCCTGCAGCTTTTGATCTCCGCCCAGGCTGAAAACGCGCGCCTGCACCTTACTACACAAGAAAAGAAAAACCCCCTCACACCACCTCTTTTCTGTACTGTACTGAGAAAATATTTGGAGGGGAGCAGACTGACCGCTATTCAGCAAAAGGGTTTAGACAGGGTTGTGAACCTTAGCTTTTCCCGTATTGCGGAAAGTGGTGAGTTTCAAGATCTTGTTTTGGTGGTGGAGATCATGGGGAAACACAGCAATATCATCCTGCTGGATCCCTCCAACCGGATCATAGATGGGATCAAACGCTACTCTCATACTTTGAGTAGATACAGAGAGGTTCTGCCTGGACGTGAATATGTGGCACCACCCTCGCAAAAAAAGGTGCACCCACTGGATCTTTCAGAAGAAGGATTTTTACAGCTTATGATCGAGCAACCATTTGAAAAGAGCCTTCAAGAGATCCTTTTTCATCAAATCGAAGGATTAAGCCCTGTACTGGCAAAAGAAGTAGTCCTGCAGGCAGGAATTGAGCCTGATCTGAAACTTGAGTACTGCGGGGAACATGAACTGCGGTCCCTCTGGCTGTCATTATTGAATTTTCTATTCCCTCTTCTCAACGGTGAAAAGCTGGATCCGGTCATAGTTTATGAGGGAAAACAGCCGGTTTTCTATGCTCCTTATCCCTTCACCCAATACCAGGGTTTATCCTTAATACACTGCACTTCCCTTAATGAGGCTTTAGACATGTATTACCAAGCACGTCTGGAACTCAACACCTTCCAGCAGAGCAAGGCCCATCTTTCGGCATTGATCAAACATGAGCTTTCCCGTTTAAACAAAAAACTCCTGGCTCAAGAGCAGGATGCAGCTGAAGCACAAAAAGCAATGAAATACCGCCTGCAGGGGGAAATGATCTTTGCTCACCTGCATACCATCGAAAAAGGTGCCCGGGAAGTAACCCTACCCAACCTTTATGAACCCGGGAGCCCACCGATAAAAATTATCCTGGACCCATCTTTATCAGCTGCTCAAAATGCACAAAGGCTTTTTCATAAATACAACAAGGCCCGGGACACACTAAAAATTTTACAGAAGCATAAAAAAGAAACAATAGCAGAGATTCGCTATTTGAGCACTATTCAATTTGCCCTGGAACAGGCGGATTCCTTAAAGGAAATCCATGAAATTCAAGCCGAACTTGTGGAAGCGGGGTACCTGCACAGCAAAGAAAAAATCAAGGATAAGAAAAAGCTGCAGAAAAAAGAAGCACCACAGATCAAACAAATAACATCCAAGGACGGATTTACCATTCTCATCGGTAAAAACAATAAACAGAATGACTATCTGACTATGCGCCTTGCCCGGGATGAGGACTACTGGCTCCATGCGAAAGAGAGCGCCGGAGCCCATGTGGTAGTCAAAAGCAAGCCAGGCCAGGAGGTACCCTCCAGCACATTAGAGGAGGCTGCAGGGCTGGCTGCCTATTTCAGTGAAGCACGGCATTCATCGAAAGTTCCTGTTGATTGTACTAAGAGAAAAAATGTCAGCAAGCCCTCAGGTGCTCGACCTGGCTTTGTCATCTACAAAAATTATGAAACCTTTTATGTCAATCCCAAAGCTCCTGAATAAGAGCAATACAATATCTTGTTTCGCTTATTGAAAAACACTCAACCTTTTATGAAGGTCTTCCCCTTTTACGGCGGTCTTTTTCTGTAAGGATCAGGAATAACAAAACTCCAATACCGATCAGAGTAAACACCATTAATGTGCCAATCGAAATAAACATTTCACCTGTTGAAAAACGGGTTATTGCCGCTGAGAACAGCCCAAAGAGCAATACTCCTACAGATAAGCCATAGATGGCAGCCCGTAGCATATTCATCCCATATCTTTGGCGTGTTTCTCTGATCAGGACACTGAAAGTAAGCAGTGCCCCTCCTGCAACAGTGAAGATCCCAGAGCCCACAACTGCTTCTCCAGGCATCTTCATATAATACAGCATAACAACAGTAAAGATCCCGAACAATGAGAGGAGAACACCGGCCACAATCCCTATTGTAGATATTCTCTCCCTCCATGTGGAAAATACAGGCTCTTGTAAACCGCTATCTCCAATTTTGCGCATCTCCTCTACCAAGCCGCTTAAATCACCAATTGTGATCACTGCCTCCTTAAAAGCCTGTTCATCATCCATACCCCTGGAAATATAATCTTCAATTTTCTCTTTCAAATTAGTGGCAAGTTCTTCTTTTAACTCAAAGAGCTGTTGACTTGGCTTCACATCAGAGAACAGATGATCTATGTATTTTTTCACTTTTAAATTCAGATTTTGTTCATTCTTTCCCATCATCAAGCCCCCCTTTAATCAATCTTTCTAGCACCTCTTTGGCAAAATCCCAATCTTGTCTGTTTTTTTCGTAGCGTTCTCTGCCTTCATCTGTTATGCGATAATATTTGCGCCTGCCCCCCTGGCTTTCATCACCCCAATAGGAAACTATAAGTCCCTCCTGCTCCAGTCTGCGATAAGCTGTATAAAGGGTCGCTTCCTTTAGTTCGTATTGATTGCCGCTCAATTCAATGATCTTTTTATAGATTTCATATCCATAGCTGTCACCCTGGCGAAGTATGTTGAGAATAATTGTATCGGTATGGCCTCTGATCAGGTCCGTGGAAATCATGCCGCCCATCTTATCGCCCCCTTATATACATAATAAGTCATAGTACTTTGTCTGTCAAGGTAGTATGGCAACAATAATATATCGTTAGTTGAGCCTATAATGATACAAGAAGACAGTGCAACTGAGAAACTGGCTTTACCTAAAAACTAAAAGGGTGTTATAACACCCTTCATAATAATCATTTCTCCCCATTTATTCTAATTTCTGATCGCTAACCAACAATGACTGTTCACTGATCTCTAATCTTTTCTGCTCCCGGGCTTTACTACCGGAATACCCTCCCGGCACAATGGGCAATCATCAGGAGCATAGGTTTCTATATCAAGTTTCAAAAGTGAATGAAATGGCACACCGAAATCCAGTTCCCCACTGTGGCGGTCTACCAGAGAGCCGACACCTACAACTACCCCACCATATTCCGCTAC
This sequence comes from Syntrophaceticus sp., assembly GCA_012842275.1. GTDB lineage: Bacteria > Bacillota > DSM-12270 > Thermacetogeniales > Thermacetogeniaceae > DTU068. Next base: position 27,030 of record DUSK01000099.1, on the reverse strand, counting down.
CATGTTGATCACTTCTTTAGTGGAGCCACCGGTTGTGACCACATCCTCCACCACTAAAACTCTCTCTCCCCTTTTGATCTCAAATCCACGGCGCAGGGTCATCTTTCCCTCTTCCCGCTCTGAGAAGATGGCCTTTACTCCCAAGGCTCGCCCTACCTCCTGGGCAATAACTATACCCCCGATGGCAGGGCCCACAACTAAGTCCGGATCTAGATCTCTGAACTTGTCAGCAATTCTCTGACCTAGTTCTGCAGCCAGATCAGGGTACATCAAGACCCTGGCACACTGGACATAGCGGTTGCTGTGCAGCCCTGAGGTCAAACGAAAATGCCCCTCTAAGAGGGCCCCTCGCTCTTTAAAAAGCTCAATAAGTTCCTGTTCTGTCATTTTAATGCCTCCTCCATTTCTTGTACAATCTCTAAAGCTGCCTGCCGGGGATCAGGTGCCTGCACTATAGGACGCCCCACCACAATGTAATCCACCCCATCCTTCACAGCATCAGCAGGGGTGCTGATCCTTTTTTGATCACCTGCTCCTGCTCCCGCAGGTCTGATCCCTGGGGTAACGATCAGAAAATTACCGCCGCAGTGCTGGCGGACCGCTGTGATCTCCTCAGGGGAGGCCACAACACCTGCGAGCCCGCACTCCTCTGCCTCCTTTGCCCAGAAGATCACCTGCTCAAGGGGTGACCTGTTGATCCCCAGATCCCGGTGCAACTCCTCAGCACCGAGGCTGGTCAGGACTGTAACAGCCAGTATTTTAGGATGGTTCTTTCCTGCAGACTCTTCCCTCACAGCTTCCACTACAGCCTTCATCATCTCCCTGCCGCCGGCAGCGTGAACATTGAACATTTCAACACCTAACCTGGCAGCGGCACGCCCTGCTTGGGCAACTGTTCGGGGTATATCATGAAACTTCAGGTCCAAAAAGACCCTCCCGCCCCTTTGCTGGATCTCTTCCACAAAAGAGGGACCGAAATTACAGAAGGGCTCCAAACCTATTTTAAACATACCGCAGCAGTCGTGAAGCAGGGCAACCAGCTCCAGTGCCCTTTCTCTTTCAGGAACATCCAGTGCCACAATCAACCTATCTTTTGCCTGCATCTAAATCACTCCAACTAATTATCTTTCCAGGCTACTCCTACAAGATCCTGGAGTTTTTCCACACATTGATCAGTACAATACTGTTCCAGTTCATCGATGATCTTCACAGCAGCCAGCGGATCATGGAAAAAGGCGGATCCCACAGCTACAGCTGTGGCACCTGCCATAATATATTCCAGGGCATCCCTGCCGGTAGTGATCCCTCCCATGCCGATGATAGGTATATCCACCAGCTGGGATACCTCCCAAACAGCCCTCACACCCACAGGCCTAATAGCAGGCCCAGACAGTCCACCAATACAATTACCCAAAAGGGGTTTTCTTTTGTCTACATCGATCACCATACCTACCAGTGTATTGATCAATGAGATGGCATCTGCCCCTGCTTCTGCCACAGCTTGGGCCAGTTCTCTGATATCGGTCACATTAGGGGTTAATTTGACAATAACCGGCAGATCAGTTGCCTGGACAACAGCCTTTACCACTTCAGCTGCCACTTCAGGCACAGTACCCAGTGCCATACCTCCGGTTTTTACATTGGGGCAGGAAATGTTGACCTCCAAACCTGCAACACCTGTATTGGATAACCGCTCAGCCAAATAAACAAATTCATCACTGGTATTGCCGGCGATATTGGCTATCACAGGCACCCCAAACTCCAGCATTTCAGGGAGCAAATCCCTGATAAAAACCTCAACACCGGGGTTCTGCAGCCCTACTGCATTGAGAAGCCCTGCAGGGGTTTCACAGATACGGGGCGGTTTATTCCCAGCCCTGGCTTCTTTGGTCAGTCCCTTGGTTACCAGTGCTCCCATTCTGCTCACATCAAAAACAGTTGCATATTCAACACCTGAACCAAAGGTCCCTGAAGCAGACATCACCGGGTTTTTCATCTTGATTCCTGCCAAATTCACGGTAAGGTCACTCACCCAGGACCACCTCCTCAGCTGAAAATACGGGGCCCTCCTTACAGACCCTGAGGTATGATCCATCATGACTCTGGCAGACACACCCCACACAAGCTCCTACCCCACAGGCCATCCGTTCATCCAATGACAGTTCTGCAGCTATTCCCTTTTCCCTGCTCATCCCCTGTACACCTTTTAACACAGACAGGGGCCCGCAAGCAAATAACTTATCAAAAGATGATTTTTCCAGCTCCCTAGACACTAAATCCAGTACAGTGCCCTGCACCCCACAGCTTCCGTCTTCTGTAGCGATTTTTACTTCACCATACTCCATAAAAGCATCGGGCCGCAGGATCCCTGATTTACTGCGGGCTCCCATGAGAATTATCAATTCCCACCCTTGTGCTCTCAGTTCTGAAGCCAGGAAAAGCAGTGGGGCTACACCGACTCCTGCACCAACAATCATAGCTCTACCACCGGTAGCACTGTAGGTAAAACCCCTTCCCAGAGGCCCCAAAAGGGACAACTTATCATTCTGACATCTCTTTGATAACCATTTGGTCCCTTTCCCTCTGACCTGGTAGAGAAAAAACACCTGACCTTTATTTCTGTCCACCTGATGGATCGCCAGAGGGCGGCGCAAAAAAGGGTCATACCCCTCACTGCAGCCCAGCATAGCAAACTGGCCTGGGGAGGAATTCTGGGCCAGTTCCGGTGCATCCAGCTTCAGCAGATAATAATCAGGGGCTAGGGCAGCCTGTTCCATCACCCTACAGCTAAACTCTTCTGGTCCTTTCATCTCTTCTTCTCCTTCTTTGCTCCTAATTTGGTATACTCATCCAGCGAAATAATGGCAGCTTCCTGGCCGCTTTTTGCAAATTCTATACAGTCGATCATTGCTCTGGCTGTATCCAGGGAAGTGAGGCAGGGTATACCCCGTTCCACTGCTGCCCGCCGGATCTGGAAGCCATCCCTCACAGCTCCCCTTCCCCCGCTGTGGGTGTTGATCACAAAACCCACCCTTCCAGAGTTGATCAGATCCACCACATGGGGGGAACCTGCTTCAATTTTATTGACCTCTTTTACTTCTATTCCGTGTTTCTGTAAAAAGCGGGCGGTTCCCGGTGTGGCCACAAAGCTCAGCCCCATCTGCTGCAAGCTCTGAATGATCGGCAGGGCCTCCTCCTTGTCCCGGTCCGCTATTGTCACCAAAATCTCACCTGAAAGGGGTACAGTGCTGCCTGCTGCCAGGAGTCCCTTATAGAGGGCTCGCGGCACAGTGTAATCCACACCCATTACTTCTCCTGTTGACTTCATTTCAGGGCTCAGGTAAATGTCCACCTGGCTGAGTTTACCGAAGGAGAAAACCGGTACTTTAACAGCCACCAGAGAATTAGGCTGTACCAGTCCGCTTTTGTATCCCATCTCCCGTAGGTTCTTGCCAAGCATCACTTTGGTACCCAAACTGACCATAGGGATACCTGTGATCTTGCTCAAGTAAGGAACAGTTCTGCTGGCCCTGGGATTCACCTCCAGGACAAAGATCTGTCCCTGATAATAAACAAATTGGATATTGAGCAATCCCTTTATCTGCAGGGCTCGAGCCAATCTGGTAGTGTAATCGATTATCTTCTCCCGCACATCATCTTCGATCTGGGCAGGGTAAACAGCAATACTATCTCCTGAATGGACACCTGCTCTTTCGATATGTTCCATAATACCAGGAATCAGCACATCCTCACCATCACTGATGGCATCAACCTCCAATTCCTGACCCTGGTAATACTTATCTACCAAAATGGGGTGATTCTGCGAAACCGAAACCGCAGATTCCACATAATCTGCTAAGTCATCTTCATTGTATACGATTTCCATGGCCCGGCCGCCCAAAACATAGGAGGGGCGTACCAAAACCGGAAAACCGATTTCCCTGGCAACTGCCAGGGCTTCTTGCAGAGATGTGGCTCCACGGCCAGGAGGCACAGGTATATTTAACTTATCAACCAGTTTTTCAAAACGCTCCCGGTCCTCAGCCTCATCTATCATATCTACAGAGGTGCCTAAAATCTTAACCCCGGCATTGGCAAGAGGGCCAGCCAGATTGATGGCTGTCTGCCCTCCGAACTGAACAATAACCCCATCAGGCTTTTCCAATTCCACCACATGGAGCACATCTTCAAAAGTCAGAGGCTCAAAGTAGAGCCGGTCAGCGGTATCAAAATCTGTACTGACCGTTTCCGGATTGTTATTTATAATCAGTGCCTCAATACCTTCAGTTTGTAAAGCTCTGACCGACTGCACAGAGCAGTAATCAAATTCAATTCCTTGGCCAATCCTAATGGGCCCCGATCCGATGACGAGCACTTTCCTCCGTTCAGTTGGTACAGCCTCATTCTCCTCCTCATAGGTGGAATAATAATAAGGGGTAGCAGCCTCATACTGGGCGGCACAGGTATCCACCTTCTTGTAAACAGGTAAAATCCCACATTGTTCGCGCAGTTTTTTGATCTGCTGCTGATCTATACCGGTCAGACTGCTGATCAAGTTATCACTGAAGCCTTTTCTCTTCGCAGTTTTCAGCAAATCAGGGTTTAGATTTTGTACATTTTTGACAGCGGCCAGATCCCTTTCCATACTGACTATTTCCTGTATACTCCTCAAAAAGAAAGGGTCGATCTTAGTAAGATCAGCCAATTTGTCTACTGAGAAACCGCGCCTAAAACCCTCGGCAATCAAAAATAAGCGTTCATCTGAGGCAACTTTCATCCTGTGCAGGAGCTTTTCTGTATCCCAGGATTCAAGCCCTGGGAAGGAGAGGCCATTAGCCGTTATCTCCAGTGACCTGACAGCCTTTAGCAGAGCACCGCTAAATGTGCGGTCAATGGCCATCACCTCTCCTGTTGCCTTCATCTGTGTGCCCAGAGAGCGATCCGCATCCTTGAATTTATCAAAGGGCCAGCGAGGAAATTTTACCACACAATAATCCAAAGCCGGCTCGAAACAAGCACTGGTCTTGCCAGTCACAACATTTTCGATCTCATCCAGCCGTAAACCCAAGGCTATTTTAGTGGCAACTCTGGCAATAGGGTATCCTGTAGCCTTGGAGGCCAGTGCACTGGACCTGCTGACCCTGGGGTTGACCTCAATAACATAATAGTTAAAGCTGTTTGGATCCAGCGCATACTGGATATTACAGCCCCCCTCAACCCCCAGTGCCCTGATGATCTTCAAAGAAGCTGTGTGCAGCATCCTGGTCTCCTCATCACTAAGGGTCTGGGTGGGAGCCACAACTATGCTGTCCCCGGTATGAACCCCCATGGGGTCGATGTTTTCCATATTGCAGACCGTTATACAGTTATCAGCGCTATCCCGGATAACTTCATATTCGATCTCCTTCCAACCACCTACACTGCGCTCAACCAACACTTGGTTGATCATGCTGAAGGAAAGCCCCCGTCTAACCACACTCACCAGTTCATCATCATTGGTTGCCAGCCCGCCACCGGTTCCACCTAAAGTATAAGCCGGCCGCACCACAACCGGGTAACCCACTTCCTGAGCAAAGGCTAGAGCACCCTCAACACTTTCCACAACTTCACTTTCAGGAACAGGTTCACCGATCTCCCGGAGCATTTGCTTAAAAAGCTCCCTATCCTCAGCCTTTTTTATGGCTTCTAAAGGTGTACCCAGCAGGCGTACACCATTTTGTTCTAGAATTCCCGCCTCTGAAAGCTGTACTGCCAGATTAAGCCCCACCTGTCCCCCCAGGGTAGGCAAGAGCCCATCAGGCTGTTCTTTTTCGATCACCATCCTGACAAAATCCAGGGTCAATGGTTCGATATATATCTTATCCGCTATCTCCCGGTCAGTCATTATTGTTGCAGGATTACTGTTCACCAGAACAACTTCAATGCCCTCCTCTCGCAAGGAGCGGCAGGCCTGTGTTCCAGCATAGTCAAATTCTGCAGCCTGTCCAATAATGATAGGGCCAGAACCGATCACCATTACCTTTTTTAAATCCGGAATCCGCGGCATTTTCTCCCTCCTACCTTCGTAAAACAGACAACAACTACTGACTTATCATCTGTTCATACTCTTCTAATGCTGCTGAGCAGTATATTTGTCAGAGCATAACCAGGAATTCATCGAAATAGCGATTAACATCAAAAACATCTGGATTAACTAATGGGTAATATTGGAATGCAAAGGCCGGTAGCTTACTGTGTTTCATTCCTTCCACAGTACCATCATGTAAATTAACCTGTGTTACTATAACATCTTCAGGTAAACTGTCTCTATCAACAAAGTAATGATGGTTCTGAGAGGTAACAAAAATACTGTTTGTTTCCAGGTCACGTACCGGCTGATTGCCACCGCAATGGCCGGCTTTCAGCTTCAATACCTTTCCTCCCCAGGCCAATCCTAGAACTAAATGTCCTAAAGCGATACCTAGCAAGGGAACACTCCCCAACAACTGCTGTGCAAGTGTTACAGCATAAGGAGCGAACTGGGGGCTGCCTGGACCTCCAGCAAAAATCACTCCAGCAGGATGATAGCTGAGTATCTCTTCAACAGTTGATAGAGCTGATACCAGAACAACAGTTAAATCATGTTCAAGCAGATAGTGGATCAAACTCTTGCGCACACCCAGGTCAACCACAATCACCTTTCTCCTACCATTGCCAAAAACCCTGGCTTCCTTTGTAGAAACATCCCTCACTAAATCCCGCTCTGCGGCAGCAGTCTCCCGGGCCATGCGGATAAGTTTTCCTATATCACTTTCTTCAGTTGTGATAACACCATACATACTCCCTTTCCTGACCAGGTGCCTGACCAAAGCTCTGGTATCAATACATGACAGCCCGATCAAATTTTTTTCCTTGCAGAAATCCTCAAGGCTCATCATGCTCCGCCAGTTGCTGGGATGAGCACATAGCTCTCTGGTCACCAAGCCTTGTGCCATGGCCGTAACTGAATCATTGTCCTCTAATATGATCCCGTAATTCCCCAACAAAGGATATGCAAAAACCACGATCTGCCCATAAGATGCGGGATCAGTGAGTATCTCCTGATAACCGGTCATACTAGTGTTGAAGACAACCTCACCGGTCTTAGTTCCCCGGGCGCCAAAGGCTTGCCCCTGATAAAAAGTGCCATCCTCTAAAACCAAGTAGGAATTCAACTCTGTACCCCTTTCCGAATCCGAGTTTGATCATATTTTTTGCAGTTGGCGGGAATACTTGATCTCACCTGAAACAATAGTCATCACCGGCCATCCCCGCAGGACCCAACCATCGAAAGGAGAGTTCTTGCCTAAAGAAACAAATTCACTAACATCGACAGTCAGTTTTAAGCTGGGGTCGATCACTGTGATGTTTGCCTCTGCACCGGCTTCGATCACCCGCTCAGGAAGCCCTAAAATACGAGCGGGGTTCAATGCCATTTTTTGTGCCAATTCCACAGGACTCAACAGCTTTCTTTCTACCAAATGCTCCCAAACAAGGGGAACAGCAGTTTCCAAACCGGAGATACCAAAGGGGGCAACATTATATTCGGTTTCCTTTTCATCCCTGCGGTGTGGTGCATGGTCAGTTGCTATGGCATCAATGGTGCCATCTCTGAGCCCTTCATAGAGAGCCTCCTGATCCTCCTTTGAACGCAGTGGAGGCTTAACCTTGGTGTTGGTATCGAAAGTTTTTACTGCTTCATCTGTCAGACAGAGGTGGTGTGGGGTTACCTCAGCTGTAACTCTGATTCCGCGCTTTTTCGCCTCCCTGATCAAGGCCACAGAACCGGCAGTGCTGACATGGGCGATATGAAGCCTTGCCCCAGTGAGGCCCGCAAGGATCATATCCCTTGCTACATGGACTTCTTCAGCTGCGTTCGGAATTCCCTGCAGTCCCAGCAGTGTTGAATAAAAGCCTTCATTCATCACACCATTTCCGCTCAAATTTGTATCTTCACAATGGCTGATGATGGGAATATCAAACATCTGTCCATATTCCAACACTCTGCGCAGCACCTCTCCATTCATGATTGAATTCCCGTCATCAGAGATAGCAACAGCCCCTGCCTCTACCAGTTCCCCGATCTCAGAGGGCTCTAAACCAGCCATCCCCTTGGTGGCACAGCCCACCGGATAAACAGGGAATGATGCCTGCCGGGCCTTTTCTTTTATCAGACTGATCACCGCACTGCTGTCTGCCGGTGGTTTGGTATTTCCCATACTGGCAACAGCAGTAAAGCCTCCTTTAACAGCTGCCCTGCTACCGGTGAGAATGGTTTCTTTTAATTCCTCACCGGGTTCCCGGAGGTGGCAGTGCATATCCACAAAACCAGGAAAGACATAACACCCTTCTAAATGCAACACCTCAAGTCCACTACAATCCAGATTCTTAGCAACTGCGGTGATTTTGGATCCTTCGATAAGAACATCCAGCTTTTTTGCACTATTTGCTTTCGGATCAACAACAATTCCTTCTTTAAGCAGATATTTCATCTTTTTCGCCTCCGGTCATCAACAGATAGAGAAGTGCCATGCGCACTGCTACACCATTGGTCACCTGCTCATTGATAGCCGCATGGGGTCCATCTTGAACATCAGGGCTGATCTCGATACCCCTATTGACAGGTCCCGGGTGCAGCACCAGCACATCAGGCTTGGCCACCTGAAGTTTCTGCTGATCCAAGCCATAAAGTTTAGTATATTCGCGGATACTGGGGAAGAGGCCCTTTTTCTGGCGCTCCAGCTGTATGCGCAGCACATTGATCACATCTACATCCTTAAGGCCTTCCTCCCAATCGTAATAAACCTTTACTCCTAATCTTTCAATATCAGGAGGTATCAATGTGGCAGGACCCACCACCCTTACTTCCGCTCCCATCTTAGTTAAACCCCAAATATTGGAACGGGCCACTCTGCTGTGGGTAATATCACCCAGGATTGCCACTTTGAGCCCTTGGAATCCACCTTTTTTCTCCCGAATTGTAAACATGTCCAATAGAGCCTGAGTGGGATGCTCATGTGCTCCATCACCCGCATTGATCACCCTAGCGCTTACCCAGCGGGCCAGGAGGTGGGGGGCTCCAGCAGCACTGTGCCTGATAATGATTACATCTGCTGCCATCGCTTCCAGTGTCTTTGCAGTATCCCGCAGGCTCTCGCCCTTTTGCACACTGCTGGTCGCAATCGCAATACTTGAGGTATCAGCTCCCAGGTATTTTGCTGCCAACTCAAAAGAGGAGCGGGTACGGGTACTAGGCTCATAAAAAAGCGTAATAACAGAACGTCCGCGTAAAGTAGGCACCTTTTTGATGTCCCGGGTCATAATCTCTTTCATAGGTTCTGCTGTATCCAAAATCAAGTTGATTTCTTCAACTGTCAGGTCCTCTAATCCAAGAACATCCTTGCGCTTGAACTTCATGGTCTTATTATTACCCCCTTGTTATTATTAAAAAACCTCTTTGCTGCCATTTCCAGGCTAACAAAGAGGTTTACCGAACTTCTTCTTCCCCTTGCTAGCCTCTCTGGACTAGATTTAAAGGGATTTCCGGTTGTCATGTATCTTTTTCTACTATAGTCACCTTATCTTCGCCATCTATTTCAACTAAACTCACATTTATTTGTTCCTTGCGTGACGTAGGTACATTCTTACCCACAAAATCCGCTCTGATAGGAAGTTCTCGATGTCCCCGGTCAATCAATACAGCCAGTTGAATGAGTTTAGGCCGGCCTAGATCCATCAGAGCATCCATGGCTGCTCTGACCGTTCGACCGGTATAGAGCACATCATCGACCAATACAACCTTTTTACCTGTAATGCTGAAAGGGACTTCGGTTTTTCTAACCAGTGGGTGATAATCGAGTTGGCTTAAGTCATCCCTGTAAAGAGTAATATCCAGAATACCAAGGGGTATTGAAGTTCCTTCGATCTCCTTTATTTTCTCCGAGAGTCTACTGGCGAGGGGAACCCCCCTTCTCCTGATACCGATTAATACCAGATCCTCCGTTCCTGCGTTTTTCTCCAGGATCTCATGGGCTATCCTTGTTAAAGCCCTTCTAATTCCCTCCTGATCCATAATCTGAACTTTCTCACGTGGGGACAACTTTGTTCACTCCTTATCAGCACACAAAAAAACCCGCTCCAAGGTACCTTGTCAGCAGGTGTCGCAGTAAAGGTTATTCTTCCTTGCTAGCCTCACTGGACCAGCTTAAAGGACCTTCAATTTAGAATAGATCACTTAACAATTTCATGTCAAGAATTTTGGAATAAATATTTAATAATTTTTCAAATTAAAACACCATAATCAATTATTTATTATATTTTAACATTTGCGCAGTTGCTCCAGGGTTTCAGCAAATACCTGAGGAAGTGGCGCTTCAAAGCTGAGCAGTTCACCGGTCCTGGGATGCTGAAAAATTATCTTATAAGCATGAAGGGCCTGTGCCGGGAGATTGAGCGGGTTTCGCCGGGGACCGTAAACCGGGTCACCTGCTACAGGATATCCGGCATAAGCCAGATGAACCCGTATCTGATGGGTACGCCCTGTCTCCAGAGCAACCTCCAGAAGTGTAAAACCGTCAAATCTTTCCCTTACCCGGTAATGGGTCCGGGCTTCCCTTGCCCCAGCTGTCCCTGGTCTCAAAACAGCCATTCTCTTCCGGTCCCGTGGATCCCTTCCTAAAGGGGCATCAATAATACCCCTCTCCTCTTTCACCTCACCTATTACCAGTGCCAGATAGATCCTTTTAATCTTCCGCTCCTTCAACTGACGTGACAGTTCCTGGTGGGCGATATCGGTCTTACTCACCAACAGCAACCCTGTAGTGTCTTTGTCTAACCGGTGTACAATCCCAGGCCGCAAGGAACCGTTGATACCTGAAAGCTGAGTACAGTGATTGATCAGGGCATTCACCAGAGTACCCTTCCAGTGTCCGGCAGCAGGGTGAACGACCATACCCTGTGGTTTATTGACTATCAATAGATCCTCATCTTCATAAACAATATCCAGTGGTATTTCTTCGGGTATAAGTGTGGTCTCCTCTGGGGGTGGTATGCGCATTTCAATCACATCTCCAGCCCTCACCTTGTAACTGGAGCGTTTGGTTTTGTTATTGACAAGAACCTGGCCGCTCTCAATTAAATGCTGAACCCTTGAGCGGCTCAAATAAAGAGATCGGTTGGTCAGAAATTGGTCTAAGCGCTGTCCCTCAGCATTTTGAGGTACCTCTAAGCGGTATTCCTGTTCCTCAACCAATCTCCTTTACCCCCCCTTTAGTGAAAAGATATATAAATATAAACACAGCCCCGATAAAAATAAAAATATCCGCAACATTAAGAACCGGCCATATACGGAAATCTATAAAATCGACCACATACCTGGTACGCAGCCGGTCGATCATATTGCCCAGCACACCTCCGGTCAGGATAGACATAGGAATTGTCACTTTAGGGTTTGTGGGAAGATAAAACAGCAATCCCAGAACAACAAACAGAAAAAGAATTGCTGTAGTTATAAAGAATTCGGTATGATGAGCAAAAATACCAAAAGCTGCACCCGGGTTTCTGACATATGTGATGTGGAAGATACCAGGTATAATGGCCAGTGAATCACCAGGTTGCATATATCTAGCGATATATGCCTTTGACAGCTGATCAACCGCCACAGCTGTCAAAGTAACAAAAATAAATAAAGCCCCATTTATTATTCCCTTTCTCACACACTCTCTCCCCCACTTATTCTCCTTTTCTGTTGATCAAGCCGTAGTAAGCACTCTCTAACCGCAGTGCCATTTTATCAGCAGACAATTCCTGGGCTCTTTTCAGAGCAGCAAGAGCCATGGAATTTTTTAAATCCGGATCTTTAAGCAGTGCTAAGGTTTTTTCCGCAAATTCCTCTTCATCACCTTTGCAGAGATAACCTGTTACACCATCCCGGACCATAGCCAGTGATCCGAAGGCTGCCTTAGCCACCACAGGCATCCCGGCAGCCATAGCCTCCACCAGCACCAGGCCCTGTGTTTCAGTTACAGAGGGAAAAACAAAAATATCCGCTGATTTATAAACACCGGAGATCAGCTCTGGTGGGATTCTTCCGGTTAAGATCACCCTATCTTTTAGCCCTAAATCCTCTGCCAGCAAACGCAGTGCTCTTTCCTCTGGACCGCTACCCACCAGTACCAATACCGCATCCTTATCCCTGCTTGCGATATAAGAAAAGGCCCGCAGGAGGAACGCAAGGTTTTTCTCCTTACCGATGCGGCCCACAAAAAGGAGTACCTTCTTTTCCCGTGGTACACCATACTTTTCTTCCAAAAAGTTGGGATCACCATTCTGGAATCGCTCTGGATAAATACCTGTTGGGATCGCCAGTACAGGAGTTGTCACCCCATAATCTTTGATCATATCTCTGATCACATCAGTGGGTGTAATTACCAGATCACAACTATTGCAATAATTCCTCGTATATTTGATCAATCCCTTTTTCGTGAGCTGCCCTAGCAGTGGGGCATAATGCACATATTGGTCATAGAGGGTATGATAGGTGAAAACCAGAGGAACCCCTAAATACCGGGCTATCCTTTTCCCTACCTGTCCCATGGTAAAAGGAGAATGAGTATGGATCAGATCTAAACCGATATCGGACACATATTTCCTGGCTTTCCGGGTCAAGGGCAAAGCTATATAAAACTCAGGATTGAAAGGGGTATGAAAAGAGGGAAAACGGAAAATATTCTCCTCTTGTTGACCCTTCACCTGAGGGTATTCAGGTGCAAAAATATAGATTTCATGCCCCAGCCTGGCCAGTTCCCGGGAAAAGGTTTCTATGGAAAGAACAACACCGCTGACATAGGGATGGAAGCTGTCGGAAAAAAAACCGATTTTCAAAGGCTTTTTAATCATTTCTATCCATCCGGACGCACTCAATCATCCATCTCACGAAAATTTTGGTAGTACACTCCCTCTTCATCTTTATAAAACGAAATCCCCTCAACATCCTCTACAGTTCCCCCGTCCTCATTGCGATTTTCTATATCAGAAGATGTCCCATATTGTTCCACACTTTGCCATGAATCCTCTCCATCAAAAAAAACATGTTCAGAAGAAGAGAGACGGTCCTCAGCAAAGCCTCCGAATGATGGCATGACAACCCCCTCCTCTACCGGACGCCGGGAGGGGGTTACTTGATCATCCAGCATCTTTCGGCAATCATAGCAAAGATCAGTAGAAGGCACAGCCTCCAATCTTTCCTCCGGGATTTCCTTGCCACACTCTTTACATATACCATAATCACCCTGATTAATCCTGCTTAAAGCCTCATCAATTTCTTTTAAACGCCTTTCCGCCAGATCCTTGAGCCCAATATCTTTGCTCCGTTCAAAGCTTTCTGTGCCGATATCAGCAGGGTGGTTGTCATACATAGACAGTTCTTGAAGTGAATCCTTGAGCCCACCGACCTTTTTCGCCTCCTCCAGTGAGGAGAGGCTGTTTAGCATATCCCTTTTTTCATTTTCTAACAACCAGCGGAAATAAGATAACCTGTCTTGCTCCAACAATAATTCCTCCCTATTTTAGGCATTAAACCTTCCCTTGCAATTGCAGCTGCACCAGGTGCACCAAAGTTGCGATAAAATCACTCACCAGCGGCAGGTTGAGAACAACCAGACGCTGCAGGATAAAGAGCACCAGTGCTCCTAGCAGTGTGAATCCCACAGCTATTCCCAAACCCCTGGCCACTCCGGAAATAAAGTTGATAAAGAGAAGCCTCTTGGGGTTGTTCAACAACTCCACATATTCGGCCAGCTTCATGCGTTCCAGGTTTAAAGAGAGTTCTTCTACTTTTTGCTTTAATGCTTCAATGAGTTCCGCGCTGGTCAATCGCATCTTATTCCCCTGGTTTTCAGTTTTCCCCAAAACTCACTACTTAACCATGGATCTGAAATCAGTTGGTCAAGGCCTGTAGCGGCGCGGGAATTCTCCCGCCTCGACGCACAAAAGCAGCAGGGCTGAACCGGTTAACAGCCATCACCGGTGCCCTTCCCAAAAGTCCGCCAAACTCCACATAATCCCCTGTGGTCTTACCGGGGGCAGGTATAATGCGCACACCTGTTGTCTTTTTGTTGATCATGCCAATAGCTGCTTCATCTGCAATGATCGCTGCAATTGTTTCCGCACTGGTATCACCCGGTATGACTATCATATCTAAACCAACAGAACAGATACAGGTCATAGCCTCTAATTTTTCAATGGTTAATGCCCCTTCAGCCGCAGCCCGGGACATCCCCTCATCCTCACTGACCGGGATGAAAGCACCGCTTAAACCACCCACATAGGATGAGGCCATAGCCCCTCCCTTTTTTACAGCATCATTAAGAACAGCCAGAGCTGCGGTAGTGCCTGGCGCGCCACACCTTTCCAAACCCATAGCCTCCAGAATATCTGCTACACTGTCCCCAACAGCAGGTGTAGGTGCTAAAGAAAGGTCCACAACACCAAAAGGCACACCCAATTTTTTTGAGGCAGCTCGCCCGAACAGTTCCCCCATACGGGTGATCTTGAAGGCTGTCTGTTTGATCAGTGAAGCCAGTGTGCCCAGGTCCGCATCAGGGTTGTTTTTCACCACATGCAGAATAACCCCTGGCCCGCTGACACCCACATTGATCACACTGTCCGGTTCCCCAACACCGTGAAAAGCACCAGCCATAAAGGGATTATCTTCAGGGGCATTGCAGAAAACCACCAGTTTAGCACAACCTAAACCGTTCCTGTCTGCGGTCCTCTCTGCGGTCTCTTTGATCACCTTACCCATGGTATAAACAGCTTCCATATTGATCCCAGCCTTGGTGGTGCCTACATTGACCGCAGCGCAGACATGCTCAGTTTCCGCAAGAGCAGTCGGTATAGAATTGATCAGTATTTGATCCCCTGGTGTAAATCCCTTATGTACCAATGCAGCATAACCGCCAATAAAGTTGATCCCAATCTCACAGGCTGCTTTTTCTAATACCTGTGCCAGATAACAGTAATCATCCTCTCCAGCAGCTTCAGCTATTAACGCAATAGGTGTTACCGCAACCCGCTTGTTGATAATCGGGATCCCAAAATTTCGCTCCAGTTCCTCTCCCACATCCACCAAATTCCCTGCTGTGCGCACAATTTTTTCGTATATCTTTTTTCCCGCTGCTTTCAGGTCCGGGTCCGCGCAATCCCGCAAGCTGATCCCCATGGTGATGGTACGGATATCAAGGTTCTCCAGTTCCACCATGCGAATTGTTTCTAACACTTCATCTGTTGTGTAAGAAAACGGCATGTGACCACCCTTTCTATACCCGGTGCATGTACCGGAACACATCTTCATGCTGGAGGGTAATCTTCAAGCCCATTTCCTCACCGGCATCCTCCAACTTCTGCCGCAGTTCTGAAAAATTATTCCGGGAACAGGAAAGATCAACGATCATGATCATAGCAAAAAAGCCCTGCAGAACAGTTTGGCTGATATCTAGAATGTTCACATTTGATTCTGCCAGAATTCCCGCCACCCGGGCAATAATACCGACCCGATCATGACCGACAACAGTTACGATTCCTCTCTCTGCCTCCTGGTCACTTTTTTGTTTTTCCTCTCTCTGTGACCTGCTTTCCTCTATCAACTGCAGTTCTATACTCTTTTTCTTGATCAATTCCCTGGCTGCCCGGGTAATAATGGTATCCACCGAAACCTTCAATTGGGAACGGTCCGGCAGTTCAGCAATTCTATCCCTCGTAATTACTTCAGGCATAATCGCACCTACCTTTTTTGAAGTCGGAAGTCTGATATTAGAAGTCAGAGTCAGAAGTCTCAAGTCCGGAGTTTGATATCAGATCTGATAGCTATCAGAAATCAGACACAAATATCCAGAAACAGCTATTTTAATATGGCGGTTTTTGTCATGATGATGAATATCTACTATATTATGATCGATCTTCTCCATCTGTTTCCCACATGCTGACCACATCATAGCAGCGCTCACAGAGTTCAGGGTGATCAGCAAAAGTGCCCACAGATTCTTTATAGAGCCAGCACCTGGTACATTTTTTCCCATGGGCAGGCTCCACAACTATATTTGCGGAAAGAGCGCCCTCTGTTTTATAAGCCCCTTCAGGGGCGGCAGCCCATAATTCATTCACCTTTACCCCAGAAACGATAAATATCTTGGCTAATTCCTTTTCAACCTTTTGCAAAAAGGCAAAGCTTTCTTCATCCTCTGGATATAAAGAGATATTAGCCTCAATACTAGGACCGATGATCTTTTTCTGGCGGGCAGCCTCCAGTGCTTTGGCAACTTCATCCCTCAGCTGGAGAACCTTCTCCATCAATGCTTCAAGGTCGGGATCCAGATAGTCCCGGTTAACTTTTGGCATCGGTGCAAGATAGATGCTCTCATATTTTTCTTTAGCTCCAGGAAGATGACCCCAAACCTCCTCAGTTGTAAAGGCTAAAACAGGGGCTAAGAGCCGGGCCAGCACACTGCATGCTTCATAAAGCACAGTCTGAATGCTGCGCCGCTCCGGAGCATCCACAGCAGAACAGTACAAAGTATCTTTAGTAACATCAAGATAAAAAGAGCTCAAATCAAGGACACAGAAAGTGTTTATTGCATGGTAGACAATATGAAAATCGCTCTCTTCATAGGCCCTGGTCACCCTCTGGACCAATTTGTGCAACCTGAACAGGATCCAGCGGTCAACAAGAGACAGCTTCTCATAGGGAAGAGCATCTTTTTCCGGATCAAAATCATAAAGGTTTCCCAATAAAAAGCGAAAAGTATTGCGTATCTTCCTGTAGGCATCTGACATCTGCCCCAGGATCTTTTCAGATACAGCCATATCATTCCGGTAATCTGCCGAAGTAACCCAGAGCCTTAAAATATCAGCACCATATTTTTTGATTACGTCCTGCGGTAACACCACATTCCCCAAGGATTTGGACATTTTTCTTCCTTCTTCATCTACAACAAAGCCATGGGTAAGCACAGCCTTATAGGGGGCTCTTCCCCGCACTGCAACAGAGGTAGATAGTGAAGAATTGAACCATCCCCTGTGCTGGTCGCTCCCCTCAAGATAAAGGTCCGCAGGCCACCTCAGTTCCGGCCGATGCTCCAGCACAGCCATATGGCTTGAACCGGAATCAAACCAAACATCCATTGTGTCGTTTTCCTTGCGGAAGTTCTGTTTGCCGCAAGAGGGACACTTGAAATCAGGGGGCAGCAGCTGGTCTGCTGTGCGCTCAAACCAAACATCACTCCCCTTCTCCGCGATCAACTTCTGCAGCCACGAAATTGTTTCATCATTAACAATAGTAGCATCACAATCCTCACAATAGAAAATAGGGATCGGCACACCCCAGACCCTCTGCCGGGAAATACACCAATCACTGCGGTCAGCGATCATATTATGAATACGTTCCTTCCCCCAGGAGGGAATCCACTGAACATCTTCGATGGCCTGAAGGGCCTCTTTCCGGAAACCATCAATAGAGGCAAACCACTGCTCTGTGGCTCTGAAAATCAGCGGGTCCTTGCACCGCCAGCAGTGAGGATATTGGTGTGTTATTTTGCCTTTCTCATAAAGCAGTCCCCGCTTCTCCAACTCATTGATCACCAGGTCATTGCTCTCCCAGACCAGCATCCCGGCAAAGATCCCCGCCTCTGAGATAAACCTGCCCTGCCCATCAACCAAAGATAGTACTGAAATGCCGTATTTCTGACAAACTTCAAAGTCTTCTGTACCATGAGCAGGTGCGGTATGGACAGCTCCTGTACCCTGTTCCAGGGTAACATGCTCTCCCAGAATAACCAGTGAATCCCTCTCATAAAAGGGATGTGAGCAGCGGATACCCTCAAGTTCAGCACCCTTCCATGAACCCAGGATAGGCGGCAGTTTCTCTCCTTTAAGCTCAGCAATCTTTGACAGCAGTTCCTCAGCCACAATCACCTTTTTGCCATCCAATTGGGCAAGAACATACCGGTAATTGGGATGCAGAGAGATAGCCAGGTTTCCCGGAATGGTCCAGGGGGTAGTGGTCCAGATCAGAACATAGGTATCTTGATCAACAGCAAAAAGCCCTTTACTATCCTTTACCGGAAAGAGCACATAAATGGAATCACCCTCATCCTCCTGATATTCCACCTCTGCTTCAGCTAATGCTGTTTCACAATCTATACACCAATAAACCGGCTTTAACCCCTTGTATATATAGCCTTTTTTGGCCATTTCGCCAAATATGCCGATCTGCACAGCCTCATAGTGGGGAGCAAGGGTAAGGTAAGGATGCTCCCAATCTCCCAAAACACCCAACCGCTGAAATTCCTTTTTTTGAATCTCAACATATTTTAAGGCATATTCTTTGCAGAGACGGCGGAACTCTGAAACATCCATCTCATGGCGGTTAACCTTTTTGGTTTTTATCACCTGCTGTTCTATTGGGAGTCCATGTGTATCCCAACCGGGAACATAGGGAGCATCATATCCGGCCATTATCCTGTATTTAACAATGATATCCTTAAGCACCTTGTTCAGTACATGACCCAGGTGGATGTTTCCGTTGGCATAAGGGGGCCCATCATGCAGGATATACTTGGGTTTCCCATGAGTTTGCTCAACAATTCGTTTATAGAGGTCCATCTCTTCCCAGCTGCGGAGTATCTCAGGTTCCCTTTGCGCAAGGTTCGCCCGCATGGGAAAGCTGGTCTGTGGTAAATTTAATGTTTTTTTATACTCCAAATCCGATCACCTCAAACTATATAAAATAATTTAAAAATAATAAAACCCCTCTGTTGAGGGGCGAGAGTTCCCGCGGTACCACCCTTTTTCCTTCTTTACTTTAAAAGAAGGCTCTTCCTAAGGAGTAACGTTCCTTAAACGGCCTGATTTACTCACCTAACAAAATCGGTTTTCATCAGGCACTCCCGGGTGATTTTTTGCTGATTTTGTCTGTTGGTCTTCCACCATCACCAACTCGCTGCAAGAACAAAAACAGCATACTCGTCCCGATCATCGCTTTGCCTATGATCCTAAAATGTTGTAGTCATTATAGGTATTTCCTCAGACAATGTCAAGATAATTTGGCAAAAAGCAGTGGATCTCATAATAAAGAAAAAAGGCACCAAAAGGTACCTGTACACATAAAAACTGCGGTTTAGGGCAGCTTATTCCTCCTGTCAATCCCAGCTTGTTTCTTCAGATCATCAATAGTGGCATATTCCCCTGCTGTTTCGATATCTACCGGCCGGATTTTCAACCTGTTTTTTGCCTTGCCCACTTTTCTTTTCTTTTTTGCCATCAACCCCACTTCCTTTGTAGTATTAGTACCTTTATTATGAGTGAGAAAGGGGTTGATTATACTCTATTCCGGCAGCATCGGCTTAAGTTGCTGTCTAACAGCTTCTTCTGTAATACCTGTGACCTCAACAAGTTTGCAGCGCCCGGCAGCACCCCTTAAAATCTTGATCCTTCCTGCAGCACAGCCAAACACCTGGCCAAGGTATTTCACCAGGGCTTTATTGGCTTCCCCTTCAACAGGTGGTGCAGTTAACCTAACCCGCAGAAAATCACCTGTGACTCCGGTAATCTCATTTTTTGAAGAACGGGGCTGTACCTTCACTTGAATTCTTACCCCATTTGCTGTAGAGGTCATCCAGGGCATTTTGATCACCACTACATCAATGATCTGACCAAGGCTATCAGCAGAGCTTTAACCACTTCCAGAAAGATAACAGCCAACAGAGGAGAAAAATCAATATTCATCACAGTAACAGGAAGCAGTCTCCTGCAAAGGGACAGCAGAGGTTCGGTTATCTCATAGATAAACCTGATAATAGGATGATAGGTGCGGGGCCTGATAAAAGATAGAATCACCCTGGCAACAATCAGCCAAAAATAAATATCAATAGCCAAAGAAATAACCGAAATAATAAATGTTAAATCCATCCCTTAATCTCCCCCTTATTTCCCGCCCCTCAAGTTACTGCAGTTCTCCGGAACGTTTGGCCGCGGCTTCTACAGCGCTGAGCAGAACACCCCGCAAACCGCCCTTTTCCAATACATGTACACCGCTGATCGTGCTCCCCCCTGGTGAGCAGACCCTATCTTTAAGCACAGCAGGGTGTTCACCATTGAGAATCATACGCCCTGTACCGATCATGGTCTGGGCAGCCAGTTCCAGGGCAAGCTGCCGGGATAATCCCATTTTTACACCGCCATCTGCCAAGGCTTCCAGCACAATTGCCAGATAAGCCGGCCCACAACCACTGACAGCGGTTACAGCATCTATTTCCTTTTCTGAAACAATAATTACCCGGCCCACTGCTGCAAAAAGTGCCTCTGCAGCCTTTTGATGGCTCTCAACAGTACTGCTGCCCATAACCAGGGCGCTCATCCCCTCTCCTATCAAAGAGGGCACATTGGGCATTGCTCTGATCACAGGGGTGCCTGCTGGCAGATTCTCCTCAAAAAATGAAATCTTGATGCCCGCAGCCACCGATATCAATAAATGATCAGCTGTAATAGCTGGTGCAATTTCCTCTAAAACAGCCTTCACCTGCCCGGGTTTAACTGCAAGTATCACAATCTCGCTTTTCCGGACGGTTTCCAGGTTATTTACTGTTGTATTTACAGAAAACTGTTCTCTTAACTTTTGCAGAGCATTAATATTTAAATCACTTGCTGTCACATCACAGGGCTCCACAAGACCAGAATCCAGGAAACCCCGTATCAGTGCGCTTCCCATAGCACCAGTACCGATGACACCGATCTTTTTATTGTTAACGATCTTTGATGCCCTCCTCACGTAATTTTTGTAAAAACTTTTCCTGCGACAGTCCCTCTGGGAGCTCCGCCTGGATAGATATATTACTGGGAGCAAACATAAAAGTGTCACTGCTCACCCTTTGCATGCTTCCATTGAGAGCAAAAACAGTTCCACCCAAAAAGTCCAGAATTCGCTGGGAAAGCTCTTTTGTGGTTTTACTAAAGTTGACAACTACTGTTTTCCTGCTTTTTAATTGATTGGCTATCTTCTCTACTTCATCAAAACTGACGGGTGTCAGCACAACTATCTTAACCTCAGGTGAACTATGCAGGCTGATCACAGGTGTGCGGGTACGCACCTTTGGTTCTATATACTCTGCATCTTCAAAGCTATCATATTCCTCAGCCTGATCCGAATATCCCAATAACTTAAGAACCTTATCATACCAACTGCGAGCCAAGAAAAGAACACCCCCATTTATTGTTCATCTTCACTGAAAAGAGCACTCCCCACCCTAACCATGGTGGCTCCTTCTTCAACAGCTATCACAAAATCGTTGGTCATTCCCATTGATAAGTGGTATAAATTTAAATGCGGCCTTGTCCGGGCTATCTCATCCCGCAACTGGCGCAGTTTCCTGAAAACAGGCCGGGTCTTCTCCGGGTCCTCCTCAAAAGGAGCGATGGTCATTAATCCGCATATATTGATGCCCTTTAAATCCTGAACAGCATCGAGAAACTCCGGAAGCTGATGGGGAGACAGCCCAAACTTTGTTGTCTCTTGAGATATGTTAACCTGCACTAAAACATTCCAGGGGTAACCCTGATCCTTGCTCAATTTATCAAGGAGTTGTGCCAGAGGTAGCCTGTCCAAAGAATGAATCATCTCCACTTTACCCACCAGCTGTTTTGCTTTATTTCGCTGCAGGTGGCCGATCATATGCCACTCCACATCCTGACCGAAGAGCTTATACTTTTTTAAGAAATCCTGAACCCTGTTTTCGCCGAAACTGCACAGCCCACACTGTATTGCTTCCCTCATTTTTTCCACTGCTGCCATCTTGGTCACAGCAATGAGTTTCACTTCAGATGAGGAACGGCCTGACCTGCGGCATGCCTGCTCAATTTGTTGCTTTACTCTTTCAATTCTTTCTTCCAGGGTACCAGACAATTGGAATCCTCCTTCGCCAACACCATCCCTCTGTGTTTCATAATGGATTCTCAGGCATTCACCATAGTTTACCAATTGAAACCAAACGACCCCTTTTCTTATTTATTGCAGATGATTTCCGCCAAACGGGGATTTGTAATAACTTCTACCCCAGGGACTATCCCCTGTACTGCCGCCTGATCATTAAGGGTAGCGGCCACTTCAACCTTTCTGTATTTCGGACCTGTAACAGCCATTATATAGACACCTGTTTGTCCTTCCTTTTCAACAAGTGCGGATTCAGGGATGATGATCCCCTCCCCTAAAATATGCATTAGCTGTAGGTCAAGATTGCGCTGAGTGGGATAAGGACGTGCTTGTTTCAGTTCAACAACAGCATAATGATGATCGCCCTTTTTATGATGGGCAACCACCAGACCTTTTCCAGTGCCGTCCTTTTCCCAGGCCAGTGTCAGCTGGTCTTTTTCTTCTATATGGGGTTTGAACCCTTGAGGAAACTGCACAATCAGGTAGGGGTTAGCCAGGTTGTCGATCACTTTAAAAACAGGTTCACCCTGCTTGATATCCTCCCTGATACCGCTGGCAATTTTGTTTCCCCCTTCCAGTTTTTCAAAAATAACAGATGGGTCAACACGCTGCCAGGAGTAACGATCATATATGCTCTCCCATCCATCCAGTTGATATGAAATTATTCCGGTACTCGGGCTCTTGATCGAAATTTTTCCGCTGTTCCCAGCAGGGTCAGCCATCAACTCCAATTGAGCAACCAGGGTTCCCACCGGAACACGATCACCCTCTGCAACGATAGGCAGCAGTTTACCTGTGCCTGGTGCTCTCACTACACTCTCACTAATTAATAGAACAGCTTTTGCAGCTGTGGACTCCGTCAGTTCTCCCAACTCTGCTGTAACTGTCCTGATGGCATGAAAAACACAGAAATAATATAACTGTGTTCCTAACCAGATGACAACACCCAGCGCTATAAAAAAAAGAACCAGCCTGCCGATGATGACTTTTATCTTTTTATTCCAGGTTTTTTTCAGTTTATATCGCTTAAACTGCACCACCTGCTTATGCACCTAGAGCACCTCATATCCGGCATCCTCAATAGCTTCTTTAAATTCAGGCAGGCCGGCTTCGATGGGGTTATATATTACCTTGACCAGGCCTTCTTTTAAATCCACCTGTACATCATGGACCCCATCAACTCCCATAAGGGCCTTGATCACAGCCTGCTGGCAATGCTGACAGCTCATCCCTGCAACTTTAAGAGTCAACTCCTTCGGCTGGTCTATGCCGCCGCCGCAGTGAGAACACATTTTTATCACCTCACTATTGGATCAGGATTGCCGCCATCCTTCCGGTTTCCCCCTGGCTGCCCCGATAGGAGAAGAAAAGATCCTGGCGGCAGATAGTACAAAAATTACTGATAGAAATATTCTCTCTCAGAACACCGGCATCCTGCAAAACCGTACAATTCGACTGAGAAATATTGAAAAACCACCTACCATTCCCCTTCTCCTCCAGCAAATCCCTAAAGGTTTCTGGGAAGGCATCTTTAATAGCACGGTAAACATCCTCACCTACCTCATAACAACAGGCACCTGCTGCAGGGGAAAGGGCAGCATAACAGTCCGCTGGCTTGCTCCCGTAAACCTTTGACATTTCCTGAAGACAGCTGGCAGCAATTTTTGCTACAGCACCCCGCCAGCCCGCATGGGCAACAGCGATCACACAATTACAGGGGCCATACAGGTAAATTGCCTGGCAATCAGCGCACAGAATAGAAATAGCCACATTGGATAAATGAGTGATCAAAGCATCTCCATTGCTGCCTTTTTTCAGCTGCAGGTCTTCTTCCCTATCCAAAACCACTACCCGGTCGCTATGAATCTGATTAAGTGTGATCAACCTATCCTCTTCAATATTGAGAGCATCTGTAACAAACCTTCTGTTGGTTGTTACAGCATCAGGATCATCCCCTGTATGATACCCCAGGTTTAAAGAAGAATAGGATCCTTTGCTGACACCACCAAGGCGGGTTGTAAAAACAGCCCGCACCTTATCTTTTCCAAAACCGGGCAAATAGAGATAAGGTAACTGCCCCGGCTCATTTTTTAAAACAAAACCCATTGTTCGATCACTCCCAACCTTAACGGTGCCGGGCTTGCGTTTTTGCTTTATTATCTCTTCCCAATTTATAATACAGCTTCAACAGCTTGTTTAGCTTTCAGGGATTCGGCAACAGAAATGATCCGCTGATTTCTTGAACCCCGGAAAGCAATGCTTAGATCCCTTTCTTCGGCTAAATAAGGGCCATCCACCAGCAGATCGCTGATCTCCAGCAGGTCTCTGACCTCCTGATTTTTTTCCGCCATATCCAAAAGCTCTTCAAAAGTATACCCAGTATAGGTGACAATATCCAACCCCAGTTCTTTTACCTTTTTCCCCAAACAGGCCAGGGCCGCAGCCTGGGCAAAAGGCTCGCCTCCGGAGAAAGTAACACCCTGCAGCAGCCGGGTATCTCTGATTTGAGCAAAGAGTTCATCAACTGTTAGCTCTTTCCCACCGGCAAAATCCCAGGTTTCAGGATTTTGGCAGCCTGGGCAGCGATGGGGACATCCCTGGACAAAAACAACAAACCTGATCCCGGGTCCATCTACAACACTTTCTTTTGTTAAACCTGCTATCCGCAGCTTCATAGCAAACTTTCTCCTTGTTATTGATTTACTGTTTCACAAACAACACTTTCATTACCGAAAACATCCACAGCTTTGACACAGATCCTCCTAACACCTGTTACCCTCGGCACAGCTATCTTTACCCCGCTGTCGACCCGTCCATCCCTCCCCCGGCAGCACTGCCAGCTGCTGCGGAAGGTTTTCCCATCATAATCAGGGTCAACACTCCAATACTCCAGGAGCGCCAGCGGGTCACATAAGGCCAACTCTCTTACCTTTTCCTTTACCTCTCCGCTCAGCGGTAAATGGTCAAAAGTTGAATAGGTCAAGCCACCCAATTCCAGCAGGATCTCATCACAATCAGCAGAACAGTTCTGCACCAGCAGTTGTTTCAAATACAGTTGACAGATAGCTGCCTCCCTGCTGTTGTTTTCTCCCTGCGCAATTTTTCCGGCAATGGAGTGGTGTATAAAGGGCCTGCATCCCTGCTGCAACAGGCGCTTATAGGCGATTATCAAAGCCAGCCTGCTAGCATCCGCCATGATCCAGCGCCTGCCCAACTTTTCAGCAACCGCTCCTGTGGTTCCTGTGCCACAGAAAAAATCAGCCACCAAATCTCCAGGGCAAGAATGCCCTCTGATGATCCTTTTCAGCAGTCCCTCAGGTTTTTGGGTATTGAACTTGAGATTCTCATAGGCTGTAGGGCTGAGGATTTTTTGGACCTCTCTGCCCACCCACCAATCATCCAATCCGGCTCCTTCTTTCCTGAGCACATATTTATCCCCCTTTACGGCAGTGAGTCCCCTCTCCAGTGTTCCCTGGGTATAGGGGCGAAACTGCCTGTTAAAGGTCCAATTATCGCTTTTGGTATACCATAACAGCAGGTCATGCTTTTTGGGATAGGTCCTTTTCGCTGCCCCACCACCACCATAGCACCAGGCGATTTCATTGCGGAAATTTTCACTGCCAAAAATATCATCAAGGATAACTTTAACATAATGAACAGCATGCCAATCCAGGTGTACAATCAGTGATCCATTTTCACTTAACAGTTCCCTCATGAGATACATTCTGGGATAGAGCATGCGGAGATAACCGACCATCCCGCCCTGCCATGTATCAGAATAGGCCTGCTGTTCTAAGGTAAAACTGCCATCCTTTCCCTTTAATGTACAGCAGGTCCGGTAGTTGGACCTGCTGGCAAATGGTGGATCTATATAGATCAAATCTATTTTTCCCCGCAGGGGCGGCAAAGCTGTCTCAGGGTCACCAGTTAACAGAGCCTCCATCAGCAGGAGGTTATCCCCATAGAGAAGCCTGTTGCACCATTCACCGACCGGTTCTGTTTCCATAAGCCCGCTCTTCATCTGGGGCATCACAAGCTCATCTGTCCTCAGCAAACAACCCCTGCCCTGCTCCACCCGCTCCATAATTTTTTCTGCTTCCTGTTTCCCCGCAGCAGAAACTGAGGGCAGTTGAGAAATCAAAGAATCAGCCACGATCATTCACCAGCAGTTTCTACTATCCCTATCAACTGTGGGGCACCCGATCACGCAGTTCTGCCACCTTGCCGTCATTAAAGCGGTCAACAGTGCTCAAATATCCTGTTATCCGGCGTACACGGCGGATATTTGTGGAGCCGCAGCGGGGACATTCGGGATCATTAATTACACCTAAAAGATTGCATCCGCAGCAGAAATCCACCGGATAGTTGATACCGGCATATCCCATATCACACTCAGCCATATGCCTGAGCAGAGATTCCACAGCCTGCGGATTGTGCTGAGGTGGTGACGCCATTTCTACATAACTGATATGACCGGCATTAAAGAACTTGTGGTACGGTCCCTCCAGCCTCACCTTGTCGAACATACTGATCGGATAATGTACAGGGATATGGAATGAATTGGTGTAATACTCCCGGTCAGTTACTCCAGGTATGATCCCAAACTCTTTCCTATCCATTTTAACAAATCTTCCTGAGAGCCCTTCAGCGGGTGTTGCCAAAAAGGTATAGTTTAGATCAAAGCGCTCACAGGCCTCATCAACCTTTTCTTTGATGTGCTTTATGATCTCCAGCCCAAGTTCTTGAGAATCCTTATTCTGTCCGTGGTGGTAGCCGGTCAAAGCGACCAGAGTTTCTGCCAGCCCGATCATCCCTACAGAAAGGGTCCCATTGACGATAGCTGGTTCAATGGAGTCATCGGGTTTTAAATCCTCTGATCCCATATAAAGCCCCTGTCCCATAACAAAGGGGATATCCTTGACCCGCAGCCTGCATTGCACTTTAAACCTGTGATAAAGCTGATTGATGGTGAGTTCTGTAATCTCATCCAGCAGCTGATAAAATTTCTTTAAATTTCGCTCAGCTTTGATGGC
>DUSK01000098.1 GCA_012842275.1 Syntrophaceticus sp. | reverse complement strand
TCGGTATTGACTGCCACCACCACTGCGGTATCCACTACTGGAATGACTACCTTTACTTTGAAATTATTGATCCTGATACCGGAAAGGTGCTGCCTGTGGGTGAAAAAGGAGAACTGGTGATCACCACTTTGACTAAAGAAGGGCTGCCCCTTTTACGCTATCGCACCAGGGATGTTACTAGGTTGCTGCCTGAGGTGTGTTCCTGCGGCAGTTCCTATCCGATGATCGACCGCATCATGGGACGCAGTGATGAGGCCTTTAAGGTCAAGGGAGTATTGGTTTTCCCTGGGCAGATTGATGCCGCTCTTAAAGAGACACCAGGTGCCAGCAGTGAGTATCAGGTGATTCTTACCAGAGAGCAAGGGAGAGACTGTATCCAGATCCGGGTTGAAGGTGAACAGGGAGCGGATCCGGCGGTAGTAAGCTCTGCCTGCAGGCAGAATATCAAGCGGGTAATTGGGATTCTGGCTGATATCGAGGTTGTACCTCAGGGAAGTTTGCCCCGCAGTGAAAAAAAGACAAAACGCATTTTTGACAGAAGAAGTGTTTAGTTTTTGTTGTGAAAAGGGACGAAATAATAGCTTTGGGCACTTATAGATAAAGACCCGGCTTGTACCGGGTCACTTATTTTGTTCAAAGCCATTACACTTGTTAAAGCTGGAATTTGGCTTGTATGCAAGGATTATTTCCCCCTTTGGAGAATGTATATATTATTTTATCTTATTTCTTGTGATCATAGTGTTCGAAGCTGGCAGACATATGCTTATTTCAGCATGTTCTGTATCATAAGGGAGGGGAAGAATAATTGGTGAAGGTTATTTTATCAGGGAATGAGGCCGTAGCCCAAGGTGCCTTTCAGGCCGGGGTGGGGCTTGGGATCGGCTATCCGGGTACACCGAGCACTGAAATTATCGAGGTTTTAGAAAAGAAGAAGGGGCCGGAATGTGCCTGGTCCATCAATGAAAAGGTTGCTCTGGAACAAGCATATGGTGCCTGTGTGACAGGGCTGCGCAGTTTGGTGACCATGAAGCATGTGGGGGTCAATGTTGCGGCTGATCCGCTGTTTACAATCGCTTATATGGGTGTCAATGGGGGATTGGTGATCGTTACCGCTGATGACCCTGGTATGCACAGTTCCCAGAATGAGCAGGACAACAGATGGTATGCCCTCCATGCCAAAGTCCCTATGCTGGAACCGTCAGATAGTCAGGAGTGTATAGATTTTACCGCCCTGGCTTTTGAGTTAAGTGAGCGCTATGATGTGCCCGTTTTCCTGCGCATGGTGACTCGGGTTTGTCACTCCCGCAGTGTTGTAGAAATAGACCCTGAACAAGGGTATTTGAGGCGGGTACGGGATTACGAACGGAATGTCCCCAAATTTGTTACACTGCCCGCCCATGCCAGGGCCAGGAGGGTCATCTTAGAAGAGAATCTGAACAAATTAACCAAAGACCAGGCTGCCAGAGGGATAAACAAGATGGAGATCACCAACAGCGATATTGGTATCATCACCTCTGGAGCCTCTTACAATTATGTCAAAGAGGCCTTTGGAGACCGGTATTCGGTCTTAAAACTGGGGCTTGTTTATCCCATTGATCAGGATATTATTTATGAGTTTGCTCGCCGGGTTAAGAAGATTTATGTTGTTGAAGAACTGGACCCCTATCTGGAGTTTAATGTCCGTGCCCTGGGAGTTGAGTGTGAAGGGAAAAAGTATATCTCTCCCTTCTATGAACTAAACCCGCAAATTGTGGCTGCATCCTTGAGTAAAGCAGGGCTTGAACCCCTGGAGGAACTGCATCCGGCAACTGAAGAGCCTGCGGCGAATGTTCCTGTAAGGCCTCCCATCCTTTGTGCCGGCTGTCCACACCGTTCCTTTTTCTATCTGGCCAAAAGGGAAAAGGTGACTGTTGTGGGGGATATCGGCTGTTATACCCTAGGCGCTGCCCCGCCGCTGGATGGAATCGATGTGTCAGCCTGTATGGGGGGCGGTTATGCTATTGCTCTGGGCTTGACCCTCAATCCCCCTGAGGGTAAGAGGATCTTCGGTGTTGTGGGTGATTCTACTTTTTATCATTCAGGGATCACCGGGGCTATAGATTCCATATTCAACAAGAGGAATTTCGTCCCTGTGGTGCTGGATAACAGGATCACCGCCATGACCGGACACCAGCCGAACCCCGGCAGCGGCCAGACCTTGAGCGGTGAGGAAACCTTTATGCAGGAACCGGAACGCATTTTTAAGGCTGTTGGTTATGACCGGGTTATAGAGGTCAGTGCCTATGATCTGAAAAAGCTCAGGGATGCTATTCGGGATGCAAAAGAAACAGAGGAGCGGGTGGCTATTGTCATTAAATCACCCTGCCGTTTGCTCAAGGGTGTTGAAAAGGGTGCAGTGCCGGAGATAGATGAGGAGACCTGTCATAAGTGCAAAGCATGCCTCCGTCTGGGCTGCCCGGCTATATCTCTGGGGAGTGAGGGGTACCCGGTGATCGATGCCTTAAGTTGTGCCGGTTGTGGGGTCTGTATACAAGTCTGCAAACATGATGCGATCAGAGTAAAGGATCAGGAGGTGGACAGCTAATGGATCAAGCGGTAAAACGGATCATGCTTGCTGGGGTAGGAGGCCAGGGAATCCTGCTGGCATCAAGGGTACTCAGCAGCGGTTTGCTCAAAGCGGGTTTTGATGTAAAAAGCTCTGAGGTGCATGGGATGGCACAGCGGGGTGGTAGTGTTGTCACCCAACTCTCTTATGGGAAAAAGGTGTACTCCCCCATCTCAGGGGCGGGGGCGGTCGATCTCCTTGTAACACTGGAAAAATTGGAGGCCCTGCGCTATGTGCACTTCCTGAAAAAGAACGGCACCCTGTTGGTGAATGCAAGGGAAATCCCTCCACTTCCTGTTCTGATCGGGGCTGCAGAATACCCTGCTGATATTGAGGAGCGGTTGTCTGGCTACCCTGTTTCCCTTTATACGATTGATGCTGATCGTGAAGCAGAGAAATTGGGGAACCCGAGGGTGATGAATGTGGTATTGCTGGGTGCTATGGTTAAGCTGGCTGGTTTAAGCGAGCTTGTGGACTGGCCGTCAGTTGTAGCGGAATCAGTCAAGCCGGCCTATAGAGAGGTCAATCTAAAAGCATTTGCCGCAGGGCAGAATCTAGTTTAACAGTGCCAGGCTTGCTGCATTGCCTTAAGCTGACCGGAGGTCATCTTTTGAACTGACCTCCGGTATCTATTTTTGCAAAATTGCAATTCATTAAACCAGACATTAAACCGATTATGTTCTTTCAACTTTTGTTACCCACCGATTATATGACAGTTTATATGATATAATTGGCAGGCAAGAGGAGGGATCGCTGTGTTTGTTTATTTTGATAAAAGCAAACAGCAAAAACCTGTCAAGATCTGGCTTGAGGATATCAGCCAGGTTGATGAGGGATGTTTGCAGCAGGTCATTAATCTCTCCAATTTGCCCTTTATCTATAAATGGCCGGCCTTGATGCCTGATTGCCATGAAGGCTACGGGATGCCTATCGGTGGGGTGATTGCCACAGAGGGGGTTATCATTCCCAATGCTGTAGGAGTGGATATCGGCTGTGGAATTTGTTATGTACAGACCGATGTTCCTGCAGAAACTCTGCAGATCGAAACAGATGGCCAGGGCAAACTGATCCAGGCTATCACCGGACAAATCCTGCGCACTGTTCCTACAGGTTTTGATCACCATAAAAAGAAGAGGCAATGTACTGTTTTAGAGAGGGTACTAGACCGCTTTCCCAGGGAACACCTGGTTCCCCAGTTGGTGCCTGAGATAGACTCCGGCTTCTACCAGGTGGGCACCCTGGG
Organism: Syntrophaceticus sp.; assembly: GCA_012842275.1. GTDB lineage: Bacteria > Bacillota > DSM-12270 > Thermacetogeniales > Thermacetogeniaceae > DTU068. The sequence continues at coordinate 575 of DUSK01000098.1, read as the reverse complement.
CGGCGGCAACCACTTTATCGAGATCCAAAAGGATGAAGATGGACTGACCGGTTTGATGGTGCACTCCGGGAGCAGGAATTTCGGTTATAAAATATGCAATTACTTTAACAAAATTGCGAAAGAACTTAATGCAAAATGGAAATCTCCTGTTCCGGCTTCATACGACTTAGCTTACCTTCCAGTGGACAGTGAAGAGGGGCAGCAGTACATCTCCTGGATGCAACTGGCACAGGATTTTGCCAGAGAGAACCGCAGCCAGATCATGGACCAGGTACAGGAAATCTTCTGCAATTACCTTAGCAAGTATGGGGGCATACAGGATATAAAGTTCGATGAACCCATCAACTGCCATCACAACTACGCCTCCTTTGAAGAGCACTATAATAAGGAAGTCTGGGTACACCGCAAAGGGGCGATCAGGGCAAAAAATGGGGAGATGGGTGTTATCCCCGGTGCCATGGGCAGTTATTCTTATATTGTTGAAGGCTTAGGGAATCCGGAGAGTTTTCATTCCTGTTCTCATGGAGCGGGAAGGGTATACTCCCGCAAAAAGGCAAAACAAACCTTTTCTGTCC
>DUSK01000097.1 GCA_012842275.1 Syntrophaceticus sp. | reverse complement strand
GGATACCCGTCATCTATCTCTCATGGAACTGGGCAGAAAAGTTGGTTATCTCTCCCAGAACCCCAATGACTACCTTTTTCAGGATACAGTAGAGGATGAACTCCGTTTTACCCTAAACAATTTTCAGATCCCGGATAACGGAATTTGTGATGAAATATTGAAAAAGCTTAATCTCTATGCTCTGCGGCATGCCAATCCCAGGGACCTGAGCAGCGGCGAGCGCCAGAGAGTGGCACTGGCCTCCATACTGGTAGCTGGACCCTGCCTTTTGCTGTTAGATGAGCCAACCCGGGGGATGGATTACAGGCTGAAGGCAGAACTGGGTGGTTTTCTCCAAGGGATCACCGCTTCAGGAGGGAGTGTGGTGATGGTGACCCATGATGTGGAGTTTGCTGCAGAATACGCTGAACGGGTCGTGATGATCTTTGATGGAATGGTTGCCTGTGACGGCCCCCGTGAAGTGCTGGGTGAGTCAATCTTTTATGCTCCCCAAATAGCCAGAATGTTTCGTGGTATAGCCCAGGGTGTGCTTACGGTCCGTGAAGGGCTGGAAAAGGTCTCAGGGGGTGCCTTAGATGTCTGCCAGAGCAGGTAATAAAGTATTAATAATGAGTGTGATCCTCGTGGGGGCAGCTGTGGTAGCGGGTTTAATAATGGGGAAACTGCAGTTTATCCACGAAAATTGGGGGATATTCGCGGTGCTCCTTCTTTCAACTGCTTTGATCGTATTTTTCGCCAGTTTTGAGGGGAGTAAGGTTTCCTCCCGAGAGTTGGGGGTTATTGCTGTTCTGGCTGCTCTCGCTGCTGTTATCCGAGTGCCTTTTGCTCCCATAGCCGGTGTGCAACCCACAACTTTTCTGGTGATGGTATCAGGGTATGTATTCGGTGCCCGGTCAGGCTTTATGGTGGGAGCGATAGCTGCTCTGGCTTCTAATTTCTTTATGGGGCAGGGACCCTGGACACCTTTCCAAATGCTGTTCTGGGGGTTAATCGGTGCCAGTGCGGGGCTTTTGGGTGTGGTCAGACCTGATGCCGGCCGTGCTGTTATGGTTTCCTTTGGAATTATCTGGGGTTATCTCTTCGGCTGGCTGATGAATTTATTTTTAGTGGTTGTTTTTATCAAACCCTTTACCTGGAAAGCGGTTTTCCTAGCCTACGCGGCCAGTTTCCCTATGGATACCTTTCATGCACTGGGTAATGCCTGTTTTTATCTCCTTTTAGGGCCGCAGGTGATCAAGCTGCTTAAGCGATTCCGTGAGAAGATGACCTATGTTGAAATATAAACCCATTGTTGCTTCCCGGCAAAACGGCCGGGATTTTTTTGGCTATAAAAAAAGGATTTAAGCTGTTGAATGTCGAAAAAACAATATGTTATGGAAGTTAATGCCCGGTTATGGATAACCTGGCAACTGTTCATGGAGAACACGGAATCAAGCCACGGAGGCTTTTTTGCCTTGATGGATCAAGGAAGCCTTGGTGGCTTATTTTCATAATAAAAGTGAGCTAGATGAAAGAGCATATCTTTTAAGAGATTTGAAAAAATGATAGGAGGAGTCAGTATGCAAAAGTATCGTGACACCACCAACCTGGTTGTCAAGGGGCATGAGGGATGGTTGGAATTCAGGTCAACACACGGGCATCACGATTCGCCGGTAGATGTTTTCTACAAATGGGGGCATAACATGAAGGTTGATGGCTTGTGCCGTCGGGAGATCCTGAAAGCCTTCCTTATTGCTCCCAATGGTGAGAAAAGCGAGCTGGCTATAGAGGGTCCAGAGGATAAGGAAATGGCTTATAAGATCACATTTACCCCTGATCAAGCTGGTTTCTACAGGCCGGTGGTTGTGGCAGAGGGTATTACAACAGTAACTGTTGATGGCAAATACTTGAGTGTGCCCAAGAAAGACTGTGAGTTCCCTCTGGAATCTATTGCTTATACCCAGTATGCCAGTGCTGTGATACCTGTAGGGCACGATCTGGAGGGGGATGTGCAGCCTGTGGGAGGCCATCTGGAGTTGCAGCCATTATATTGGAAGCATTGGAGAGCAGGGGATACCATCGAGATCCGGCTTAGAATTAATGGATCACCGGCTGCGAATACACAGGTGGCCCTGATCAATGGTATGACAGAGGCGGATGAACCCCAACTGAAGGATTCGGATAGTGAAGGAAAGGTTGCTTTCACCTTTGACAAACCGGGTTATTATCTGGCACTGGTCAGATATATAGATAATGATGATGTTAAAGAAGGATACTACGATCGCAGAACCTATACAACTACATTATTTATATTGGTGACCAAGTAGCTTATTAGGTAGCTTGAGTGCACGATACTGCTTGCATTTAAAATAGTTCCCGGACTGGAAGATTGTCAGGGTGTCCAGCAAATGAAAGCTTGTCATGAGGTTGGCTGGCTATTATAATTAAATCGGTTGACCAGGGGATTTTGCCTGTTTGGGCATCCTAATCAATACAGTGGTCATCCACGAAAGGATGGAGCCAATGAACAAATTTATTTTGCCGGAAAACACCGGAGTAGCAGCAATAGGATTGAAAATCGGCTTGATTGTACCCAATGATGATATTGCCGCTATAACTGCTGATGCTGTTAAAGATATTGCAGTTGATGGTGATATCATCTGCATCACTGAGGCTGTAGTCGCCAGGTCACAAAACCGTTATGTCAGCTGTTCTGAACTGGCTGAGGATGTGCGGCAGAAGTTGAACCTGAAAGCTGGCAGCACTGTTGCCTTGATCAGTCCTATAGCCAGCCGCAATCGATTTACCTTGGTATTGAAAGCGATCGCCATGGCAACCAGGGGAGGGAAGGTGATCGTGCAATTCCCTATTCCCTTTGATGAGGTCGGCAATGAGGTAATCAATGAGGAATTTGCTACAACACGTCTAAAACTGAAGAAGACACTGCAGAGCCTGAGAGAAGCCAGAGGCAACACACCGATGCTCAATGTTTTGATCAGGGAGATTATCGCTGCCCTGAAACTGCAGGAGATCGGTTACCATATTATCAGCATTCGTAAAATTACGGGCAAAGGGATTGCTGACCTCACTGTGAGGATGCCTGATGGAAAAATAGCGGTTGTAGAAGTTACCTTTTTTGACCTGAAAAAAGCAGCCAAAAAAGCGGTTGGTATCCAGCGGGATGTCCCTGAGGCAGAGAAGGCTTTAGCTATTGCTGTTAATCTGGAACGCCATAATCTGACCATAGTAGATGCCAATAAATATCTAGAGCAAACCGATATAGAGCTTGAGACATTAGACTTTTCAGAGCAGCTTGACAGCTATTACGAACCTGATGTGATTTTCTCCAATGAACGGGGAAACAACACCTTTACCCATCCTATTACTAATGTGGATTATCAGGATTTGTATGTCAGCACAATTGAAGAAGCAGGGGCTCGCGGAGAGATAATCTATACCAATAACCCCTTTAAAGTCTACGATATGGGCTATATAGACGGTGTTTGTATCGGCGCTGTTCATGAGCTGGAAAAGCTGAAAGACGAATTCCTCTCCTTTGGGGCAATGGTACCTGTGATCACAATTCAGGATATAGGACCTCCACCCTGGGGAGTGATCGGTTCCAATGTTTCAGATTTCAAGGGAGGGGTTTTGAAGCTGCTGCCTGAAGATCCCGATGGCTCAGCTGAAAGAATTAAAAAGAAGATTTATGAAGTGTGCGGTAAGGATGTAGAGGTGCTTATCTTCGGAGATGGCGCTTATAAGGACCCTGATACCGGGATCTACGAACTGGCCGACCCCCATCCTGCTATTGGGGTGAGCAGTGGCCTTAAATCAGCAGGCCTGCGCAGCGGCACCAAACTGAAACTGGTAGTCGATACCCTTCACAGGCAGGGGTATTCCAAGGAAGAGATCATAGCTCAAATAGAGAAGAAACAGAATGAGATTGTTAGCGAAGACTTGGGGACAACGCCCCGCAGTGCAACCAGCATCATCGGGACACTGGCAGACCTGGTTGCTGGTTCCGCTGATGCCGGTACACCGATTGTGCTGGTCAGAGGGTTTAAATTGAAGAAATAATTCAGGTATTTTCAGCCGGTTGGGTCGGGAAAAAAACCTCAACCGGCTTTTTTAACAGTATCACCTGCAGGGTTAATATACAGTTTAAGCCGGCAATAACAGCAAACATATTGAAGCTGCATATTTCAGTCAACAGGCAGTTACTGAGGCAAAAAGAGGGTTTTTCTTTATACTTATAAAGGGATATAATCATTTTCAGAAGAATAATGATCTATATTGCAGAGAACAGAAAAGAGGGTTACTAAATGGGTATTAACTCCAGAGTGCTTGATCACGCCCGCAATCCTCGTAATTGGGGAGAGCTTGAGGATGCCAATGGTGTAATGATCAATGTACAGGACTGTGGAGATATAGTGATGTTCTTCATCAAAGTGGAGAACATGGTGCTGGAGAAGGTAAATTTTCTTGTACAGGGCTGTCATAATCTCATCGCTTGCTGCAGTATCCTTTCCGTTTTAGCCCAGAGGAAAACCGTTTGGGAAGCTATGGAGATTACACCTGAACAGGTTTTAATTGCCCTTGACCACGGACTCCCTCCTGAAGAACATCATGCTGCCAGCTATGCCTGTGATGCACTCTATGGTGCAATACAGAATTACTTGAAAAATGCGAGAAAAAAAGCCAACCCGGAGCTTCATCGCAGTGTAATGGGTGACGGATGGCGCTCCCTTTATATCCAAGCACAGCACAGACAGCATAATTTGGAGAATCTTTATGAAAAGCGTAAAAAAGCAGGACAATAAGGATTGATTTTGCAGTGAACAACCTGTTATGGTAGAGATGGAAAATAAAGCGCTCTCGTAAATGGCAGCATGAGGTTCTCTCTGATGAAAGCAAGGAGGCTGATGATCATGCAGGATAGATTGCAAGAATTGATAGCGGCCTTGGAAGGAAAAGAAGCACTTGCAATGGCCAAAGAAATGCTGGATAGCGGCGAGGATCCCATGGCTGTTCTCGAAACATGCAGGAAAGGTGTCGAGATTGTGGGCAAGCGTTTCGAGGATGGCAAGTCCTTTATTCCTGACCTCTTGATGTCCGGGGAGATTATGCAAAGTGTATCCGAACTGATCAAAAGATATATTCCCCAAGGTACAAAGGAAAAGAAATATGGTAAGGTGCTGATCGGGACAGTTGAAGGGGATATTCACGATATCGGCAAGAAAATAGTCGCTTTTATGCTCGAAGTCAATGGCTTTGAAGTGCTGGATGTCGGGGTTGATGTTTCTCCAGAGCTTTTCGTAGAAAAGGTTAAAG
>DUSK01000096.1 GCA_012842275.1 Syntrophaceticus sp. | reverse complement strand
TATGTTGATAATTTGACGGAGATATGGGGTCCTATATGTTGACATAACAGAGTGAGTTCCAGTTAATATTGGGGATAATTTTGGTTTTTAATTAAATAGCTGATGATATTGTCTACAATAGCTGTGGATAAACTTGTGGATATGTGGATTATTGTAATCAAATTCAAAAAATTTTAGTCTGAGGCGATGTATATGCGGCCAATTTTGTTTGAAATTGGAAATTTATCAATATATAGTTACGGGTTTTTCGTGGCTTTGGGGATAGTTGTGGCGACTCTGTGGATGGTATATCAGAGCAAAAAAGAGGGTAAATCTCCTGATATTGTGCTGGATTGTGTCCTCATCGCCGTGATCAGCGGTATTATTGGGGCGCGCTTATTTTATGTTTTCCTTTATGAAGCTGATTATTACCTTGCCAATCCGCTGCAGATTTTGTTTATTCAGCAGGGAGGTTTAGCTTTTTATGGTGGGCTGTTAAGCGGGCTGTTGGCTGTTGTTATTTATCTTCTGGTCAGACGCATAGCTGTACTTCCTTTTTTAGATTTTGCCGCTCCAGCAACAGCACTTGGTTATGTTATTGCCAGGTTCGGTTGTTTTATGAATGGTTGCTGTTATGGAAAGGCAACAACAGTTCCTTGGGGAGTGGTATTCCCTGCTGTTGATGGGTTAACACGCCATCCAACACAGATTTATTCCATGCTGACCGGGCTGCTGATCTTTATTGTTTTGGTGTGGAAGTCACAGAAGGGCATCCGTTTCCCAGGGCAGGTCTTTTCTTTGTTTATAATCCTCTATGGATCATTCAGGTCGGTTGTTGAGCTTTTTCGGGAAAACACGGAACTTACAGGCGGCCCTGCTGAGGCATCACTGGTGGCGTTGTTGCTGGCTGTTATGGGTGGGGTCCTCTATTATTTCTTGTCCAGGAGAGTAAAAGGAATTCCCCCGAAGGTATAAAAGAAGGCATAATGGATAAGAAAAGAGAGCCGTTTAGGCTCTCTTTTTAGATAAAATTATTTATTTATTTATAAAATACATGGTTTCCTATCCGGCAAACATAGGTGAGTGTTTTAAAGAATTCGGTGCTCTGTGCAGTAGCCGGATTGCAGAAGTAGACAGCTCCATATACAGGATCCCAGCCACTTAGAGCTGCATCTGCAGCCCGAATCGAATCTGCACTCGGGGGGAGATAGAGTGTACCGTTGAGTACAGGTTCAAACTGCCAGGGCTCATAGATCACATCTGTGATGGTATTGGGGAATCTGGGATCTCTGATTCTATTCAGAACCACTGCCCCGACAGCTACCTTTCCTTCAAAGATCTCACCTGCTGCCTCAGCATTGATCAGCTGTGCCAGTAAGTATCTTTCTTCAGCCGAATAGCCGCCGCCCCGTGAGGGTGGTGATGTTCCACCTCCTGAACCTACTGGCACCAGCAGGACCTGTCCGGGATAGATCACTGTGCTGTAAAGGCCGTTCAGTGACATGATGGAATCCACTGAGGTCCCAAAGGATTTTGCGATAAGATAGAGTGTGTCACCAGGACGGACTGTATATTGCTGTGTTGTTCCTTTTGGAGCCTGTCCACTCCCTGATACCAGCAGGACCTGTCCGGGATAGATCACTGTGCTGTAAAGGCCGTTCAGCGACATGATGGAATCCACTGAGGTCCCAAAGGATTTTGCGATAAGATAGAGTGTGTCACCAGGCTGGACTGTATAATACTGTGTTGTTCCTTTTGGGGCTTGTCCGCCCCCTGGCACCAGCAGGACCTGACCCGGATAGATCACTGTACTGTAAAGGCCATTCAGCGACATGATGGAGTCAACTGAGGTCCCAAAGGATTTTGCGATGAGATAGAGTGTGTCCCCTGGTTGGACTGTATACTGTTTTGTTCCTTTATCAGGCAGTATCAGCACCTGTCCAGGGTAGATCATTGTGGAACTGAGGCCGTTGAGGGACATGATCGCGTTGACTGTTGTGCCGTTTCTTGTGGCGATTAAGTAGAGGGTATCACCTGGCTTAACTGTGTAACTTGCTGCATAGCCGATGTTCCCAAATGCAAGAATCCCGACCAGCAGAACAACAATGATCAGGCAAAATTTGCGCAATGCTCTTCCTCCTTTCCTTGCCTCCGAGGTAAGCTGATGGGTTCGGTCGAAAGGATCGCCCTACATTTCCGTCTCCCCTTCGGAAATGATTCACCCCTGATGTGCAGGAATGCACATCAATATGGTTCCCCCGTACCGTACATAGGACATAAGTACGGATTCGGCGCAATGTTGTGTATTTTTAGACAATTATGGCATCTCTGGTTTTTTAAATCAAGCGGTAATATTCGCCAGGGGTTTCGGTTAAGCGACCATGTAAAATATAGTTTGGATGGTACTATGGATGTATCATAACTACAAGGAAAAGCGGCGGCAATAAAGGGGTCTTAACAAGGATTGGAATACTGCATAATTAAGTTGTAACATTAATCAAGGCTGATCGTTATTATTAGTAGCCGGCCGGCTGTGAAAGAAGGTGTGGTTAGTTGCCAGATGATGAAGTAACAAAGGCTGCTGGAGGTGATCAACACTCCATTGAACAGGTTTGCCTGAAAACATGGGAACCCCTTTATCGCTATATATATTTCAAAGTACAAAATCGAGAAGAAGCAGAGGATATTACCCAAGAAACATTTGTTAGAGCTTTATCCTATTGGAAAAAGGAGAAATTGTGTTTAGATAAATGGCCGGGGTTTTTAAGAACAATAGCCCTTAATATATTGCGAGATCGATGGCGTCAAAAAAAACGCAGGGGGATAGCGGTCGATTTTGAAAAAGTGAATCCAAACCAACTGGTAACTACTGATGAGCAAAACACTGTTGCCCAGCGCCTGCAGATAGAAAATGCGTTAGCGAAACTGAGCGCAGAACAGCGAAAGATTTTGGAGTTGCGCATCATCCAGGGTTATTCAGTGGCTGAGACTGCTAGGTTGGTGGGAAAGACCGAGGGGGCTGTACGCACAGCCCAATACCGCGCCTTAAAGGCTTTGGCTCAAATTTTGTTTGACAATGGTTAGGTCAGGAGGGATGGATAGATATGAATGATCATGAAAAAAGGCTATCTGATTATATAGATGCCTTAAATGCGGAACAGGAACCTGAAAAGCATTATGGGCCAGCTGATTCAGCTGAATTGGAAAAAACTCTGGCTGCGGCGCGCCTGCTTCGGACTCTCAGAGAACCGGCACTCCCTGATCCCGGTTATCCCCAGAGGCTGTCTGAGAGGGTAGCTGAGCGGATTAAGGTTCATCCTTACCGCCGCAGATGGATTTTATCAGCAGTAGCAGCACTGGCAGCTTGTTTATGCTTGTTTGTATTTTTTGATATATTTAACCAAGATGTGGTTTACGCAATGGAGAAAGCTGTGACCAATCTAAACAGTTATCACGGTGTTATGGAGATACGCGCTCAAAATGCAGCAGGGGATGAATGGATGGTTCGAAGGGTAGAGCTTTGGTCCCATGGAGAAAAATATGCCATTAAGCAGGATGATGGCACCTTGACGGTCAATAATGGTGAGCGAAAATGGCAGATCCGCCCACAAAGCCGGGAAGTAGCCATACTGCCGTTGCTGCCGGACCCCACAGGCAGTAGTTTTGATCTGCGGGATGAAGCAAAACAGGCTAAAGATTATCCACATCAGATCGCTGGCACTGAACAGATTGCCGGGCGCCAGTCAATTAAATTGAAAATATCCCCTCCGGGAGGCCTGCCCTTTTATTTATGGGTTGATAAGGAAACCAATCTGCCTATCCAATTACAGACCCCTATGCAAAATGCATTACAGACCACATATACCTTTGTAAGTTTTGAACCTAATGTCAAGATTGAGGCTGAGATTTTTGCTTACCGGCCACCTGAAGGGTATCAAGTGGTGGCAGATAATCCGGGGCAACTGACAGCAAGCATTGAAGAAGCTGCTCTGATCAGTAAGATTAGCCCCTTAGTCCCGAAAGAAGCTCCGTTACGTATTCTGGCGTTTGCTGGCCGGATTGTGCTGGATTATGGTGAAACAATTGTAGTTGAAACCGCTGCCAGAGGAACTTTTAAGCCAGCACCTGAAGCAGCTCTGGGCACTGCTGCAGGAAGGCCGCTGGAAGTATTGGCGGATAAACTGAGGTGGCAGCAGGATGGACTGGAAATAGAAGTGGAAGGGCCGAAGCGGTTGGAACTGGCGCGACAGATTGCCGCTGAGCTGACTCTTCCCAAGACTGATATCAGGATGGCAGATCAGGCAGAGGTTAAGGTTCCTGTAGATATGGATCTGGTGAAAGCCAATCAGCAGCAAGTTGACAGAGGCAGCAGTCCTTGGCAACTTGATCCCGAACAGGTGGCCTTTACCTTTGTAAATTTAATGGTGTCACCAGAAGGGATTGTCGGTGATCCGAAGATTAAAGAGGAGTCTTTTGAGCTCAAGATCAATAACGGTATCGAATCAATGGTAGAAGTGGCTGATGGCCCTGTTAAGAGAGTTTATCTAAAAAGACTGCTGCGGCAGGATGAAACCGGTATTTGGACAGTGGTGGGCTATGACCCCCGATAAAAAGTCAAACTGGGAGGTGTTATCATTTGAGGTTAAAAAATTTTTTTATACCTCTGATCAGTCTGCTGCTGTTATGCATAATCTTTTTAGTGGAATGTGTTCTGGTATGAGGGAGTTACTGCCTTCAGGCAGGATAGAAATAGATAGCTAGCCCCAATTATTGATAAGGACTCGTATGTTAAAACATACGAGTCCCTTTTATTTTGAAATACCCAAGGATTTTTTATTATTGCAGGAGGTTTTTTCGCTTTGCTGTCGAATACAACTAATGTAAACATATCGAAAATCTTACTCCGTATATTTTGCCTATACCCGAATTGCTAGGAATTGTTCTATTGGTTAGCTTTTTTAATTCATATCTTATTTTCCGATTGATTTTGTCAGGTTTTTTATCCTGTTAACAGGCTATTAGCTTGATAACAGGTCATTTTAATGTAATAAATGTAATTCAAAGAAGGGAGGGGGATTGGATGCCTGAAGCTGCCTGTGCACAAACTGCCGAAGATATCCAGAAGGAAAAACAGCTAGAGGATCTTTTTGCACAGTGGCGAGGGGTAAAGGGTGCTTTGATACCAATCCTGCAGGGAGCACAAGAGATTTATGGATATCTGCCTAAGGAGGTGCTTCTGCGGATTGCGCGCGAATTGAAGCTTCCACCAAGCCGAGTATTTGGAGTTGCTACTTTCTATGCGCAATTCCATTTGCAGCCGCGTGGGCGTAACATTGTCAGGGTTTGTCTCGGTACAGCCTGCCATGTTCGCGGTGCCTCAAAGATATTTGAGCGCATGCAGCAAGAACTGGGTATTGATGATGGAGAAACCACTGAGGATCTGCGTTACACGCTGGAAACCGTAGCCTGCCTGGGCTGCTGTGGTTTATCTCCGGTGGTTATGATCAATGATGATACTCATGGCCGACTGGTTCCGGACAAATTGAAAGGCATTCTCGAACAGTATGAGTAAACAGACCCTTAATGAAGGGAGGTGAATTCACCGGGCTTTGCCGCGCTTATTAACGGGGCAGGCAAGGTGAAGATTATGAAACTGGCAAACAGGGAAGAGTTGAAGAAATATCGTGAGGAAGCCCAGAAAGAGATATTTACACGTAATTCTGAGAACACCAGAGTTATCGTGGGAATGGGAACCTGCGGTATTGCAGCCGGAGCCCGTGAAGTAATGGCCGCTATACTTGAAGAGATTAATAAGCGTAATCTTGATGTTATTGTAGACAAAACCGGCTGTATCGGAATGTGTGAGCAGGAACCACTGGTGGATGTGCAAAAACCAGGGGAGCCGCGCATTACCTATGGTAAGGTTAAGCCTGCTGATGCCGCAAGGATCATTGTAGGGCATGTTATGCACGGCAATATCGTCGATGACCTTGTAATTGCACGCTTTGAAGAACTTTAAGAAAACATACGGGAAGGAGGGAAATTCAAGGTGCAATTAGTCAGAGCCCATGTTCTGGTATGCGGGGGCAAAAACTGTTCCTCATCCGCTTCTAAGCAGGTGCTCGAAGCATTTGCTAAAGAATTGGAAAGGAAAAAGCTTGATCAGGAAGTCAAACTGGTTGAGACCGATTGTCATGACTTTTGTGAAAAAGGCCCTCTGGTAATCGTTTATCCTGAAGGAACATATTATGTCAGGGTAACACCGGAGGATGTTCCCGAAATAGTAGAAGAACATCTGGTTAAAGGTCGGATTGTTAACCGCCTGATTTATAAGGCGCCTGTTAAGGAAGATGAAATTCCTACCTATAAAGAACTTGAATTTTACCGGAAACAAATGCGTGTTGCCTTGCGCAACTGTGGTTCCATTGATCCAGAAGAGATAAAGGAGTATATTGCCAGAGGTGGCTACTCCTCCTTGGAAAAAGCTATTTTTGAAATGACCCCGGAACAGGTGATTGATGAGGTTAAGCGTTCCGGACTGCGCGGTCGTGGTGGTGGAGGTTTCCCAACTGGCCTTAAGTGGGAGTTCTGCCGCCGTTCGCCGGGAGACCTGAAATACCTGATCTGTAATGCTGATGAGGGTGACCCCGGTGCTTTTATGGACCGCAGTATTTTAGAGGGGGATCCGCACACTTTAATCGAAGGTATGGCTATCGCTGCTTATGCTATCGGATGCCGGGAGGGTTATATTTACTGTCGTGCCGAGTATCCGCTTGCAATTAAGAGATTAAAGATAGCTATTGCTCAGGCTGAAGAATTCGGGTTGTTGGGAGAAAACATCCTAGGAACCGATTTTACCTTCAATCTGCACATCAAAGAGGGAGCCGGAGCCTTTGTATGTGGTGAAGAAACCGCTCTGATGGCTTCTATTGAAG
>DUSK01000095.1 GCA_012842275.1 Syntrophaceticus sp. | reverse complement strand
TATTAGATTTACTTCCAAAAGTCCATCATCATTTACCGCAAAAGGAGCACATTTAAATGAACCACCCACATAGCTGCCATTTGCTATGTGGCATGCAAGCATATCTCCATCCTGTATTAATTCTCCGTCAACTGTTATTCTACACTGATTTCTCATCGCTTTGATAAAGGCTTTAAACCCGGCAGCAATATATGAATTTTTACCGCCAATGATCTTTTTCCTTTTCAATTTAGCCACTGTTTTGGCAACACAAGTATCGAAACCAAAATGACATACATTGATACAATATCTATCAGAAACCTTTATCAAATCGATGGTTTTCTCTGATGCATGAATAAGCCTGTCTATGTCAAGGAACTTTTCCTTCCCACCATAGTACTTTACAAAGTCGTTTCCGCTTCCACAAGGATAACAGCTGACACTAGCCTGCTTGTAACCTGCCATCCCATTGACAACCTCGTTTAGCGTTCCATCCCCCCCACATGCATATAATCTAACTTTCCCCCAATGGGTGCTACATCGGTTTTTAACAAAACTTACAGCATCCCCTCTTCCTTTTGTTGTATAAATTTCATAGTCCAGCTTTCCATCATATTTCCGCAGCGAATTCTTAATCTCATCAAAAGCATTTTTCGGACCTGCAGCAGGATTAACAATAAAGATATGCTTCATTCAGTTCCCCCTCTACCCTTTATCAGCTTAACAGTGCAATACTTTTTTCTGTGCTACTGTTAGCTTATTTTATAAGTATAAAACAACAAGACGACAAAGCAACAAAAATACAAATGGGGGAAATTAATAACCGCACACCACAAGGTGTGCGGTAGTGCTCCATCAAATGCCTATTAGCTTTCCAGGTAATGGACGGGGTTTACTGCTTTGTTGTTGATCCTCACTTCGAAATGGAGGTGAGGGCCAGTGGATCTGCCTGTAGAACCAACTCTGGCAATGGGCTGTCCCTTTTCTACTATATCACCCTTTTTGACCAGATACTCTGAAGCATGACCGTACAGGGTTTTATATCCCCCACCATGGTCGATGATCACTGTATTGCCGTAAAAGGGGAGATAACCGACAGTGGTCACAACACCACTTTCACCGGCTCTGATCAATTCTCCCATTTCACCGGCGATATCCAAACCGTGGTGAACCCCCCCATTGCGGGGTCCGAATTGGGAGGTGATCCTGCCCTTGAGGGGCCAGGCAAAAATCATCTTTTGTACCTGTCCCGTAACCGGCAGTGCCCCTTTACTATTTCCGGCGATGATCAACTCCTGCCCGGCCTTCAGAGAAGTCGGATCTGTTATCTGATTCACATCCATCAGCTGACCAACACTGGTCCCATAGCGTTGCGACAGGCTCCACAATGTTTCTCCTCGGGACACCCGGTGTGTTTTCACTTCCGGGAGTAGCAGAACCTGCCCAACTCTGATCAGATCCCCATCATGGATCCCATTTAACCTTTTAAGCTCACTCAAACTGACTCCAAAAACGCGGCTGATACTCCACAGGGTATCACCCGGCTTAACAGTATATACAGGAGAAACAGCTCCCCCGGACACCTTTGCGACCGATTCTTTATTCCAATATGCTGTAAAACTATCCTCCGCAAAATAAGCAGCAGCCTGTTGCAAGGGGATCAGCAGCCCCGTCAGTACTGCCAAGCAGCAGATAATGGCCTTTTTGCTTCGCATATCTATCACCTCGCTATAGCCATATCTACTGCTATTTTTACCCACATCCTGGAATTTATACATTTTAGGGTAAGATAAGCCTATGCGATCCGGAGAGAGTAAATAATTTCGAGGCTGGCAGACTTATAAGCAGGTTTACTCCTGGAAGAGTTGGGGCAGTGCCCGCAGCAGGTCGCTGTTTGCTTTGGTCTTTTTCATGGCATCTATCAGCATTTCTATACACTCAGCTGTGCCATAATTGGCAAAGGTCCTTCTGAAGTTCCAGACCAAATCCAATTCCTCTTTGCTGAGCAGCAGTTCCTCCCGCCTTGTGCCTGAGCGTTTAACATCAAGAGCTGGGAAAATGCGTTTTTCCGCCAGTTTTCGGTCCAATACCAGCTCCATATTCCCTGTACCCTTGAACTCCTCAAAGATCACATCATCCATCCTGCTGCCGGTTTCCACCAGAGCTGTGGCCAGGATAGTAAGGCTGCCCCCCTCCTCAATGTTGCGGGCGGCTCCAAAAAATCTCTTCGGTTTATGCAAAGCTGTGGGATCCACTCCCCCGGAAAGTGTGCGGCCTGATGGAGGAACAACCAAATTATAAGCCCTGGCCAGACGGGTGATGCTGTCCAACAGAATCACCACATCACGCTTGTGCTCCACCAGCCTTTTCGCCCTCTCCAGAACCATTTCCGATACCTTGACATGGTTCTCCGGAGGCTCATCAAAAGTGGAACTGATCACTTCACCCTCTACAGAACGCTGCATATCTGTAACCTCTTCCGGGCGTTCGTCAATGAGCAGCACCATCAAGTAAACATCGGGGTAATTCTTTGTGATGGCATTGGCGATTTTTTTGAGCAGGAATGTTTTACCTGCCTTAGGGGGAGCAACGATCAGGCCCCTCTGCCCCTTTCCCAAAGGTGCCACCAGGTCAATGATCCGGCAGGAAATATCGGTTACTTCTTCACTTTCCATGGTCAGGCGGCTATTGGGGAAGATAGGGGTCAGGGCGTCAAAATGCAGCCTGTGGGAGGCTTCTTCCGGGTCATAACCATTGACCGATTCCACCCTCAGCAGTGCAAAAAAGCGCTCGGTTTCTTTGGGAGCACGCACCTGTCCCGCTACTTTGTCCCCAGTACGCAGGTCAAACCGCCTGATCTGGGAAGGTGAAACATAGATATCATCATGACTGGGCAGATAGGCGAAAGGGCGCAGAAAACCATAGCCATCAGGAAGGATTTCCAAAATACCCTGGGCAAAGAGAAGCCCGTCCTTTTCTGTTTGGGCCTTCATGATCTCAAAGATCAGTTCCTTTTTTCGCAGTCGGGAATATCCTGTTAACTCCAACTCTTTGGCAATTTTATAGAGTTCAGCCATGGTCTTTTGCTCTAACTCTGTAATATTCAAGTTCATATCACCATTCCTGTTTAATGTATTTTAATGTATTTAATATGAAAATCGCATACATAATAGTTCCTGGGTATACTTGATAATGTCAGAGAAATTGATTCCTCCAGGCAGGATTTTTAAATAACGGCAGTTATTTAAATAACGGTAGCTCTATTAATAACAGCAGTTATCTAATTAAGCAGTTTTATAATTAATTTGATTTCCCTTAAATCTGCGGGTTACCAAAGGAAGGTAATAAGAAATAAGAACTACAGCTATTAAAGCTTTAAGAAAATATAGGGGAAAAAGCCGACTTCGCCAATTTTGTATATTTTACCAGTACTAATTATCAAAGTCAAGCAGAATATCAACTTTTAATAACTTTCTCCCAATCAGCAAGAAAACGTTCTATCCCGCGGTCTGTCAAGGGATGCCGGAACATGGTTTTCAGCACCTTGAAGGGCACAGTGGCGATATCTGCCCCCAGCCGCGCTGCCTCCAGGACATGGCGCGGATGACGGATGCTAGCAGCGATCACCTTGGTTTCCAGCCGGTAATTACGGAAAATATCCATAATATCACTCAAAACATCTGACCCATCCTGGCCTGTATCATCGATCCGGCCGATAAAGGGGCTGACATAAGTAGCACCGGCCCGTGCAGCCAACAAGGCCTGCAGAGCGCTAAACACCAGTGTTACATTGGTGCGGATCCCTTCACTGGACAGCACCTTCACCGCAGCCAAGCCATTCTCTGTTACCGGGATTTTAATAACAATATGGGGATCTAAAGCTGCCAGTTCCCGCGCCTCTTTTATAATACCCTCTACATCCAGGCTGATCGCCTCAGCGCTAACAGGCCCCTGAACCAGCCCGCAGATCTCTTTGATTATTTCGTGAAAGTCACGCCCGCTCTCTTTGGCAATCAGAGTAGGGTTGGTAGTGACACCGGTTATCACACCCCAATTGACAGCCTCTCTAATTTCATCAACATTGGCAGTATCCAAATAAATCTCCATCTAATTCTTACCCCCTGGCTCAATACTTCCCGTCCCTTTTACAGAACTTTTACAGAACCAAACAGCCGGACTTTTTCCCTGATCACCTCCACAGCTTTTGAGCGTGCCGGCCCTAATATCTTGCGGGGATCAATTTCATCAGGCTCTGCTGCCAGCACTCTTCGCATCTCCTTTACAAAACCTTCTCTGATATCTGTATCAATATTCACCTTGCGCACACCAAGGGAAATGGCTTTTCTGATGTCCTCAGCAGGAACACCGGAGGATCCATGCAGCACAAGAGGAATCCCGACCAGTTCCCTGATCTGCTTCAACCTGTCAAAATCCAATTTTGGCTTTCCGCGATAGCGGCCGTGGGCAGTACCGATGGAGGGTGCCAGGGCATCGATCCCTGTTTCCCTGACAAAAACGGCAGCCTCCTGGGGGTCAGTAAAAAAGGCCTCTCTTTCATCAACACTGATCTCATCTTCAGTGCCTACCAGGCGTCCCAGTTCCCCCTCAACTGAAACCCCTACCGCGTGTGCCACTTCTACCACCTTCCTGGTCAGTTTTATATTTTCCTCCAGAGGAAGGTGAGAACCATCGATCATAACAGAAGTAAAACCTGCTCTGATGCACTCAACCACTTGTTTGAAATCGGTCCCGTGGTCCAAATGGAGTGCCACCGGCACACTGGCAGATAAAGCAGCCACACGTGCCATGGCTGTGATGTATTCAAGACCTGCGTACCTGATCGCCCCCTGACTGGCCTGAATGATCACAGGGGATTGTTCAGCCTCAGCAGCGGAGATAATAGCCTGCAAGATCTCCAAGTTGTTGCAGTTAAAAGCACCTACTGCACAGCCCACTGCATCTGCCTTTTTCAAAAGCTCAGCAGTACTCACAAGGCTCAAGGGTGATGCCCCCTTTATTCCTTGGATTTTCTCCTTCTTTTTGCCTTGCCGCGGCAAAGCCACTGCAGAGTACCTGTCTTCAACACGATCTCCCAAATATTTTTCATGGCCTTCAGGTCATCTTTGGTTTCCGCTCCTATGATTCCCAAGGCCCCACAGCTGGGGCAGCGAAGCTCTACCCGGTCCGCAAAAACCTCTACTTCCACATCCATATTTCCGCACTGACAGGACAGTTTCCCTTCTGCTGCTAGTTTATGCAGATCATCTAAAATTTCATACATAACCTCGGGGTTGGCAAAGTAATCGGAAAAACCCAGGTCTTCCGCCATCTCCCGCAGAGACTTTTCCTGCCGGGCAATGCTCTGTCTCACCTTCTGCAGCGGTCCAATAAAACCTATTTCAAGACCGGTATCCTCACAATAAAGAGGTAATACCTCAGCTGACCAGAGGTCCTTGAAAAAATAGTGGTAGAGGTGTTTTGTTTCACACATCAAACAATCCAACTGCAGATAGTAGAGCTTGCGATCCTTGGTAGCAATAGAAAGGAGTTGTGTCCCACAATCGCAGCTGAAACGCAGGGGCTGATTGTCTTTAAAAGAAAAAAAAGATAATGTGTGATATTTTATTTTACCGCATTCAGGGCAGCGTAAAGCGACCACATTTATGGTTTGTATGATCATGACTGATACCTCCTCCGCCACTGCCGCAGCTATTTGCAATCTCTATCTAATTCTCCATTGATCTGTTAAATCCTTTTTTATTGTTTCTGATAATGAATGCACTGGCTGCTGTTTTTATTACATGGTTTAGGCATCACTGTTGCCGGCAGTCTCTTGCATACAATACCTTTTGGGGATTGACTCTCTGATCACTGTGCGCCTTGCCATTAATCGCACCGGTGTCCCCAGCTCTATACCCGGTATCTTACCCACATCTATACATGTTAATTCCATTCCAACCCTGCCTAAAACAGGAGCAGGGGTACCGTTGATGTCTACATATAATTTTCCTACCGGAAATCCAAGAAAATCCAAAATTATTTTAGCAATAACTTTGGTTAAGTCAATCAGCCCCGCAGGATGAGGGGTAACATCCACTCCAAAACCATCCCTGTAGCCAACAGGGATGACTGCCATTGTGGTATCCTTAGAGACCCGGTGGGTTCTTCCATAACCTACCCTCATCCCCTTCTCCAGTTTCTGAATATGGATCACCCTGCTCCAGAGGGACCAGCTTTCTTCAAGGCCGAGATCATCTTTAACACCAGGGGGGTTTTCTCCATATAAAAGAGTTCCGATGCGCACCATATCAAGGCGCATTTCAGGATAGAGAAGGGCAGCAGCGCTATTGCAGACGTGACACAGGGGAAATTGTATACCCCGTTTTTTGAGGTCACCAACAACAGCCTGAAAAATCCGGAACTGCTGCCTGGTGAATTGGGGATCCCCTGCGGCAGACGCAAAATGGGTATAGATTCCCTCCCATTTTAAACCCGGCAGGGAAAAAAGCCTGTCAGCATGCTCTTTAATGGCAACCGGCAAAAAACCGGTTCTTCCCAAACCGGTTTCCACCTTCAGGTGAACAGGCACCTTGATCCCATAGACCCTGGCTCTTTCGCTCAGGCGTTCCGCCTGCTCCAGGCTGCTGATCGAGGATGTCAGCTGATAATTAATCACAAGATCCTCTTCACCTGGAAGCAGGGGTCGAAAGATAAAAATCGGTGCATCAATACCCTCATTCCTTAAAATTACTCCTTCATCAGGGTGGGTAACCCCCAGCAGATCAGCACCGTGGCTGATCACAGTATGAGCCACAGGAACCATGCCCAGGCCATAGGCATCGCCCTTCACAACTGCCAGGAGCCTTACCCCATCACCTATCAGTTTCTTCACACGACTGGTATTGCGGGCAACTGCATCTAGATTTACTTCTATCCATGCTGGTTTGGCTTTTTCTTCGATTACCACTTTCTGTTAATCTACTCTCCTTTTTGCTTCAGTGTTCCTCCTGCCCTTTCTGTTTATGTTTTACATAATTCAAGTATTTTTCATAGGCCGCCATACCCCACTGCCAGAGGAAATACCGCACAGTGGAGAAGGGGAGGTCATAATCCCCAATGAACTCAGTAAAATCCGCTCCAAACCCTTTTTTAAAACGGTAAAGACCAGCCAAAGGATTGTTCGGGTCTGCACTGGGGGGAACCCCCCGCATATCATAAACAGTGCAGTTCAGGGATTTGGCCCAGCGGATCATCTCCCACTGCAGAAGATAGTTAGGCATCACATTGCGGTGCTGATTGCTGGAGGCACCGTACAGATACCAAACCCGGTTTCCGCAGTGAAAAGCGATGGTACCGGCAATTACCTTGCCCTGGTACTCGGCTAAAAATAAGCGGGCGGTATCTGCGGCAATGAACAGATCCCATATCTTCTCAAAATAACTGTAGTCCCGGATGAGGAACCGGTCACGCTCCGCTGTTTCCTTTAAAATATCATAAAATACCCGCAGATCATTTTTGTTTTCTCCTCTGCGAACCTTAACTCCCTTACGGATGGCTAAACGCAGGTTATACCTGGTTTTGCTGGCCATCCCGGCCATCAGCTCATCCTCTGTTCTGCTGATATCGAGGCGGAACACATAGCGGGGCTGTATTCCTCCGAAACCGCCCACCGAAACTGCGGGCCTGAAACCCAAGTCTTCCAGCCGGGCTTTCGCATCCCTTTCTTGAACAGTTATATCGGGGTCGATCTTAATCAGTATAGCCCCCTGTTTCCTACCCAGTTTTTTAACCTCCTGCCAAAAGAATTCCTCACCTTTACTGTCAAAGTCCTTTCCTATCACAGGGCCCCTAGGTGCATAAAAGATCGAACCGCCGATCAACGGAAGTTTTCTCTGCAAAAGGGAGATAGCAGCTATTGGTGTATCATCTCTGGTTACCATAAGGCGCAGGGGTTGCCAGCCGGTGCTGCTTTTCAGTTCACCCCACTCATAGGTCTGCAGGAAGTGTGGGCGGAGTGAGCTATGCACAAACCGATTGTACATTTCCCTCTTATCTTCGCCTATTAAATGGACTTTATACAAAATGCTACCCCCAGTCGCTCCCTATTTTGTTGAATACTGGAATGTTCAATGCTATATTATACCCTTCTCTGACTCTAATAACAATACAAGAATCAAAATAAAAAACTTACATATCAGCTCATTTTGAGCACTGCCCCGATAAAATCACGGAAAAGCGGATGGGGCCTGTTGGGGCGTGATTTGTATTCGGGATGATACTGGCAGGCGACAAACCAGGGATGGTCCCTTAGTTCCACAACCTCCACCAGTTCTCCATCAGGAGAGGTCCCGCTAATCTCCATTCCATTTGCTGTAAACAGCTCACGGTAACTGTTGTTGAACTCATAGCGGTGACGGTGGCGTTCCTCTATCAAATCCACACCGTATGCGGCATAGACCCTGCTTCCCGGAACCAATTTGCACTGGGATTTGCCCAGCCTCATGCTTCCGCCTGTGTTCTCTTTGCCTTCCTGTCCAGGCAAAAGATCGATTACAGGGTGGGGTGTTCGCGGATCAAACTCCTTGCTGTTGGCCCCCTCTAGACCGCAGACAGAACGTGCGAACTCAATTACTGCACTCTGCATACCCAAACAAATACCTAAAAAAGGTATCCGGTTTTCCCTGGCGTAACCGGCAGCCTTGATCTTGCCCAGCACACCGCGGCTCCCAAAACCGCCAGGGATCAGAATACCCTGTACTCCAGAGAGAAACCCTCCAACATCTCCCTCTTCCAGATCCTCAGAATCGATGCGGATGATCTCCACTTTGGTTTCATGGGCCAGGCCGGCATGTATCAAAGCCTGTCCAATGCTCAGATATGCATCTTTCAGTTCCACATATTTTCCCACAACTCCTACCCGGACGCTTCTCTTTGTGCTGAAATAGGAATCCACAAAACCCTTCCACTCACTCAAGTCCGGCTGGCGCTGAGGAAGGCCAAGGTGTTCACAAACGATCTCCGCTAGATGCTGTTCCTCCAGTATCAAGGGAAGCTGGTAGATGAACTCAACATCAGGGTTCTCAATAACAGCATTTTTATCAATATCGCAGAAAAGAGCAATCTTGTCTTTTAATTCCCTGGACAGGGCCTCTTCACAACGGCAGACGATGATATCAGGCTGAATACCGATGGAACGCAGTTCCTTGACACTGTGCTGTGTCGGCTTTGTTTTCAATTCCTGGGCGGCTTTCAAATAGGGAACCAGTGTTACATGGATATAGAGCACATGCTCACGCCCGATATCTGTTTTAAACTGACGGATCGCCTCCAGGAAAGGAAGGGATTCAATATCCCCTACAGTGCCGCCGATCTCAGTGATCACCACATCGGAGTGCTCTTCATCAGCTATCTTTCTAAAATGCTCTTTGATCTTATTAGTGATATGGGGGATCACCTGGACAGTGCCCCCATTATAGTAACCGCTGCGCTCCTCACGGATTACTTCATCATAAATACGGCCTGCAGTTATATTGCTTCTCCGGGACAAACTCTGATCCAGAAAGCGCTCATAGTGTCCCAAATCCAGATCGGTTTCCGCTCCATCATCTGTTACAAAAACCTCCCCATGCTGGTAGGGGCTCATGGTTCCCGGGTCAATATTGATGTAGGGGTCGAACTTTTGGATGCCCACTGAAAAACCCCTGCTTTTCAGCAAACGGCCTAGGGAGGCTGCGGTAATTCCCTTACCCAGGGAGGAAACAACTCCACCTGTAACAAAGATAAACTTCGTCAAATCCTTTCCCCTCTTCTCCTAATGTAATACATTTAAATGGATCGTGACCGCAAGCCCATCATATTATACGCCTGATGGCTTCATAAAATCGCGGTGCTTTATACTTTTTTATTTAATAATTACTATCACACAAAGCAAATTCTACTCTTGGTCCCTGTAAATTGTCAAGGTGGTAAAGCACCTAACTCAGATAGTCAAGCACCACTACTTCCTGTTCTGATGGAAGGTCATCTTTTGTGCCCTGCCATAGCTTTTCCCTGCGTATCCTCTCAAAATAGCTGGTGAAGTCGTCCAATGCTCCCAGTTCAAAAGAAAGATGAGGGGTCTTGTAGTGCATAGGAATTACCACTTTGGGTTTGAGCTGGTTGACCACCAGCCGGGCCTCATTTGCATCGATAGTATAAACACCGCCCACAGGCACCATCAGTATATCTACCCCACCGATGGCTTCAATGGTTTTGTCATCAAGCCGGTGCCCCAGGTCTCCCAGGTGGCAGAGGTGAACCCCATCCATCTCCCAGCTGAAGATAATGTTCTTTCCCCTTTTAGCACCCTTTAGCTCATCATGGTATACTGAATATCCTTTCACAAGCAAAGACCTGTACTTGTGTTCGCCAGGCTCGCGGATAACCTCCGGATTCCCTGGCAGCAGATGAACAGCATTGTGATCATAGTGATCATGGCTGACTGTGACCAGATCTGCCTCAACATCGGGCAGAGGATAGCCTACCCGCTGCTCAAAGGGGTCCGTGAGCAGCCGCAGGCCCTCCCCCTGACAGTAAAAACAGGCATGTCCCAGCCAGCGAATAATCATTATTTCACATCCTTTCCGGAGCTGAAACTCCAATTAATCTTAAAGTGTTGCGCAGGGTAATGCGGCAGGCATTGACCAAGGCCAGCCGCGCCTCACGCAGGCCAGCTTCTGCATTGAGCACATGGCAGTTTGTATAAAAGCCGTGAAAAAGGTTAGCCAGGTTGTACACATAATGGGTCAGGCGGTGAGGCTCCAGATGGAGGGCAGCATACCCCACTTCTCTGGGCAGTTCTGCGATCTCCTCCAACAGGGCACGTTCTGTCGGATCTGTGAGCAAAGTCAGATCGATCTCTTTGGAGTTGGGGATCTCGCCCGCCTGTTTCAAAATACTGCAGATCCGGGCATGGGCATACTGGACATAATAAACCGGGTTGTCACTGGACTGCTCCCGGGCCAGGTCCAGGTCAAAATCCAGATGGCTGTCAGAACTGCGGTTCACAAAAAAGTAGCGTGCCGCATCTTTTCCCACATCATCGATCAGATCCCGCAGGGTTATATACTCTCCGGAGCGTTTGGACATTCTTACCGGCTCCCCTCCCCTGAACAGCCGCACCGGCTGCATGATGATCACCTGCAGCCGGTCAGGGTTATAGCCTAAAGCACCCATGGCTCCTTTGAGGCGTGCCACATGGCCGTGGTGATCCGCGCCCCAAATGTTGATCACACGGTCAAACCCCCGCTGAAACTTATTCTTATGGTAGGCGATATCTGCCGCAAAATAGGTTGGTACGCCATTACTGCGCACCAGCACCTCATCCTTTTCATCACCAAAGAGAGTGGATCTGAACCAGATGGCACCATCCTTTTCATAAAGATAACCGCTCTCCTGGAGTTCCTTTAACACCTCCTCAATAGCACCGGAATCATGTAGGGTCTGTTCCGAAAACCAAACATCATAATAAACCCCGAAAGAGGCAAGATCATTTTTCATCTGTTCCAGTTTCTCTTTCAGGGCGTACTTCACCAAAATCTCCCGGCGCAATTGGGGAGCTACCTTCAGGTATTTATCCCCCACTTGTGAGATAAAGCCCCTCATGGATTCGATCAGGTCCTCTCCGGGATAACCGTCCTCTGGGAAGGGCACATTATGGCCCAGCAACTGCAGGTAGCGGGCCTCCAGAGAGCGGCCGAAGGCCTCGATCTGGTTTCCTGCATCATTGATATAAAACTCCCTGGTAACGTCAAAACCGGCAGCAGCCATTACATTGGCCAGTGTATCACCCAGAGCTGCTCCCCGGGCATTCCCCATATGCAAAAGGCCGGTGGGATTAGCGCTTACAAACTCAATCTGCACCTTTTCCCCTTGACCTATGTTGGAACAGCCGTAGTGTTCATCCATTTCCTCAACTTCAGGGATCACATCATAAACCCAGGATGGATCGAGAAACAGGTTGATAAAGCCAGGGCCTGCCACCTCACAGCGCATCACCCGGTTGCTCTCTGCAGGAAAGTGATCCAGGATTATTTGGGCGATCTTCCTGGGTGCACTCTTGGCGGGGCGGGCTAAGACCATGGCCAAATTGGTGGCTAAATCACCATGCGCCTTTTCCCTGGGCTTTTCCAGAACAAACACCGGAAGCTCCTCGAATTCCAGCAGACCTTCCTCCCGAGCCTTTAAAGCTGCTTCCTTTAAATCCTGATAAATGGCCTTTCTTAAATTTTCTAGCAGCATATCATTCTCCTCTTTTGACTTCTTCTCCTATTATTAGGTATAATACCATTTTTATACACAAGCACTCGCACTAACTAATATCTATTTTAGGCAAAATAATGGTTACTGTACAACCCCTATCAGAATTATTGGCGACCTGAATCTCGCCCCCATGGTTATGGATTATTTCCCGGCAGACGTAAAGCCCCAGGCCTGTCCCCTTTTCCTTGGAGCTATAAAAAGGTTCAAAAATATGGGGAAGCACATCCTCAAGAACACCCGGCCCTGTATCCCTAACAGAGATCCTGACACTCTCAGTTTCCTGATCATACTCTGCACTCAAACTGACACTGCCTCCGCTGGGTGTTGCATCTGCGGCATTGATCAAAATATTGGCTAAAACCTGTTTAAACTGGTCCCCATCAACACTGATTAAAGGAAGGGAGGGAGAATATGATTGAGTAAAATGGATCCCCCTGCTGCTAAACTCCGCTGCATAGAAGGAGGCAACACTCTCAATCAATTCCCTTAGTTTATAGATCTGTCTTTTAGGGATACCGGGCTTTGCCAACCGCAGATAACTGTCGATCAGATTATTTGCTCTGTCCAGTGATTCCAGCATCCTTTTTATGCTTTTCCCGTGCTTTGATTCCTTAAGTTCTTTATACAGCAACTGCAGGGACAGTTTTAAAGTTGTTAAAGGGTTGCGTACCTCATGCAGAGTAATCGCGGTCAGCTGACCCATAATAGCCAATTTTTCGGCTTTGATCACCGCCTGCTCCAATTCCTGCTGCCGCTCAGCATTCCAGAGAAGAAAAAGTCCACCCAAACACTCTCCTGCTTCTCCCTGCAGAAGGTGTGTGCTGATATAGGAGGGATAACTATCGGTAAGAGGTGGTACAGGTCCGGTGTATTCATAACCATCAAGTGTCTGGAAAAGCGGATGTTTATGGTTTACTCCTTTATTGAGTAAAATCTCTTTCAGATCCCGATCCCCTGCAAGTTGAGGATCAATGCCTAGAACCTCAGCAAAAGCACTGTTCACAACAACTATTTTCCAACTTCTATTAAAAACCACAATCCCAAGAGGGATTGCTTCCAATACCCTATTTAACGTAGGATCTTTATTTATATTCAAGAGAAGGACCCCTTTGTTCATTGAAAAACGAGTTGATCATCTCTCCTTTATTCAACCAAAAGAGATCTAAGCTACCATAGTTCGCCCTTTGCAAAACTCCAATCCTGGTGAGAAAATCCAGGGCAGGTCTGATCTCAGCTGGTAGCCTGTGCAGCCGCCTGGCTAAACCATCTGCAGTATCAACTGTATGGGGGTTTGCCTGAAAAAAAGCAAGCAGATCGATGCGGATCATGCTTTCCTGAACCTGGTTAGCTTGCTGTTCGGACAGGTGTGCCCCCTCTTTATGAGCCATTATATCTTTTCTTCCTCCTCAGAATAGGCATGAAACTCGCAGTAATCCCCTTCCATGGCTGCACACTCCATCTCCATACAGACCATAGAGCGTCCGAGAATTACACTTAAACAAGCGGAAAGCTCCCCCCGCAGCAGGTCACAACTCACCCGAGGGGTACGGTAAAGCTTGATCCCCTTAACAGCATCTACTTCAAAGGATTGATAGCAGCGAATCACAGCATGCCCTGCTTTTTTATCCAAAGATACAAGCTCTAATCTCCCCTGGCCGCAGTTTTTTAACTCCTCAAAACAGACATCTAATGCTTCCTCAGCAGTATTATAGAAGACCAAGGCCTCTTCTGCCAAAGGGAGACATGACCTGTATCCGGCTTCAAAAAGCACCTTTTTTAAAATAAATGGAGCATAATCCCTGATGGCAGCCAAAAGGGAAATATATACATCTCTGGTAAACAGGATCGCCCTTTCCCCAGCAAGGGTCAGTGTATCCCCTGAACTGTGCACCATCTCTGACCGTAACCGCCGCTTAACAGGGAAAAGGCGTCCCTGACATTTCCCTGTTTTTTGATCAAACAATTTCATCTCTGTGGAATAAGTCATGCCCAGGGTATTGGTTAATACAGACTGTAAGGCTCCCAGGCGCGGACAGCAGAACAAGAGCCCATCCTTCACTGCTCCCTCACAATAATAGCGGTAAATACAGTTTTCCTGGGTCATGGTGATCAAAACATCGGTGCCCTCTTCCCGCAGTTCAATAACACCAATTTGTAGAGGGTCAGCAGCACCGATGGCTTTCAAATAGGCAGTACAGATATCAACAGGTCTTTTACTCTCAGGTGGATATTTTTTTTCATTTTCTTTTAATATGCGTTCCCCGACCTTCCGGGTTACCTCTTCCAGCAGGTACTTACCGCCGAAAGGAATTTTTGCGATGGTCTCGCTCAAAGATAAATAGATGGAGTTGATAATCCTTTGGTAAAGCTCTGCTGTATTGTTCATCCCTTTATACCTCCATATCCGCGGCATAAATGATAATACCGAAAACCGGGCTGATCCCGAACCGGCGAGGAACAGCATCAAATTTGCCGCTCTTGACCTTCCCTACTTGGATCATCCTGTCCGGCCGCCCCTCAGAGCCACCGAACTTCATCCGCACAGTAACATTGTATAAATGCCCGGCAATGGTCATCAGCCTTTGATCCAACACTCCGTCAACCATGATATCCATGGTCAGCACTCCGTTTTTTCGCAGATATTTCAGTCTGTTTCTGTGAAACTCCAGGATCTCCTCCTGTGTAAAAGGGATCAGCAGAGTGCTCAGGCTGTCTACCACCAGACGGAGTCTCCTGCCGGGAAAGCGCTGCAAAAGAAGCCTTTCCATAACCGCGTATTTTTCCAGGCTGTACTGATTGGCAATAAAATACTTCTCCTTGCTCTCCCCTTCCTCATAAGCATCAACTAGAATTAATCGCCCTGCATTTTCATAGGCCTGCACACCCACCTTATAATCCCTCAGGTGGCGGCGCATAACAGAAGGAGATTCATCACAAGCCACATAAATACAGGTGTCACCGCAGAGAAGCCCCTCAAGCAGAAATTGCCCTGCGAGGACGGTCTTGCCTATTCCTGTATCCCCACTGACCAAGATTTGAGTGCCGTATTCCATTCCCTCGGGAATAATCTGGTCCAAACCATTAACCCCAAAAAAGCACCTTCCGCTCATGTTCTTAAACCTCCCGGATTGGGGAAGATCTGTATGCCCTTTTTAGTGATCTCCATTAAATGATTCCCGGTGATATGGCTGCCTCCCCGCAGTTTGTGGATCTCCAGTTGCCGCTGTCTCCTGTTCTGAAACCAACAGTATTTTAGAATCACACTCCCCTGAACCACGGACTGGACAATACCGAACTGACGGTCATTTCCATTATTGTCTAACGAATAAAGGAGAAAAGAGGTGCACCCCAGCATATTCAGATAGGTTGTCAGATAATAGATCCTCTCCCGCAGCACATAGGGATCTCCAATGCGGCTGATCAGCGCAGGCAGCGGGTCCAGAACAAGGCGTTTGATCCCGTATTCCTTAATCTTATCGGTCAGTTCGACCCACAGCTCATCGGGATGGGTATTCAAAAACGGCCTGAACATGAGCTGTATACTGCCCTCCTCAATCAGGGCATCCAGCTTATAGGAGAATGCTGCAGCCATCATTAAGATTCTATCCGGCGGTTCCTCCAGGGAAACATAAAGCCCCTTATCCTGAAAGAGTTGTGCCCCTTTGACCAAATACTCAAGCCCCAGCACTGATTTTCCGGTTCCGGTCTCTCCGGCTACAAGGACAGTAGTTCCCCGAGGCAGTCCCTTCCCTAATAAAAAATCTAATCCATTGATCCCTGTGGGTATACATTCCTTGGAATTGCCGCCACTAATGTCTGGCAGATAACTAAAGGGGAAAACTCGGGTACCCCCTTTTTTTATTTGAAAACCGTGCCTACCGGAAAGGTGAGATTGGCCGCGGCTTTTTATTACCTCAATTGTGCGCTGGCGCTTCAGTCCATCCCTGGCATCATAGTGGAGGCGCACTACGATATCTACCAAAAACTCTTCAAATGAATGGAGATTTTCCTTATCCTGTTCCAACTCTTTGACCAGAAAGGAGGTTAAGCGGAGCCGGTGAAGGCAGTTACAGAAAGAGTAAAAAGACTGCCTCAGTTTCAGGGAGTGATGCACCACCTGATAAAAATGAGAAATACTATCCACCAACACCCTTTTGGCAGCTGTTTCCTTAACCACCTGCTCTAAGAAATTGGATTCAGGAAAGAGGATAACTTCAGGTGATGTACAGATGACCCTCAGTCTGTTCTCCTTTTCTAATGCCTGCAGGTCCCATCCCAAACTCAAAGCATCCCGGTAGAGCGTTTCTGGGAACTGTTCAAAGGTTATGATCAGCCCGGGGTCACCATATTCCTGGATCCCCCGGTAGATGAATTCCATACCCAAAGTGGTCTTCCCTGCCCCAGGCATGCCCTCAACCAGAACTGTGCTGCCTTCCAGGATCCCACCATCAAACAGGCTGTCAAAACCCTTGATCCCTGTGCAGATTTTCGCCAATTCAGCCATCCCTTTCCACGATCATCTAAAATTGGCATATTCGACAAGAGAACAGAAAACCCTTCCAGTGAAGACATATTATAATAATTATGGGGTCAAAAGGAGAGAGTTCCTGTTTAGGGAAATTAATAATGGTAGGGTTCATGATTGAGGATGCGCAAGGCCCTGTACAACTGTTCCAATACAATTATCCGGGCCAGCTGATGGGGGAAAGTGAGGCGGGATAAGGAAAGGACATAATCAGCTTGCTGCAGAACAGAATCAGGCAAGCCCAGGGTACCCCCCAGGAAAAAGGCGATATCCCCTCTTCCCGAATTAAACTGCTCACCCAACCAGGAAGCCAACTCCTCAGAAGAAAGGGCCTTTCCGCGGGGGTCCACAGCAACAGAAAAACAGCCGGGTGCCTTTTTCAACAGCCTTTCACCCTGGCGTTCTTTAACATTGAGGCGGTCCTTCTCCCCCCGAGGAACAGGGTCATCAGCAACCTCCTGGATAGTGACCCGAGCATATCTGCTCAGCCTTTTGCAGTATTCCTCCTGGGCAGCAAGATAAAAGGGTTCCTTCATCTGCCCCACAGCAATGATGAAAAAGTGCATCTACAACACCGGATCTGTTATTTTGTTAAATGATGAATATCTATCCCCTGATTGAATTCAGGCACACCTGCTTCCTTTACAGTAACCAACTGAACGGTTTTTTCCTCTTTCAGGCCTAAAGATCCCTTTATCTCGTCAAGAAACCTCATAGTAACCGGACGGGAGGGATGGGCAAAAAGCAGCTGTCCCCCTTTTGCCAAGTTGCGCTCCAGAATACGGGCAACATAGGGGTTTAAGCTGGGATTGTACAGCACATCAGAGCCGATAATCCAATCAAATTTCTTGTCACACCGGAAATCACGCCAGTCAGCCAGCAGATAAGCAGCATGCCGGATCCCATTGCGCTGCGCATTCCTGGCGATAATGTCCAGCGATTCCCTTTTGTAATCAGAAAAAGTGACCAAACCGCCCTTTAAAGCGGCGACCAGACCAGGCAGCCCCAGGCCGGCTCCCAGTTCCAGGACGGTGGCACCCTGAAAATCGATCCTCTCCCAAATATACTGGGCGAGCCCCCGGGCGGCAGGCCAGAGTTCTGCCCAATAAGGGATCTGGTCATCATCCTCCGGGTCCGTGACCAGATCCTCTACATTGGCGACGATCTCCAAGGATAGGTCTAAGCCCGGCAAATGGAAGCCTATTTCACTGGTAGTTATCATATAATCCCCCTGTAAAACATCATTCCCATTCCTGAGCACTGCCCCCGCAAGCGGACCCTACATATAAACCACAAGCAGTGCACAAAGAACACCACAAAGGGCACCACATGTGGCCTCAAGAGGTGTATGACCCATCTTTTCCCCTAAAAGGGGAAAATGCTTGGATTTTTCCCGCAGCAATTCACCGAGGATGCGGGAATGCTCCCCTACCATTCTCCTCAGAGTGAAAGAATCGTAAATAACTATACCGCCCAGTACTGCACTGAGCTGAAAGAGAGAAGAAGTCCAGCCATACTCCAGACCAAGTGCAGTGGTGAGAGCAGCAGCAACAGCTGAATGGGAACTGGGCATTCCACCGCACTGAAACAGCTTACGCCAGGAGATCCCCTTCCCTTTGATGGTAAAAGGTTTCATTCCCTGGGTACAAACCACACTGAGCAAACTGGATAAGATAAAACGGTCACTGGAAAGCAGCGGCAGAAAACGCAGCCCTCCCCATAACAGTATGCCGGTCACTGCTGCCAGACAAAACAAGCGGCTTCTGGCCAGTCCCGCAATTATGGACATAACGGTTCCGGTCATCTCCTAGTTCATCCTTCCCTTTATTATAAAATCAGGAACTGGCGCATCCGGTCTGATCATTGCCTTGGTCTTCTTCAAAACCTGTAAGGCCAGCACAAATTCCCAGACCGTCACCTTCCTCAGTCAATACCTTGATCTTAGCACCCATATTGCTGAATTTGCCCACTACCGCTTCATAACCCCTGGTGATCAATTCAGCAGCTGAGATTTCTGTTTCACCCTGAGCAGCAAACCCTGCCAGCAGCAGGGAGGCCCCTGCCCGCAGATCCGACGCCTTCACCTGGGCACCGGAAAGATGTTCAACACCTTCTATCACAGCAGAGTGACCTTTAACCTGTATTTTGGCACCCATGCGCTTTAGTTCATCTGCCACCTGAAAGCGGTTTTCAAAGACATTTTCTACGATCACACTTGTACCTTTGGCCAGAGCAAGGAGAACCATCATAGGAGACTGCAGGTCTGTGGGAAAACCAGGGTAAGGGAGTGTTTTAATATCGGTTGCGGTCAGCTCCCCCACCCGTCTCACTGTTATTTTGTCTTCATTAGCCTCTACTTCAAGCCCCACATCCTGAAGTTTTGCTATCACAGGCTGCAGGTGCTTAACAATCACATTTTCCACTGTCACTTCTCCGCCGCTCACCCCGGCCGCGATCATATAGGTTCCCGCTTCAATGCGGTCCGGTATAACACTGAATCTGGTTCCTTGAAACTCTTGCGTTCCATCAATTCTGATCACATCAGTACCAGCCCCGCGCACCTTTCCTCCCATGGCATTTAAAAAATTGGCCAGATCAACTATTTCCGGTTCTTTAGCCGCGTTTTCGATGACAGTAGTGCCCGGTGCACCAGCTGCTGCCATCATAATATTCTCAGTTGCCCCTACACTGGGAAAGTCCAGGTAAATCGTGCAACCCTCAACATTTTTGGGAATGGCTTCAATAAAACCATGTTCCAAACTAACATCAAAGCCAAGCATGCTGAGGCCTTTGAGATGCAGATCCATTGGCCTGGACCCGATATTGCAGCCGCCGGGAAGAGGTATTTTGACCCGTCCTCTTTTAGCTGCCAGAGCACCCAGAAACAGATTGGAAGCCCTAATTTTTTTGGCCAAGCTGTATGGAATTTCGCAGTTCAGCCGCCCAGGCCACTTTAGACGCAGGGTATTTTTCCCTTCCCAAACAGCCTGACCACCAAGTACACGCACAATCTCCAACTGGGTTTTTACATCAGCAATTCTCGGTACATTATCAAGAATAACCTCTCCACTGCTGATAGCACTAGCAGCGATCAGTACCAGTGAAGAGTTTTTTGCTCCACTGATCCGGACCCTACCCTTAAGCGGTGTGCCACCCTGAACAACTAATTTCATGATCTTTCCCCCAATATATATAGTGAAGTCTTGTATGATAACAGATTCCGATTCAACAGCAGTACTCTTGCAAAATCACACCCTTTTCTCGTACTTTATTCTATTAAGAGATAAATATTCCTCTCTTTCCTTTAAAACTATTTTAAAGCATTAATTACATATTTTATACATTCTGTTTAATTCTGCTCTCATATTGTTCAAGAAAACCACGGGTGTCCATACAATAGACCCTATTGAAAGATTTATCAAGATCAGCTCCCCGCCCCAATTCATTGAGCAGGAGAGGAACTTTATCTGAGCCATAATTTTTGATCAGAAATCCCACCAGGTCCTCTGATACCGCATAACAATAGTCCTGCCATTGGGAATCGTCAAAGTTCTTGTTCAGTTCGTCAAGGGAGAACCGCAAGGGTAGATCCACACCCTCCTCTGTTTGGACACCTGCCAGCTTTTTCTCTCCGTACTGAGCTAATCCCTCGGTCAGCCAGCGGGGGTAGTTGCCCCGGGTTTGATAATCAACCAAGAAGTGGATATACTCATGGGCAATGGGCCCCTGCTGGCGGAATAAAGCCTCCCGCTCTTTTGAGGGCATTTCATCAAGCCATTCATCAGGAGAAAGAAGCCTGATCACTCCAGACCAGTACACACCCATAGCCCCTTCATCACTTCCCCAACCGAAAACCCTGTTTAAAGAAGCCTTGTCTTGATAGATAGCTATCGGGACTTTTTTATCGGGAAAACAACCGAAGTACTGGCCTAAAGGACAGTACACTCGTTCCGCTTCTTTTAAGGTCAACAAAGCGATCTCCTCATCTCCCTGCCGGTATTTAACCAAAAAATGGTCGCTCTCTACTGTATCCCAAGCCCTGGTTTCCCAGGCAAATAATAGCTGATGAACAGCATGTACAAAGCCGGTTCCCAAAATATAAACAGAGTTGGGTATTGTGAATAACAGCAATAAACAGAAAATGATCAGGATCGCAACTAAACGCTCCATCTCCAGTCCTCCTCTTTCATCAATTATACATGAAGGAGGAGGCGTTTTAAGAAACAAAAAAAGCCAGCCCTGATTTATAGCTGGCTTTTATTAATCACTCTCTAGTTCTTCTTTTTTATTTCTTCAATGCGAGATTTGGCGAATTCCCTGGTAAGCTCTTCAATATCATCTAAAGATGCCACCTTCTCCCAAATCTCCAGTGCGCCCTTCCAGTCCTCCTTGGCCTCTAAGAGCATACCCAACTGGGTCAAAGCCTTTATATTCCCGGGGTTCTGGGCCAAAACCGTCTCCAGCTCTGCCTGTGCCTTTTCATAATCATCCATATACTGGTAAGCACTGGACAACTCCAGGCGCAGTTCCGGGTCCTCCTGCTGTTCCAAAACCTGCTGGTAAAACCCCACTGCCCGCTGGAATGCCTCTATTCCCTTTTCTTTATTGTCATCCTGCAGATAAAGGGCTCCCAGGGTCAGTTCTACCCTGGCAGAACCGGTCAGAACAGCGGGATCATCAGGGTTACTGGCCCGCAGGCCTTCATACTGCTTCCTTAACTCCTCTTGTTCTTTCAGTTCAAGGGAAAGGAGATCCCCTTTCTCTGTTTCTGTTGAAGAAGTAGAACTATCAGATGGTTTTATTTTCTTTGCATCATCTAAATACCAGGCCACAGTTGTTCCCAAAAGCCCCACTACAATCATCGCTACCAGGACCCAAAGCCCTATTTTTACAATAGGCCGCTGTTTGCGCAGTGCTGACACCACGATCGCCTCCCAGGTTAAAATGCAAACAAGCATATCCACCTAAAGCATTATAACACAAAAACCCGGGTAAGGGCGGCAACTGCTGCACCGATCCTGCATAAATGTTAACGCAGATAGTTTAACGGATTTCTATGGGAACCATTGGCCAAAACCTCAAAGTGCAGGTGAGGCCCTGTAGCCCTACCGGTTGTGCCAACCCGACCGATAATCTGTCCACTGCTCACACTCTGGCCAACGCTCACATTAATCTGAGAAAGATGGGCATAGCGTGTAACCAACCCCCCACCATGATCGATGGTCACCATATAGCCGTAGTTCCCCTGCCATCCGGCTGATGTAACACGCCCAGCTGCAGCCGCTCCTACTGCAGCACCATAATTTGCTCCGATATCGAGACCTGAATGAAACTCTCTTCCCCGGTAGCCGTAGCGGGAGGTGATCACCCCACCTACAGGCCAGCGGAGTGTACCGCCGCCGGTGCCCCTGCTAGCCAGCATAGTACGGGTGCCTTTGGCCACAACCTTTGCTTCAGGCTCTTTTACAACAGTGCGCTCAATCTCCAGTTTTTTCACTATCCTGCTGTTCTCCCGCACAATACGGTAAACCACCCTGGCCTCTCCGTTTTTACCTTCTTGAACAACCTTGGTTTTGCCGCTGTCAAGATTGGAATCATATTTTGTTTTGGTTTCATAAGGGAGAAGCTCTTTGGTAACCAAATGGCTGGTGATCACCACTTTGAGCAGTGGTTCAACAGCGGTTAGCTTTATCTCCTGTCCCGGTTTCAAATTTTCAGCTGTGAGGTGTGCATTGGCCAGAAGCAGTTCATCAACCTGCAGGTTGTGCTTTGCCGCAATATCCCAGAGGGTATCCCCTTCCTGCACAATATAGGTCTTTTCCTTCAGTCCCCCTCCCATCAGCAGCTGAAGGGCATCCTTCAGGGGTACTATCTCCTTTACTGCTACCTGCTTGTTACGGAAAGTAATTTTCCCCTCAAAGCGGACAGATTCGATGGTTTCTTTGCTTTCATCCGGGATAACAGCATTTTGATAGCGCTCAAGGAGTTCCTCCCCGATTTCCTGAGAGGCCAATACCAGTATAGGCTGATCATCTACACACAGTTCCACGCCATCAGCAGTCCAGGGAAGCTGTCTGAGGATGGTTTCATAATAGTCCGCAGACTTTACCTCACTCCTGGGCACCATACACATCTTAAACTGAACAGACTCATTTAAAAAAACATCCTGGCCGATGGTTTCTTCTAATTCCTGCTCAAAACAGGCCAGAACCTTTTCTGCCTCTTGCTGGGAGGCCAGAACAGCAATCCTCTGTCCGTTATAGTATGCAGCACAAGCCAGCTGGTTTTTTTGCAGGTATAGATTACTGCCCACCACTACCATTCCGGTAATAACTGCAGTAATCAGATATGGGCTTTTCCAAAAATTACGGCCCGGCTTCCATTGGCCGGCCCGCAGATTATCCAACAGACGGCAGAAAGCATCTTTGCCCTTTCCCAGATCGCTTTTTATCCAGTTGAAACGCTCAATCCACCATGGCCCTAGCTTGTGGAGCGATGCACAGACAAACTCTCGGCAATCAGTAAGTTGGCGCGACGAAATAAATACTTTTTTCTCCTTTTCTTTAGTATCCACGGTTTCTCCCCTTGCTGTGAGCTGTTTTACACCTGAGCAACTCTCTCTATTATGATGTTGCTTCTAGGCGTGCTCTTTTTATTTATAAATACATATAATGTTCTACAGCCATTATATAATTCCTTCATCAAAATGTTATAATTGGATCTAAAAAAGCAGCCCCATCGGGCTGCTTTTATTTTTTTCTACAATTAAACTAAACAGTTTCCCCAGTGTTTTCCTTGAGCGCCAGATAATAAAGTGCCCCATTAAGGCGTGACTGCATCACAGCACAGGCCAATGGTGAAGGCTGCTGAAGACTCCCCCCTTGTATTATAGCCTGGGCATGGCACCCACCACCGCATAAGAACCGTGCCCAACAGGAGGAGCACTCCTCTTTGCGGAAAATATGGGACTCCCGAAATTTTTCCTGCAGTTCAGCTGCGGTAATGCCCTGCTCAACATCACCCAACAGGTATTCCCTGTTACCTACCAATTGATGGCAAGGGTAAAACTCCCCCCCAGGAGTAACCGCCAAATAGTGGTAGCCTGCACCACACCCGGTCAAACGCTTGGCAACACAGGGGCCACCTGTCAGATCAAGCTTATAATGGTAAAAGTCTACACCACAACCCTTCCGTTCCAGTTCACACAAAAGCCGGGCCAATCTATAGTACTCCTCCTGCAGTTCAGGGATATCCTCCTCTTTCAGGGCATAGGGCATCTGCTCCGGTGCTACAACCGGTTCCATTGAAATGCTCTTTGCGCCAAGGCCCGCCAGGTAAAGAACATCATTGCTAAAGTCCAGGTTATCTCTGGTGAATGTTCCCCTGATATAGTACTCGTCAGCTGCCCCTCTTTCCAGAAACTCCTTGATCCGCCTGGTTACCACTGCAGAACTACCATGGCCACCGGCTGTGACCCGGTATAAATCGTGGACTTCCGGCCTGCCATCACAGCTCAAAACAAAACTGAAGTTATGTTCCTTAAAAAAGGAAAGCTCCTCTTCCCCAAGCAAAAGGGTATTGGTGCTCACTGTAAACTTCCACTTTTTCTCCTTACCCTGGTTAAGAGCGTAGTCAACCGCAAATTTGATCCCCTCAAAATTAAGCAGGGGCTCCCCCCCGAAAAAATCTACTGTGAGGTACTCATAAGGTGTATGCTCCAGCAAAAAATCCAAAGCCCTGACAATGGTTTCCCTGGGCATAATCTGCTCCTCACAGCGAATATCTTCCGGCACAAAACAGTACCTGCAGGCCAAGTTGCAGTTATGGGCCATGTTCAAACAGAGGGCTTTAATCCCCAGCTCCTTGCCCGGTACAAAATCTGGCCATAGCTCACCTGAGGAAAAGAGCAGCCCTTCACTGATCAATTCCTGCAGTTCATTAAAGGCTTGTTCAACTTCCTCCTGATCAAGCCTGCCCATTCTTTTTTTTGCCTGTTCCCAGTCACCGCAGTCCAGGTAGTTCAGCAACAACTGCCAGGCGATTTCATCAACAGTGTAGAGAGAACCGCTGTTAACATCAAAAACAATATTTAAGCCATCGGCCTGAATCAGATGAACTAAAGAGTTGAGATCAGTTATTTGTTGAGGCTGCAAGCTTGATTCCCCACAGTGCAGGATGTTTTACAGGCAGACTGACAGGAAACCTGGCATTCCCCACAACCCTTCTTTAAGTGAGGTTTTCTCAAAGTCCCTTTCACCACAGTTTTAATATGTTTTCCCTTCATTTTCTCCAACCTCCCAAAGTTATTAGATAATATGACTTCCCGATAAAATATAACACAACCCGGTATCCAAACATCCCATGGAAAGGAACATTATTTCCTGAATTAATATTTTATACCTGCAACTGTGTATATGCAAACCGCTATCCCGGGCTTTCTTCAGCTTTCAGAGCCGTTTACCCGGGAAAGTTCCTCTACCAATGGCTCAATCTGATCGGTATAAGGGATCCAATAGCTGATCCCATTTATATACTTGGGGGTGCCAGGTAGGGTTTTACACTCCATCTGAGAACTGCCCATCCCTTTGAAAGCCATGGCAAAATCCATCAGTTGAACAGTGCTTAAATTGGTGTCCACAGCGCTCTGGCTTTCCCTGATCAATGCAGGTGTTTTCCCTATATGGCGCAACTGCAAAGCCTCATCTACCAGAGCCCGCAAAAAGATCTGCTGGTGGTTGATCCGCTCAATATCAGCCATAGGATACCCCCGGTAGCGAACAAAGCGCAGGGCCTGTTCCCCCTGTAAACGGTGAGTTCCCGGAGGGATCCCTAATCCTTTACTGGCTGCTTCATCAACCTCAACAGTAACACCACCCAGTGTATCAACAATCTTTACAAAACCCTGCAGGTCAGTTGCCAGATAGTATTTGATCTCCCGGTTCAATAACAGGCTGACCGCCTCCATGGCTGCCTCCGGCCCCCCTGCAGCATAAGCGGAATTGATTTTATCTTTACCACCGCGAGCCGGCACCTCAGTATAAGTGTCCCTGGGTATTGACAGCAAATTGACTTTTTTGTCCCTGGAATTAAGAAAAGCCACTATCATCGTGTCGGACCTGCCGGGCTCATTCTCCTTCTCCCGATCAATCCCCATCACCAAGACAGCTACCGCTTCCCTGTTATCCTCAGCAGGGGTCAGAACATTCCTGAGCAGCCCCCATAGCCCTGCGGTGATCACCGCTGCAGCCAGCAAGAAAAGCAGTATAAAAACAATACACCCACAGCCAATAGGACGCCGGGGGCGGGATCTCTTCACTCTCCCGGTTCCCGGCCCAGGCTGCAGGACATTGATCGCTTTCCATTCCCTGGTCTCTTCCCAATCCCCGTAATTCAAAATACTCCTCTCCCTATTTACCTAAATATTCGACTTTCTTTTCTGCACAAGGAGGTCAAATACCTGCTTATTTAGTTGTTGGTGGTTAATGGTTAAAAATTATTCCCATATCTTCTCAATTTCCACATCCTTGAAATAATAGTGGATGATATCGGTATGGCTTTTGCCCTCTTTAGCCATATAATAGGCTCCCCATTGACTCATTCCCACTCCGTGACCAAAACCGCGACCAGCCATCTTCAATGTGCCTCCCTCTACAACCAGCTGATCGAGGAGAGTGGAGCGCATGCGTTCAGGCCCTAAGCCCATCCGCAGTGCAGGGCCGCTGATCTCCACATTGCCCAAGCGTATGGTCATCGCCCGTCCTGAGGGCCCTTTTTTAACAATGGATGCACTGCTAATCTGGCCAGGGTCTTTGCCGGCCTGTTTGATCACTGCAGAGCGCACCTCATCCAATGAAAACACAGCCTCCCACTCTTTATCATCGGGCTCAGCCACCTTCTGCCCCGGATCGGTTACACTCTGAATATAGGGAGTCGCTTCTTTTTTGAAGGCCAACCCTTCTTCTGCAGTTGCTGTTTTTCCTCCTGCATTGGAATGAAACCAAGCCCTGATATATCTGCCCTTGTGCTTGATCACTTCACCCCTGGTTCTCTTTACCGCTTCTCGAACACGTGGGGTAATGCGGCTGGGGTCATAAGCCTGGAACTCCTCTGTACTGGTAGAAGCATCTGCTCCACGCTGAGGAACACCTTTTTCATATTTAATCTTGTGTAGGGTAAAGGTGCGTGCCAGGATAGATTGAGCAGCCAGAGCCTCTACAGGCCAGGATGGCTCCATCTCAGCTGCCACTACCCCAGCAATATATTCCTCCATCTTAATCCTCTTTTTCTCTCCTGTATTATGGTCATAGAGGGTTATTTCCGGTTCCTGATAGCGAAACTCATCAATCGGTTTTTTTTCAGGTTCCCTGCACCCAGCGGGAATCAACAGAGTTATCAGCAGCGCTATAAGTAAAAAATAGAAAAACCGCCTTTTCATAATAATATTCCCCCTGCTCTTCTATTGTGGTCCTAGTATGAACAGGGGGGAATTATTGTATGCGTAGATAACTTTACTCCTCTGTTCCGATGGTTCTTTCCTCCAAAAGCTGATAAAGGGTTTTCGCCTGAGCTGCGGGAACATTGCGCAGGGGCACCTGTGCCACCTTAACCTTGATCAGCCTTTTTCCCCAGGTCAGTGTAATTTCATCACCCTCCTTTACTTCACTCCCGGCTTTGGCGATTTTGCCATTGATCTGGACCCGTCCCGCCAAACAGGCTTCTTTAGCGCTGGTCCGCCTTTTTATCAAACGGCTCACCTGTAAATATTTATCCAGTCGCACACTGTTACCCCTTTCATTTTTGTCCCTTTAAACTTAGCTCAACCCAAGCCCGAGTTGCTTTTGCCATAAAAATGGCAATAGCTCTTTAGATAGGGCAATCAGGTGGTTACAGACCTCTCCCCCAGTGTTTAAATAACCTGTTAAGATTTTAATTGGGTTTCAATCGATAAACTTAAAACAGCAGGTTTTTATCTCTTTTTGACCACAGTAAATTATACCATGATTGCGTACATAGTATCAGTTCCATATCTTGATCCTACTTTTAAAAGAGCGGGGCAATAAAAATGGGGGTCAGATGCCGGAAAATAAAAAACTAAAAGGGTGGCTTACTGATCTAAAACAAGCTTGGCGGAAATGGAGGTCTGACTATAATAAAATAAAGCATAAAGGCATAAAGCAATAAGGCAAAACTGGCGGGAATGGATGTCAGAAGCCGGAAAGAAAAACGTCAAGCCTGTATCATAGCAGAAACTGCTCCACAGGCGTTTAATGCGTTATCCTTTCTTCTGCTTGAAACAGAGGAAGGGTATTTAACTAACGGATTCTTTTAGAGCTTTACCAGCTCGGAAAGCCGGCACCCGTGAGGCAGCGATCTGGATCTCTTCACCGGTCTGAGGGTTGCGACCTGTACGGGCTGCCCTTTCCCTGACTTCAAATGTACCAAAGCCTACCAACTGCACCTTGTCACCTTTAGCCAGCGCTTCCTCAATAGAAGCAAACACAGCATTTACAGCTTTTTCTGCATCCTTTTTGGGCATTCCCGCTTTTTCCGCGACACTGCCAATCAGTTCTGCTTTGTTCAAGTAGATCCCTCCTAAAAGAAATTTCTGGTTCGGCTACCTAATTCGCCGAAACCCTTGAAACTCCTGCTTATTCTTGATCATTTTA
The DNA here is from genome assembly GCA_012842275.1 of Syntrophaceticus sp. Classification (GTDB taxonomy): domain Bacteria; phylum Bacillota; class DSM-12270; order Thermacetogeniales; family Thermacetogeniaceae; genus DTU068. The sequence continues at coordinate 31,525 of DUSK01000095.1, read as the reverse complement.
CAAAAAAAATATTAAATTTTCTCTTCACTTGCTTTAACTTCATCCCAGATCCCATCAAGTTCCGCCAGTGACAGGTCTTTCAAGCGCAATCCCCGCTCTGCCGCCTTCTTTTCCATAGCGCAGAACCTCTGGGAAAATTTATCCACCGCTTGGCGCAGAGTTTCTTCTGCATCGATACCCAGCAACCGGCATGTGTTTACTGCAGCAAACAGGAAATCTCCCAATTCCCCCTGTAGGGCTTGTTTATCCCCTTTCTCCCATGCCTCTTTGACTTCCTTCCACTCCTCCTCCACTTTCAATGCTGCACCCTCTGCTTCCGGCCAGTCAAACCCTACTAAAGCCGCCTTTCCCTGCACCTTTTGGGCCCTTTGTAATGCCGGCAGATAGCGGGGAACCCCTGCCAACATGGATTTTGGCTCCCCTTCCTCCTGTTTAATGGACTCCCAGTTCTTTAATACCTCAGCAGCGCTATTAACCCTTGTATCACCAAAAACATGGGGGTGTCTGCGGATCATTTTTTCAGTGATCCCCGCGATCACATCAGATATGGTAAACTTTCCGGAACGCTCTGCCAGTGCTGCATGAAAGATTATTTGTAATAATAAGTCTCCCAATTCTTCACAAAGTTTATGCATATTCCCTTCATCTATGGCATCAAGCACCTCATAGCTTTCCTCAATCAGGTATTTTTTCAAGCTCTGATGTGTCTGCTTCCGGTCCCAGGGACAGCCTTCAGGGCCGAGGAGGCTGTCCATCACCTCCACCAGAGGATCCAGCGGGTATTGAGCGAATTGTCCAGGCTCCTTTTGGACCTCACCCTCAGTCAAACCCTCTGGGACAGCTCCCCCTGTCAAGGGCGGTACATAAAGACTTGTCAGGTGATCTGTTTCCTGCCGGTCCAGTTCATAGAGAGGGATGGTCAGCACCTTTTCACTCCCCCGCACACCCGCAGCCCGCACCAACACAACCTGGTGGTCATCAGGGTAGCTCTCCATCAGGGTTAATTTAACCTCTGATGCCAGGGCGGGGCTGTAGAGTTGCATAATGATCAAGCCGGTCCCAGGCAGCAATCCCTGATCAAAACCACCGCAAAAGGAAAAACTGTCAGCGATGAGCAGGCCCTCAGCAGGATCGATCCCCAGCAGGGGATAAAGGGATTCTAAAAAAGAAGGGGCTGGAAATATTTCCAGTTTTATATTTTTCTGGGGCGCACTTTCCCGCAACAGGCGGACAACTGTTTCCCCTACCAGAGGGCTGCCGGGAACTGCAAAAACCACAACCCCCTCCTGCCGGCACCTGTCAATGAGAAAACGGGTCATAGCCTGATAAAGCTCTTCAAATGTCTCATACTCCTCATAAAAGTGATCCAGTGGGTGAAGGGAGATCCCTTCCCTTTTCAGGTATTCCACAACAGGATGCCTCTCTGTCCGCAGATAAACAGGATAACTGCGCAGCAAGCTCAGGTTCCTGGCTGGCAGGTCCAAAATATCGCCTGGTCCCAATCCTAAAACATAAATCGCATTGGATGGCATAACTTTTCTGGCTCCTTTTCTATTTCCTGAAAAAATAGCGCATCTTCAAAACCCTTATTTCCCCGGTCACTAAAAGTACGGCAAAATAGACGGCGGCACCAAGAATAATTGTCATCCCCGCAGCGGCCAAACTGCCCCAGGGAACAAGCAAATTATAGGCTGCAGGGATGATGTTCACCATTATTGTAACAGCCAGGAGGGGCCGGAGCAAGCAGCCCAGTGAAAAGCGGTAATTGGTCAGCCGAATGATGCATAACAGATTGAGCAGGAACACCACAAAAAAACTGAGGGAGCTCCCCAGAGCGGCTCCTTTGATGCCCAGCCCAGGCATCACAGTCAGATAATAATTGCAGATCCCTTTCAGCAAACAGCCTGCTAAAAGGTTAACAACAGGTAGCCAGGTGTTCCCCAAGCCCTGGAGAACCCCAGCTGTAGTCTGCTGCAGTCCGGTGAACAGTGCTGCAGGGGCCAGCCAGGCTGTGACCGGGCCCGCTCCGGGGTCATCAAACAGCAGATCCATAACCGGTGCAGCCAGCATGATCAGACCTGCTGCCGCAGGAAGGCATATGATGATCGTGATCCGCAAGGCGGAATTGATTCTTCGGCTAATTTCTGTGGGATTGTTGCGGTAAGATGCCAGATGGGGGACCAGAGACATAGCGATAGACACTGTAAAAACAGCGGGGAGAAAGACAACAGTCCCAGCCATCCCTGACAGCTGGCCAAACTGAGAGGTGGCCTCCTGCATGGTCAGCCCTAACGCCTGTAAGCGCTGGGGGATGATCACGGTATCGATCACCTGTGCCAAGGGAAGAACCAGAGAACCGGCTGAGATGGGAAAGGCATAAAGGACCAGCTTTTTTAAGATTTTTATTTTTTCCCCCAGTTGAAGGGGCTTTCTTACCGGCTGTGCCTCCCTTCGCTTGACAAACATGAGCACCAAAAGGAGAAACAATAGGCCTGCACAGCCTCCTGTAAAAGTTCCAAAAGCAGCACCTGCCGCAGCATACTCAACACCCCTGGGGATTAAAAGCCAGGCGGCACATAAAACCGTTGCCACCCGAATCAGCTGCTCCACCACTTCGGAAACGGCTGTAGGCCACATCAAACGGCAGCCCTGAAAATAGCCGCGGAAGGCCGATGTCACAGAAATCACAAAAACCGCAGGAGCAACAGCTATCAAGGAATAATAGGCCCTGCTATCACCCAAGACCTCCCGGGCCAGATAGGGGGAAATCAATAAGAGAGCAAGAGACATCAATGCCCCTGTAAAAAACAGAAAAGCAAAAGAAAGGGAAAATACCCCCCAGGCTCCCCGGTAGTCCCCCATAGCTCTCCTTTCTGCCACCATAAAGGAGACAGCAACAGGTATCCCCGCTGTAGATACAGCCAAGAGAGTTGTATAAATGGGATAGGCCATCTGATAAAGACCTATGCCCTCACTGCCTACCAAACGGGTAAAGGGAATGCGATAAAAAGCGCCCAACAGTTTAACAATAAGGCCCGCAACAGTTAAAACAGCCGCTCCACGCAAAAAAGATTCCGGTTTCATCTTCAGCCCCCTGTTTGTCCTGCTTGCTATCATTAGATGTTACGAAACAAGGAGTGATGATATACCGGAATAAGATATTTTTGCCAAAAAAAATTTAAGGCGGCTGACGCCACCTATTAATTGCTACTGTTCCATCTGTTTGGCCAAGAAGCCTGCCGCAGTTTCAGCCAACTTCATCTCCAATTCTCCCATGCGCACATTTGGCTCTTTGGAGCAAAGGATTACCGCGCCGATCGGGTCACCTTCAGCAATGATGGGAGCGATTACTTCACTGGAGTATTTGCATTCTTCCTCTTCATCATTGGTCAAACAGATGTTGCAAACAGCGTGTTCCCCTGCTTTGGCGATCAGCACCGGTTTCCTTTCCTCCATCACCTGTTCCACCGCAGGCCCTATCGGTTTATTCAAAAACTCTTTCTTAGGTGCACCTGCTACCGCAATGATGTTATCACGGTCGGCAATACAGGCAATGTGACCAATTGCCTCATGGAGAGAATCAGCATATTCCTTGGCAAAATCACCCAGTTCATTGATGGGTGAGTATTTCTTAAGAATTACCTCTCCTTCCCGGTCTACAAAGATTTCGAGGGGATCCCCCTCCCGAATTCGTAGGGTCCGGCGAATTTCCTTTGGAATTACAACACGACCTAGATCATCAATGCGTCGAACAATACCTGTAGCCTTCAAGTTCTATCCCCCCTTTTATAAGAATCTTCAGGAATAGTATATAACCAAATTGGGGGATTTATTCATTTTTTTCCATGCTTAAGTTGATATTTTTAACCTTTCCATCCTTGAACTGGTGATAAAGCCAAAAGGTAAACACACCGGAATATTAAAGCTCATAATCAGGGTGCCAGAAAAGCCGGCAGTTCATTCTCAATTTCTCTAGATATTCACTGAGCCTCTCCTGTTTTTTCTGAGCGATCAGTTGCTGGGAAAGGCTGTCCTTGACCTCCTCATAAGTGGCAGTACCTGCAGCTTTTTTGTCAAAACACCAGATGACATGATAGCCGAATTCGGTTTTCACCGGTTCCTGGCTGAACTCACCAGGTGAAAGGGAGAAGGCGGCATTTTTAAACTCCTCAGCGATGCTGCTGTCGTTCTTTCCGATATAGCCCAAGATTCCCTTATTTTGTTTGGCTGAGGGGTCGATAGATTTCTGTTCAGCCAGCTTCTCAAAATCGCTTCCCTGTTTAAGTTGAGCAATAACCTCCCTGGCCTCTTCCTCAGTTTCCACTAAAATATGGCCCACCTTGACCCGCTCCGGTATAACCAGCATATCCTTATATTCCTGGTAAGCCTCCTGGATCAATTTTTCCCCGACGGTCACATCCTTTGTTATGTAATCCTGCAGTTTATCGATCATCATCAGTTTCTTCAGTGTTTCCCTGTACTGCTCTTCGGTCACACCCTCTTCTTTCAGCAGCTGCTGGAATCTCTCAGCTCCTCCCGCCTGCATCTGATCCAGCAATAACTGATGATCGATCTCTTCTTCACTGACCCGGAGGCCGCAGCTGACCGCTGCTTGGTGCAACAAAGCATAATCGATCAACTGGTATAGGGTCTGCTGCCGCAACTGCTTTTTCAGTGCCTCACCTTCATCACCCTGGAAATCAACACCGTAATAGGACTCAAAAAACTTCTCTGCCAAGGCTGTTTCCCTGTCCAGTTCCGCCCTGGATATTTTTACGCCATTGACCTGGACGACCCAGTCCCCGCTGTATACCCGCCAGCCCCAAATACCTCCCACAGTAACGATGAGAATGAACAGCAGTATCTGCGGCAGATATGAAATAATTCTTTTGGTCTTTGCTGCTCTTTCCAATAACTTTCCTCCTCAAAAAATTTAAAAAATTAACTGAAAAGACCTTCGCCACTCCCTATAAATCTCCTGCTGTCTAAAAATGTTAAAGAACTGGGGTGCTTTTTTTAAAGCTGTTGCTGGCCGGTTAACACTTTTTTTAGGCTTTTCACCAGATCCTTTGGTGCCAGCCCTCTGGTATCTATACGGATCTCCAGCCCAGCCACTGTAGAAAAGATGAGGCGTTTTCCGAAGATGCGGCTCCAGGCAGCAAGCTGCTCACCATGCAAAGCTGAGCCATCGTCAAAACGTATTGCCATGGTATTTCTGTTATGTTGAACATCTTTGATGCCCAATTGGGCAGCCCTGACCCTGATCAAAGCCAGGTCAAAAAGATACACAACCTGTTCAGGCATCCTGCCAAAACGGTCACGCACCTCCGCAGCCAATTCCTCTACCTCCTCCAGGCTTTCCGCCAAGGCAAGGCGGCGGTAAATCTCCACCTTCTCCCTGCCATCTCTGATGTAATCATCAGGCAGATAGGAGTCAACCCGCAGATCAAAGAGGGGAGCCGCCGCTTTTTTCTCAGGCACCTTTTCTCCCTTCAGTTCTTTCACTGCTTCCTGTAGCAGCTGGTTGTAGAGGTCAAAGCCAACAGCAGCCATATGGCCGTGCTGTTCTGCCCCCAGGATATTTCCCGCACCCCTTATTTCCAGATCCCGCAGGGCAAGTTTGAAACCCGAACCGAATTCAGTAAATTCCTGCAGTGCCCGCAGCCTTTTTTCCGCCTGTTCTGTGAGCACTTTGTCCCTGTTAAAAGTAAAATAGGCATAAGCCAAACGGTTGGAGCGGCCAACCCTCCCCCGCAGCTGATAAAGCTGAGCCAAACCAAACCAATCGGCATTCTCCACGATCAGGGTGTTGGCATTGGGAAAGTCCAGGCCGCTCTCGATAATGGTTGTACAGACCAAACAGTGGAATTTCTGGTTAAGAAATTCCCACATCACCTTTTCCAGGTCCTCCTCCTTCATCTGCCCGTGAGCCACCCTGAAGGTTGCCTCAGGCACCAATCCTTGCAGATAGTGAGCAGTACGAAAAATGGTCTGCACCCTGTTGTGAACATAAAACACCTGGCCGCCCCGCTGAATCTCTTTGAGAATAGCCTCTCTCACCACTTCAGGATTGTATTCCAAAACATAGGTCTGCACTGGAAGGCGGTCCTCAGGAGGGGTTTCAATAAGGCTTAGATCCCGCACCCCCCCCAGAGACATCTGCAGTGTGCGGGGAATAGGTGTAGCGGTCATGGTCAGTACATCCACATTTGTTTTCAGCATTTTGATCTTTTCTTTATGGGCCACACCAAATCTCTGTTCCTCATCAACCACCAAGAGCCCTAGGTCTTTAAAAACCACATCTTTGGAAAGGAGACGGTGTGTCCCAATAACTATATCCACCAATCCTTTTTTCAGATTATTGATGGTTATCCTCTGTTCAGCCGGGCTCCTGAACCTGCTCAACATATCCACCTGTACAGGATAGCGGGCAAAACGCTCTTTAAAGGTGAGGTAATGCTGCTGGGCGAGCACTGTTGTGGGAACCAGTACCGCTACCTGCTTCCCATCTTGAACAGCTTTAAAAGCAGCCCGTATAGCCACTTCGGTTTTGCCAAAACCAACATCCCCGCAAAGCAGCCGGTCCATAGGGCGGGCCTTTTCCATATCAGCTTTTACCTGTTTGATGGCCTCCAACTGGTCCGGGGTTTCCTCATAAGGGAATTGCTCCTCAAACTCCTTCTGCCATACTGTATCAGGAGAGAATGCATAGCCTTTTGTCCGCTCACGCTCCGCATAGAGAGCCAGCAAATCCTGAGCCAGTTCCTTAACCCGCTTTTTAACCCGCTGTTTGAGCCGTGTCCAGTCACCCCCTCCCATCCGTGAGAGGCGGGGTGTTGCCCCTTCAGGCCCCACATACTTCTGTACCAGGTCAACCTGATCAACAGGCACAAAAAGCCTGGCATCCCCCGCATAGGCGATCTCCAGATAATCCTTAATGCTTCCGTCTGTTTCCTTTTTGGTGATGCCCAGATAGCGCCCGATCCCCTGCTGAACATGCACCACATAATCCCCAGGAGTGAGATCCGGCAAGCGGCCTGCACTTTTCCGGCGGTGCCGCGCTTTAGTCTTCCCCCGCCCATACAGTTCCCTGGCGGTGATTACTGCTAACACCCCGGGCACTTCAAAGCCCTGCCTCAATAAACCGCTTGCTACCTGCAGGCGCCCTTTAAGCAGGTCCTGCTGCCATTTGTCTGCAGGGAGAAAAGAGATTTCCCGGTCCCTTAACTCCCTCTCCAACTGCTTCAAACTGCTCTCTGCGCCGGTGAGCAGGAGAATGGTGGTTTTTTTCCTCAGCATCTCCTTCAGTTCCTGAGCCAACAGATCAGGACGCCCTAAAAAAGGCTGCATTTCTTTGACGGTGACGGTGACCAGGGTTTTCGGTTCGATCATGCTTACCCTGGTCAGCAGATGGGTAAAACAGACCAGAGGAAAGGCCCCTATCTTTGCCAAGAGCTGCTCCCCGCTAAAGTAGTATTCCTGCCAGGGAGTGAAAGAACCGCCCTCCTGAAAGAGGCGCCTGTAATCGGACTCCAGGAGTGCAGTACGCCCTTTGATCTGTTCCGGCAAGCGCCCGGGATCATCCAGAATAATCAGCGAATCCTCTGGCAAATAATCCAAAAGAGATGCCTGCTCAGGGTAAAAATAGGGCTGCACCAGGTTTAAAGAGCCTCCGGTCCCGGTCCTGGCCATCTCCAAGAGCCTGTTGGCCTTCTGCTGCAGGCGTAAAAGAGCGTTTTTGTTTCCCTTCAGCTGTGCGCGCCTCTTTTTATAGGCCTGATCGATCCTCTCCAGAGCTGCTTTTGCCCCTTCCGGATCATAGATAAACTCCCGAACCGGCCAGATCCTTACCAGATCAAGGCTATCACCGGAACGCTGGCTTTCCGGATCCATTCTTTTCAGTGATGCGATCTCATCCCCCCAGAACTCAATACGGACAGGAGAGCCGTAAAAGGGATAGATATCTACAATATCCCCCCTTACAGCAAACTGCCCGGGGGCTTCGGCGGTTTCCGACCTTTCGTAACCGGCCTGGACCAGCAGCAAGGGAAGTTCATTGTAATCGCACTCCTGATCAACCTGCAGTGTAATTGCAGCTTTTTCCCAGCAGAGAGGGGGGATCAGTTTGGGGAGCAGGGCTTCGATAGAAGCGACAACCACCAGCTGTTCTTCACAGGCCCGCAGGGAGGCCAGGGTTTCTAAGCGCCTAGCCGCCGGTTCCCTGCTGGCAGCCACAACCTCAAAGGGCAGGGCTTCAGCAGGGTCAAAAACCAAAACCCTTTTCTCAGGCAGCAACTGCTCTAAGTCCGCGGCCCAGCTGTTCACCTGATCCTGCCCTGGCACAATGACCAGGAGTGCACCTTTAAACCCACCCTTTAAAAACAGTGATACTGCACTGACCGGCCCAGCAGAACCTGATAGCCCTGAAACCAAGAGGGGCAGTTCTCTTTTCTTTACAGCATCAAAAGCCTCCTGGTAAGCCGGTATTGTTTCTAGTATATTGTTCATACAACCACCTGTTTAGACCAATGGAAAATGAGGCAGGGCCAGGCAAGCCCCCCTTTAGACCTTCCTCAGTGTTCATTATATCATTCGCAAAAAGGCTTTTATACATCAGGCAGGCATCACAATTGCCCCACGGAGGACCAATAAAAAACCCCGCCTTGCAAAAGACGGGGTTTTGGGCTGCTTTTTGATCCTTTTTGGTCAGCGTACACCTGTTGGCACAAACATATCAATAATGCCGACAATGGCAGCTGCAATAAGCGCCCCCAGTACGGTCACCCTCAGATCAGGGATAATGAACTGGAGCAGGTAAAAGATCACAGCTGAAACCACAAAACCCACTCCGCCGCGGGCATATGGAGAAACATTGCGGCCAAAAAGGGTTTCCAGCGCGAACCCGATCACCGCAATAAGCACAGCCGCCAGTAAAGCATGCCAGAAAGTCAGCCTGGTAAAACCGGGGGTAATGTAGCTCACAACCATTAAAACGATCGCAGCCACAATAAATCTTATGATGTGAGCCAACCAACCCTGGTTAAGCATACCTGAAACTCCGGCGCCTGTATCACCGCGGGTCCCTTTATCCTCATCTGCCATTCTGTCACCTCCCCCCTGGCCAAACTATGCCCTTGCTGTTTGGCAGCAGGAAGCATTATCCATAGTTTAACCAGAATAGGAGATTTCATGCATTTTTTCGGCCGGCAGATCAAATTTTAGTCAAATTCTTCTGTTGTAACGGTTCATGGCTGTTTCAATCCCCATCTTTACCCAACAGCAGGCAGCATCTGCTGCCAGCTCCCAAACACCCTCCAATACCGAGCGCTCCTCCGGAGAAAAGGGTTTTAAAACATAGTCCACAACATCCTCACCGGCAGGGGGTCGTCCGATGCCGATGCGTAGCCGGGCAAATGATTGGCACTGGAGGCTGTCGATAATTGACTGCACCCCTTTATGCCCCCCTGATCCTCCACCGGGCCGCAGCCTGATGCTTCCCACAGGCAGGTCCAGGTCATCATGGATCACCAGCATGTCCTCTATGTCTAAATTCCAATGGGATAAAAGAACCTCTACAGCTTTCCCGCTGAGATTCATATAAGTAAGGGGCCGTACTAACATAACCGCTGTGCCATCTATCTGCACAGGGCAGATGCTGGCCAAGCGGTGATCCTTCCATTCTCCGCTCTTCCCGGCTATCCTTTCGACAACCGCAAATCCTGCATTGTGACGTGTCCGGGCATAGCGGAGGCCGGGGTTTCCCAATCCGATGATCAGCTTTTCCGGTGACCCGGTGCGGCCGCCCGGGCGCAACCACTCCAGCAGCCGCTTGAACATTTATTCCTCTCCTTGTTCTGAGTCAACTGCTGCTTCCTCAGCAACTCCTTCTTCTCCTTCTTCTTCCTCTGCTGCCTCTTCCTCAAGTGTCGGTGCAACAACTAATGCGATCACCGATTCTGGGTCAGACAGGATCTCTACACCTTCAGGGGCTTTTAAATCCCCGACTGTAACCTGTTCGCCAATATCCAGTTCGCTGATATCAACCTCAATTTGCTCAGGCAGTTTGGCGGGCAGACAGGATACAGTAACCTCTCGCAGCATGTACTGTAAAATTCCGCCCTTCTGTACACCCTGGGACTCTCCAACGAGAACAACCGGGATCTCAGTTTGAATCTCCTGGTTGAGATCTATTTGGTAAAAATCCGCATGCAGCAACTCCCGGCGGATAGGGTCCCGCTGAACCTCACGGCACATCACCAGATAGCTTTCTCTCTTTTCCCCAGTATCCACATCCAAATCGATCAGGGTGCTGCCGATAACGTGGTTTTTAAGGATTTGCTCCAGTTCCTTAGTAGGAACCTTAACCAGCATGTTCCCCACACCCTTACCATAAAGGACCGCTGGGGTTTCCCCTTTGCGGCGCAGGGCGCGCACAGCCCCTTTAGAGCCGCGCTCCCTGTACTGAGCAGATAACTTTACTGTTTCCATCTACAAACACTCCTGTTTTCTTAATTTTATCCATGAATCACGCAAAAGATCATACCATAGTTTAGCCTGAAGAATAAAGAAAAATCAAGAGATAACCCAAATAATCTCTCTTCAGACTTTCCAGGCATACCCTTTTATCTGGCCCAATATATTTTAACAGAGTTACTGCCAAGATGCATATATTTTGCTTATCCAAGGAGGCGATATCCTGTGCGCAAAAGCCGTCAGTATCTTTCCCTACCTGTGGTCACACTGGAGGAAGGAAAAGAGATCGGTCGCATCCGGGGGTTGGTGATCAACCCTCAGGCAGGGGAAATAGCAGCACTGATCGTGCAGCGCGGCCATATCTTTCCCGAACAAAAGGTAATCCCCTACCCTAGGGTAGTTAGTGTAGGCAATAACGCGTTAACCATCCAAAAGGCCAGCAGTGCAGAACGGCTTGCCAGCCTGCCCCAGATCCTCAACCTGGTCAAAGAAAATGTCCAGCTAAAAGGCTCCCGGATTATCACTGAAGAAGGCACTTCACTGGGCCATGTTGTAGAATACCTTGTGGACCCGGCAACCGGCAAAATAGAAGCTTTCGAAGTAACCGCAAGCCCTGCTGCCAGCCTTTGGAAGGGAAAGGCCTACCTCCCTGCATCTGAAGTGCGCACCATCGGCAAAGATGTCCTTGTGGTGCGTCAGGGAGCAGAGGAAAATCTGCAGCAGAATGAAGGGAAACTATCAGAAGGGGTCAAAAATTTAAAAAATACCACCAACCGTTTTATAGAAAAAGCGCGCAAACTGCAGTCCAAGATGCAGGGGGAGGAAAATGACCAGGAACAACCTCCCCCCAATAATGATAAACCGGATTCATAACAATTACTCAAAAAGTTTGCTCACAGAAAGATCCTCATGGATGCGGATAATAGACTCGCCAAAAATAGGGGCCACTGTAAGCACCTTCAATCTGGAAAACCGTTTCTCCGGGGGAACAGGTATTGTATTGGTCACCACAACCTCTTTCAGAGGCGAGGCTTCCAAACGTTCTTTAGCAGGACCTGAGAGTACCGGGTGGGTACAGCAGGCATAAACATCCTTCGCACCCCGCTCCAGCAATGCCTCAGCGGCTTTGACGATGGTACCGGCTGTATCAATGATATCATCCACCAAAATTGCTGTTCTCCCCTTGACATCACCCACGAGGTGCAGCACTTCAGCAACATTGGGGTGAGGTCTGCGCTTATCAACAATTGCTATGGTGGTTTCCAGACGGCTGGCCAGGTCTCTGGCCCTGGCAACCCCACCGACATCAGGGGATACAATAATAGGGTCTTTAATGCCCAGGCTTTGGAAATACTCCGCCAGAATGGGCACACCCAAGAGGTGGTCCACCGGAATATCAAAAAACCCCTGTATCTGCCCGGCGTGAAGATCCATGGCGAGAACCCGGTGAGCCCCCGCAGCGGTGATCAAATCAGCCAGCAGTTTGGCTGTTATCGGGTCCCGTGCCTTCAACTTCCGGTCCTGGCGGGCGTAACCGTAATAAGGAAGCACCGCGCAGATGCGGCGCGCTGAGGCGCGCTTCAAAGCATCGATCATGATCAGCAGCTCCATCACATTCTGGTTGGCAGGAGGACAGGTTGGCTGAATAACAAAAACATCAGCCCCTCTGACACTCTCATCAATGGCTACACTGATTTCTCCATCGCTGAAGTAAGAAACTTTGGCTTTCCCCAACTCGATACCCAGGTAGGCTGCGATCTCTTCCGCCAGTTCCGGATTGGCGTTTCCGGTAAAAATCTTTAACTTTTTGGTATAAAGCAACAAACTGATCCCCTCTTTCCCACTGCTTTCCTTCACTTGCACTTGCCTTAATCCCCTTTTCTCTTCTTTTTTTCTTTCCAATCAGGTATGATCGTTTGCTTATTGCGCTCTATAGCCAAAGACGCTGAAGGGACATCCTTAGTGATGGTTGACCCAGCGCCGATCACCGCATCTTTACCTACACGGACAGGAGCCACCAGATTGGTGTTGCTCCCGACAAATACCCCGTCTTCAATTACGGTCTGATATTTCTTCACACCGTCATAGTTGCAGGTAATTGTTCCGGCACCGATATTGACACCCTCTCCCACTATAGTATCCCCAACATAACTTAAATGAGGTATTTTACTCCTTGAACCAACTGTTGCCTTTTTCAGTTCGACAAAATCCCCTACTTTGACATGATCAGCTAATTTGTTACCGGGCCGCAAATAGGCATAAGGCCCGATTTGACAGTGGTCCCCGATGTTGGTGTCCACCACTATAGAGAACTGTACAGCGACACCTTCCCCTAACCTGGCATCGATCAACCGGGACCCGGGCCCGAGAGTGCACCTTGGGCCCACTTCGGTTTTTCCCTCCAGAAAAGTGAAGGGATAAATCACTGTATCCCGGCCAACCCTGACACCTTTATCGATATAAGTTGTTGCCGGGTCTAAAATGGTCACACCGGCATCCATTAAACGCCGGCACTCCCTCTGCCGCAAAAGCTTTTCTGCGGCTGCCAGCTGAGCCCGGTCATTAATCCCTTTTGTTTCCTGGGCAGGTGCAATAACTGCTGTGACCAGCTGCCCGTCTTCGCGCAGCAGATGAATACAATCGGTCAGATAATACTCTCCCTGCTTATTATCGGGATTTAATCGATGAATAGTGTCTTCCAGTGCCTTTTTGGTAAAGGCATAGGTCCCTGTATTGATTTCCTTTATTTCCTTCTGCTCAGCTGTGGCATCACAATCCTCAATAATGGCATCAACAAAACCGTCCTTATCCCTGATAATCCGGCCATATCCTTTAGGATCATCGAATATACTGGTGAGGACCGCCGCGGCGGAACCGGTATTCTGCTGCTCTCTGATCACTTTCACCAAAGTATCTGCTGTCAAAAGAGGGGTATCCCCACAAACAACCAGCACATCCCGGCAATCAGCGGAAAGGTAGGGCAGTGCCTTTAAAACCGCATCCCCTGTACCCAACTGTTTCTCCTGCAGGGCATAAGTATAATCTGTCCCCAGGGTTTCCCTGACCATTTCCGCACCCTGTCCGATCACAACAATGATCTCTTTGATACCGGCCTCTTCTATTGCATCCAGAACATGACGGACCAGAGGTGCCCCCGCTACACGATGCAACACCTTAGGTATATCTGAGCGCATTCTTTTACCCTGACCTGCTGCAAGTACCACCGCTGCAACCTTATCCATAGTTTTTCACTCCCTGAGTGAATCAGATTTCAACAATTACAGTATGAAGAACAATAAAAAAGGGAATGCCCGATTCCCTCCAAATATTCATCAACAATAAAGAATTATATTATTCCATCTCCTGGTATTTCTTTAAGATCGCATCCTGAATAACCTGTCTGGCTTCAGATGTGATGGGATGGGCAATATCACGAAATTCCCCAGCGGGTGTTCTCTTGCTGGGCATAGCAATAAACAACCCCTTTTCGCCCTCGACAACCTTGATATCATGCACCACAAAAACATCATCAAAGGTCACCGAACAGACTGCCTTCATTCTGCTCCCATCCTGGTTCACTTTGCGGATACGCACCTCTGTAACCTGCATAAAACTATTGACCTCCTCTTTTAGTGCGGTTATCATTTGCCATGTGTATTCGCCAAGATAGTTGAGATTCCTGCTGAAAAATTAAGAAATAAAGTTATTATTCGCAAACTAGCTCCTTAGCAAGTTCAAAATCCGATGGTTTGTCCACATCCACCCCAATTTCTGCATAAGGAGTGATCACCGCAGAACCCCTGGCCCCTACTAACTGGGATACTCTGCGTTCCGCTTCAGCAATGGAAAGCTGTCCGAAAAAATATTTCCATAACATCCCGAACCCAACGAGCCTGGCCAAAGCCGCAGGGTTTTTCCGGTGTTTGACAAATTCCGCAGCCACAGAGAGACAGCGGTCAACAATATCCCTTCTTAATAAAAAGAGGTTGCCTCCTGTAAAGGTGCCATCCTGCAAACTGGCATAGGTGCGCTTAGCACCGGGGAAGCGCTTTTCAGCAATTTCCTTCCTGATGATGGGATAATAAAAATCTGCTTCCCTCTCCCTGCACTTATCGATAAAATCATCTACCGCCTCTGGGGTCAGAAAAGGAATATCTCCTGTACAGGCCAGTACCCAGGGCTGTGATCCATTGAGAGCTTCCAAGCCGTTAGAGAAGCTGTCCAGAATTGTATCCCCCGGCAGAGCAAAAAGCAATCCCTGCATTATACAGTTCTCCTTCATTGCCTCAGGGCCGACCACAACAATCTGATCAATATATCTGCTGTTGTAAAGGGCTTCAATCACATACTCCACCATCATCCGGGAGCCGATGGTAAGCATCCCTTTAACACCGGTCCCCGGCTCTATCTCCCCGCCACCGGCAAGTATCACTGCATCTACTCTATCGATCATCATTTCCGACCTCTTTATAAAAGTTTTCAAAACAGATTTAAATGTTTTCGGTCTTCGCCCCTCTATCGAAATTATACCAACTCTTCCCTTTCACTAACTATATCCTCATGCTCGCGCACAGCTTCCAGTAGGCTGTTTTCCGCACTCTCAATATGCTCCCAGGCTAGAACCTTGGCCTGGACAAGATCCCTTTCAGCCAGCGCCTCCACAACCTTACGGTGCTCTTCTAAAGCTGTGCGCATCCGTCCCGGGTAAGCCAGGGAAACAGAACGAAAACGCTGCACTTCATCCTGGAGATTGCTCAAGATCTGCATCAAACGCCGGTTTCTGCTGGCCCTGTAGAGTGTGTCATGAAATTTCTTGTCACACTCAACTAACTGTTCAATCTCTCCCTTCTCGATTATTTCCGACATTTTGACCAGGATCCGTTCCAGTTCTTCCAACTCATCCTCAGTGATCCTCTCAGCTGCCAGTTCAGTAGCCAGAGACTCCAGGGCAGCCCGGACCTCAAATACATCAGCGATATCTTTCAAAGAGATCCCTGCCACATAGGCCCCTTTCCTGGGAACCATCACCACAAAACCTTCCAATTCCAGCTTGCGGATAGCCTCACGCACCGGAGTTCTGCTGACACCCAACTCCTCTGCCAATTGGGATTCCATCAACCGTTCCCCTGGGCGCAGGACACCTGTAATGATCGCCTCCCGCAGGGTTTCAAAAACCACCTCCCGCAGGGGCTTATAGCTGTCCAATTTGACCGGCACCAATCTCCTCTCTTTATTTTCAGCCATAAATAACCTCCTTATCTATCTTACCGATCAGGGGATGGTTCCACCGCCCGGTTTTCTACCCTCAAGGGTTCGTTTGTATTCTTTTGTTTATCCCTGCGCTTGCTCCTGAACTCGGTTGAACTTGCCCTAAGACTCGTCGCAGACGACAGCTGACCGGCTCCTATGACGCCATCCATGGCGCAGAGTCGCCTAGCTCAACATCCATGTTGAGCTTCAGCTGTCGTTACCTGCTCCTTCGTCAAGGGCAAGTAACAACCTTCGTAAGGTCGCTGCGCTTACAGGGATAAACCATACTCACTAACCCGCAACTATCTCCTCTAACGACTAAAGAAGAGTTTCTATAAGGGACAAACCAATAATCTTAATCTGCAGAGCAGGTTCTGCAGACAAACACCTCCAAACCGCTGTCTTTTCTTATCCTCTCCGCTGCCTGCCGGGCTGCCCCCTGTTCATGAAACAAACCAAAAACTGTGGGGCCGCTGCCTGACATTAATGCTGCGGTTGCACCCAACAGCAACAACTGCTGTTTGATCTCCCCTATTTCCGGATGAAGGCTGACCGTAACACCCTCCAGGTCATTGCCCAATAAACCGGGAATCCTATGGTGTTCGCCTTTTTGCAAGGCTTCAATCAGCCCCGGTGTGCGTGGCTTCCCCCCTTTGCCCTGATAAAGGCTGTAAATTTCGGCTGTGCTGACTGTAAAGGGTGGCTTGACCAGCACAAGCCAGAAAACAGGCAACCGGGGCAACTCAGTCAGTCTTTCACCCCTTCCTTCAGCCAGGGCCGTGCCCCCTTTAATAAAAAAGGGGACATCAGAGCCAACCTCTGCTGCAGCAGCAAGCAACTCCTCCTCTTTCATGCCGCAGTTATAAAGAAGATCAGCCCCTTTTAAAGCTGCCGCAGCATTGCTGCTTCCTCCACCCAGACCCGCACCCCAGGGTATCCTTTTTTCGATCAACACTCTGACACCACCGGGGAGCTGGTGAGCGATCACTTCCAGCGCCCTGTAAGCCAGGTTGGCACAGCCAGAGGGGACTCCTGAATTATCACTGATGACCTCAATACCGGAGGGGATTCTGGCAAACCAGAGAGTATCAGCAAGGGTGATGGTCTGCATCACAGAAGCGATCTCATGGTAGCCATCTGGTCTGAGATCACCCACATCCAGGGTAAGGTTGACCTTGGCATATGAAGTAATGATGATTTCCCACTTTTTATTCCTATCTGAAATCATATAAATTTAAAGCTATAATTAAACTCTTTTTGTTTTACTATGATTTTACTGCTAAATCTTAATATGCTCAACTCCCAATACTGACAACTATATGCAAAGAACTTCTAACCATTGCTTCTACCTAAGGCGGCTTTTACCGCATATTTTTTATCCCCCTGCTCTGCTGTCCGCAGGAATTCCAGTACAGGCTCCAGTTCCTCATAAAACACCACAACAACATCACCCGCTTTGGCCTCCCGGAGAGATTCCTTTAAGGCATCAATGACATCAGGGATGATATGGACCTTCCCTGGAGGCAAGCCGGCCCTGCGGACACCTGTATAAAGGAGTTCGGCTGTTTCACCAGCTGCACGACCCCGTAGTTCCTTGTCCTCCCTGATATAGACCTCATCAAATTTTTCACCTGCCACCTCTCCCGCCTGGATGATCAAGTCCTCTCTCCGGTCAGCTGGAACTCCGATAACACCGGTCAAACGGCGGGGATTCAGTGTCCTGGCAAATTCGGCAACTCTCCGGAAAGCAGGCCCGTTGTGCCCGTAGTCAACAATGACAGTGATATCCCTTATCTGATAGATCATCAAGCGCCCTGGGTTGTCAGTAAAGGTGCGCAAACCGCGCCTGATAGCGATCGGAGATAAACCGCAGCTTACAGCTGCGGCTGCTGCAGCCAGTGCGTTTTCCAGATTATGCAAGGCGCGGCCGCCCATAGAGGCCTTAATGGACTTTACTCTGATCAAACGCAGCAGTTCCTTACCTCTACCATAATAAACAATCCCATTCCTGACAAACACAGCACTTCCCCCTGCTGCCAGCTGGCGGCGCACCAGGACATTGTCTTCATGGAGGCTAAAAAAAATCACCTGACCCCGAGAGGCAGCAGCCAGCCGTGGGGCAAAGGGATCATCAGCATTAAGCACAACATAACCATCATCTTTAACCGCTTCCACCACCAATGACTTCACCCAGAAAAGATCCTCTAAGCTTTCAATACCATCCTGCCCCAGGTGATCAGAAGCGATATTGGTCACCACAGCAACATCAGCCAGATCATAACCCAGACCAGCCCGCAGGATCCCCCCTCTGGCTGTTTCCAGAATGGCCATTTCCACAGTAGGGTCCTGCAAAAGGGTGCGGGCGCTTTCCGGTCCTGTGGTGTCCCCCTCCAGGATGCAAGTATTGTTGATATAGATCCCTCCTGTTGTGGTCATCCCCACATTGAGCCCCTGCTGTTGGAAAAGGTGACCAAGAATGCGGGTGACTGTCGTTTTTCCATTGGTTCCAGTAATAGAGATCACCGGAATGCTTAGCTGGCTGCCTGGGGGAAAAAGATAGTCCACCAACTGCTTCCCCACATCCCGTGGTGTTCCTTTATTCGGAGAAAGGTGCATTCTGAACCCCGGGGCAGCATTTACCTCAATCAAGGCTCCATTGCCCCTGATGGGTTTTCGAATATCAGGGGTTACAATATCCACACCGGCCACATCGAGCCCCAGGATCCGGGCTGCTCTAACCGCCATCCAGGCGTTCTGCGGATGCACCTGGTCCGTTACATCAACAGCACTGCCCCCTGTACTCAAATTAGCATTCCTGCGCAAAAAAACCTCAACCCCCCGCTCAGGTCTGCTGTCAGGGTGGTAGCCCTGTCTTTTCAATTCCAGGATGCTGATGGGGTCCACCTCCAATTTGGTTAAGGGCAGATCATGCCCTTTCCCTCTCCTGGGGTCCTGGTTGGCGATCTCCACCAACTCCCTGATGGTATGGACACCATCCCCCATTACAGAAGCAGGAAAACGCTCTGCAGCAGCTGCCATCTTTCCATCGATGACCAGAATGCGGTAATGCCTGCCCTTGATATATTTTTCCACCAGGACTTCCTTGTCATGGATTTTTGCAAGCTTAAAGGCTGTTTCCAGTTCCTGCTCATTTTTGATATCCAGCACAACACCCTTCCCATGATTGCCGCGGCAGGGTTTGATCACAACCGGATATCCCAATTCCCGGGCAACTGTTAAAGCCTCCTGCAGAGTGGACACCGGCCCTCCTGCGGGCACCGGCAGTCCCGCCGCCTTTAATAGTTTCCTGGTGGCTTCCTTATTGTGGGCTGTATCCACAGCCAGGGCAGATGTTTGAGAGGTAATAGTGGCCTGAATTCTCTTCTGACAGCAGCCATACCCCAATTGATAGAGGTCATCACCTAAAGAGAGCACCGGGATACCCCTCTCTTTACATGCCTTGAGAATGCTTTCAGTACTTGGTCCCGGCCCTGTGGCAGCACCCAACTCCCGCAGTCTGGTCAGTGCTTCTGCCACACAAAAAGAATCTCCTTTTAAGACAGCAGAAACAAAAGCCACAGCAGTTTCCAGTGCGGCCTTGCCCAATTGAGCTGTGCCGTACTCAAAGATCACTTCCCAAATACCGGCTTTGTCCCCCCGGACAGTTTTACCGTATTTTACAGGAAAGCCTGACTCAACCTGAAGCTCAATAGCGATATGTTCCACAACATGACCCAGCATGGTCCCTTCCCGCAACCGCTCAGCAAACCCACCGGGGTAGCCGCGGCCACAGGAGTGTTCAGCAAGGCCCGGCAACAGCTTCAGAACAGTATCAGCAAAGCCAGGTATTTTATCTGTTGTTTTCCGCTCCCCCGGGGCCAAGTAAAGACGGGCCACCAGGACCGGAGAATGGCTCCAGACATTCCGGCCTTCGATGACCCGGGTTTTAAGGATGATCACAATGAGAAACCTCCTTGAAAAACCAGTGTTATGACCGTTCCTATTTTTACAATTATAGATTCCGATTATTCATAGGCAGGGGATGCCTGTTCTTGATATCAAATTTGTAACCGGCAGGGAGGACATGGAGCAGCACATTGGTCAAAGCCAGCGGTTCCTGGGGAGCAGTAACAGAAACATTGGTTTCTTTGATCTGCTTGCCGTCAATAACTGTTACTGTTTGTGAACCCACCACTTCAAAGATTCCCTCTGTTGATACGACGATAGCTGTATCCTCATCGATCCCCACACCCAGCACATAAGGGTACTGGGCTACAGCAGCAAGCAGCCTACCCAACCTCCCCCTTTGGGCAAAGTGCTGGTCCACAACCACCCCCCTTAAGAGCCCCAAACCTGGTGCCATCTGTACCGTATTTTTGCGGGGGGCCTCAGTTTCCTCACCATCCACAATCATGGTTTCACTCATCGCAGAGGCCCCTGCACTGGTACCGGCGATAACAGCACCCCTCCGGAATGCTTTGTGTAGGGCCTGATCCACCCGGGTACCCCCTAAGGTACTGGTCAAACGGAGCTGGTCACCTCCGGTGAAAAAGACCCCTGTGGCTTTCTCCAGTGTTTCCTCAGCAGCCTGTGTGCAGGCATCCTGGCGGGTATCCACATGCAAAACCGAAACATCCCCCACCCCCAGTTCCCGAAAAAGAGAGAGATACAGATCCCCTGTAGTCCGGTTGTCGGCAGAGGCGGCAGTAACCACTACCACCCTACCCTCTTTTCCACCGGCTAAGGATGCGAATTTTTTCAAGATCAAACATTTATGCTCCCGGTCCTCTGCACCACCGATGACCACCAGTGTACCCTTACCCTGTTTAGACACTAGAAAACACCCCTTCACAAAGTTGAACAAGAATAAGCTGCAATTATTAGCGTATATTGTAAGCGGAAGGCAGGTGGCAGCATGAACGCCATGATCCCCAGTTTACTTGCCGGAATGGCTACCGCTCTGGGATGCCTGTTAGTGCTTTTTGCCAAATACCCGGGGCAGCGCACTCTGGCTCTTATATTAGGAGGGGCTGCCGGGGTAATGCTGGCTGTAGTGACACTGGATCTCATCCCGGCAGCACTAAAAACCGGCACCCCTTTGCAGGCAATTAAAGGCATGATAACCGGCGCTGGTATTCTCTTTCTGCTGGACCGCTTCCTGACGACGCGCAACATCAGCTTATCCTTTCACAAAGACAGCGCCATGAGGCGTCTGGGCTACCTGATGGCAATAGGGATCGCCCTCCATGACCTGCCTGAAGGAATGGCCATCGCCGGTGCCTATGCAGCCGGCGGAAAACTCGGCCCCTTACTGGCCCTTTCCATCGCTCTCCATAATATACCGGAAGGAATAGCCACAGCCGCCCCTTTGAAAATGGGCGGCCTTAGGTACAGACAGATCCTTTTGATCAACATTTTGGTCAGTTTATTCACACCATTAGGGACCATCTTTGGGCTTTTTATCATCCGCCTTTCCCCGCACCACCTCTCTTTTCTCCTGGCACTGGCCGCAGGAGCCATGCTCTATCTTGTCAAAGATGAACTTCTCCCTGCAGCCCTGAGCAAGCACCTGCTCTGGTGCTGGCTGGGCCTGATCCTGGGCTTTGCTCTCCTCTGGCTGGCCACAATAATCGCTGTTTAACTATTATAGGGCCAGAGCCAGGAAAGAATGGGGTTATCCTTTGAATTTTCCAGCCACTCACCGATCTTGCTGGTCAGATAATATTTTTCTCCCTCCCCCTCATTTGTTTCAGCATCTCCTTCAGCTTCATTGTTTAACCGCTCACTGCCTTCAGTCTCTCCTTCCATAAACTGCCGGGCGGTATTGGTTAAATCCGCATAACACAGGGGTGGGAAGAGACAGCACCACCAGTTTTTACCGCCGCCTGCTCCCAGCACTATTCTGAGAGCCTCATATTTCCCTTCAGGAAAGGTCTTTTCTCCGTAAGTCCTGGCCGGAAAGTCAAAAACCCCGTAATAAGCCTTTACCTGATCACTGCAACCCTGTGAACACAGCACACCTTCAGCCACTTCCTCTATCTGTGATAATCTGCTCTGAATTATCTGTGCAGCTGTTTCTTTGTCCTGCACATTTTCCAGTTCCGGACGCAGGTAAGCAAGAACCTCATCCCGCACCGCAAGTTTCAGTTCCTGATCCGCGGAACTGTCGCTGTTGGCTATCACATGAAAGCGCACAACCCCCTCTACCGGCTGACCCTGCTGGCCCTCCACCGGAAGCAAGGCCAGTAAGGAATATAAAGCTAGGCTGAGGAAAAAGGCACAGATCAGTTTTTTCATCATTAAACCCCTCTCTCCCTAAAGCGGTCTTTGGGGCATATTATTACCAAATATTGAAGCATTAAACAGTTTCCTGTAAAAAAAAGAAAAACCCTGCTGTCAAATCGACAGACAGGGTACACAGTTAATTGGTTCTACGGGTCACAGGGGATAATCAAAACCGACCCGATCTGGAGGTTATAAGGATCAACCCCTGGATTGAGGGCAAGGATACTGTCAACAGAAACATTGTACCTCAATGACAATTTGTAGATGGTATCACCGGGCTGCACCACGTGTTCAAAAGGACAGCTTGGTGTAGGAGGTGGCACAGGCCCAATTTCCTCACAGACCACCACATAGATCTGTACCATTTCCACAACCCGGGCCGTTAAATTGAGAATTATCTCCAGGGTCGGCCTTCTGGTGGCACCGTCTATACGCCCTGCCACATGCTCCACTGCCGCCTGTACCTGGGCTGACATTTCAGGCATGGCGCCGGGAATTGGAATAAAGCTGCGGAACTTGATCTTGGCCTCAAAATGATGCACAGACTGATCAGGCATATCGCTGACATAGAGCACCTGTGCTTCGATCTTCCCGCTGACAATCACCTTATCCTTGATAATGGCCACATCCTCAGGCAGGACTTCCACCTTATGCACTTTGATATCTAAGATTTTGACAGCAGCAGGCTTTTCGATGGGGATGTGCGCAAGTTCGGCAATATTAACCTGGGTGTGGTCCTCTCCCACAACATTATCCACCCTAAGCAGTTCCCGGGAGGTCTCTACCCCTAACAGATCCACCACAACATCCAGTTCTCTGGGTTCGGTTACCTTGGCGGTCAGGTCAATGATCACCTCTACACCTACTGTGTGCGGGTTTATCATATCGAAACTGGTGTGTGTGATGGTCTCATCAACTGTGACATTCATCCCCGGTTCAGCGCCAAAAACCTCAATGAACTGGGTAAAATGCAGTGTCTGGTGCATATGGTGGACAGGTTGGCTGGCTAGGGCAGCCACATAGATGATCTGCAGGCTAATATCCCCCTCAACAATTACCTTGTCCTGAATGATCTTTTTATCTGTAATTGTTACACTGGCATCCACATCCAGCACCTTTTCTACAGGGGGCTTCTCCGGTGGTACCCGGAACCGGCCGGAAACCATTGCCTGAGTAGTGCCTTCAGCGATCACTTCCTCAATGCGCAGCCGTTCGGTAATGGCGTTTACTCCCGGAGGCGGTGTTACCATCAAGGAGATCTCAGCTAATTCTGTTACCTTCACCTGAATGAAGATAATAGCTGTAACATCAAATAGGCGCCCGTGGTGGCCCTTTACCTTTCCCTGGACATCCTCGACCTTCACCTTTGCCCATGCGTTCATTCCCGGTTCAGCACCTGGTATATCCACAAACTGCGTAAATTCCAGACGTGCATGGGTATGATGAACCGGCTGGTCGGGACAGTCAGCAGCATAAACGATCTGCAAATTGAGGTGCCCCTCAATGATCACTTTATTTTTGATCACTTCCACCTTTTTTATCTTCACTGTTTTATCGATAGAGATAATTTTTTCTATTCCCGGTTTGGGTTCGGGTACTTGGAAATCACCCTGTACAACAGCTTGTTTTGATCTCTCACCGACAACATGTTCGATCTTTAATGTTTCACAGTTGTTCATTTATTCTCCCTCCTTTTCCAGGACACATTTTTCTGTAATATAATATGTCTGCTGGATCAAGAGGGTGTGTTTAACCAATAAAGAAACCGCTGCAAGAAATAACAGCGGTTTCAGGTAAATTCTGTATTATATGCACAATGCTTTCCTTTTTCCTCTAATGGGTGACTTCTTCCCTTTGTTCTGTCTTTTGGATTAGCCTATTTTCCAATAAACATCTGGGTAAACATCATTCCATAGGGGCCGCCTTTAACTATACCGACACCGATATGGGTAAAGTTCGGATTTAAAATATTGGCGCGGTGCCCCTCAGAATTCATCAAAGCGGTATGCGCCCTCTCAACAGTGCCGGCACCGGCTATGTTTTCTCCTGCCCAGCGATAGCGCACTCCGGCATTTTTCATCATGTCAAAGGGAGAGCCATAGGTTGGCGACTGGTGACTGAAATAATTCTTGTCCACCATATCCTGGCTTTTCATCCTGGCCAGTTTCACCAATTGATAATCTACCTCTAAAGGTTTCAGCCCGTGTTTCTGTCGCTCCTGGTTGACCAGATTGATCATCTTCTGTTCATCCTGGGTCAGAGCAATCACATCAGAGCCAGGTTTAGGTTCAGGCTGCGGCTGTGGTTGAGGTTGTGGCTGTGGCTGAGGTTGTGGTTGCGGTTGCGGCTGTGGCTGTGGCTGTGGATCAGGTTTTTGCGGCTCCTGAGGCTCAGGTTCAGGCTGTGGATCCTTAGGCTCAGGCTCTGGCTCTTGAGGCTCAGGCTGCGGATCCTGAGGCACCGGTTCCGGTTCCGGCTGTGGTTCTGGTTCAGGCTGTGGAACCGGTTGGGGGCGTATGATTTTTAAATCATCACAAGGAAAAACCCTTTTCAGGATACTGATCAACAGCTGATCACTGAGACTGCCCTGATAATAGACATACCTTGTGGCCGCAAAAGCTGTTAAGGGCATCACTGTGAGCAGTATACCGACAAGAATGGCGGAGATAGAATAGCGCAATTTTTTGGAAATCACCTGTTTGTCGTCTCCTTTCGAGAAAATTTGTCATAATTATACTGCCACTCCTATCAATTTGGCGAAGTTGCCATTAGTCCTCTATCCCTCATCAAAGATAAACAGGTGACCAATGCGCAGATATTGTCTTTTTTTTATACAATTAGGACCTTATGTAAAATTTTAATAAATTAGGGCTTAAGCCTTTCTGTGCCCGCGGAACCAGCAGCCCCATCCTCATAACCCCTTCTGTACCCCTGGTCCCAGCCCTGGTCAAAGATCGCATCAGCATCCTTTTTGCCTGCCAAATACCCTTCTTCAAGGCCCTCCAAATAGCCCTGATCCCTTCCTGCCTTCCAGATACCATCTCTGCACTCTGTTTTGGCCCGTTGATAGCCTGCGGCAAAGCCATCTTTGTAGCCGTCCTTATAACCGTGATCATAGCCACAGCCGTAGATATGTTCGAACAGGAAAATTCTTTCTACAGTTTTGGCCTTGCCCATGCTCATCCCCTCCTAACTGCTATCATTTTTCAGGATACCGTGACAACTCCCTCCCCGGGCGCCGTTCGGAAGAAACCATTTTTTGTTTGCTGCTTTCCTCTCCGGCTGATTCTCCCTTAGCACTATCTCCTAGCAAGGACAGCAGAGTGGACAGCAGCTGAGGGCTGATACTTTTCCCGGATTTCTGTTGCACGCCTGCCAGCATTTCCGGCCCCATTTTTTGGCCCGAGGTCAGCATACCGCTCAACATAGCTAACAGATCTTTTCCACCGGCTGTCCCTAAACCAGAAGAAGCCTTTTCCCTGGCCAGATTTACAATATCCATCAAAGTAAACAAAGAAAGCACAGTTATCGTTTCCGAAAGATCCAGCTGCTTTTTGTCCAGCAGTTCAAAGGTCCTGGCCATCAGCGACCTAATACTGACATCACGCCCACCTAAATCCTGCTCCCCAACCAAAAGATCATCTCCCTTAAAGAACTTTTTATAGAACATTCCCTTTATTGTATTCACAAAACAACTGCAGGTTACCGAATCTACTCAGTTGCCCAGAAGTTTTTGTGCCTCTGTTTTTAACAGTTCGATCCCTTTCTGTAGGGCGTCATCAACAGCTTCAGCAACCGAATTTTCTAATTGAGCAGGATTTTTTACTAAACGCTGGTTTATTTGAACACTGAGCACCTGGAAACTGCCGCTTATAACCACAATAACAGCCCTGTCCTTACTGGTCCCTCTTATTTCTTTGTCTTTCATCTGTTTTTCTAGCTTTTTCAAAATAGAATTCAGCACACTTTTAGGAATTCTATAGGCTTCCAAATCAGACATTATTTATCCCTCCGGGTCATTTATTTCATGATATTGGGCTTTCATTAAAATCAGAAAGAAGGAGTAAGATCAGAATCAGGAAAAGGGTAAAAGGATTGGCCTCCCTCTTTTCTTGGCCTTCAAATAACTGCCGGGCATGCTGATCACTGGAATTATGCTGGGAATTATGCACCAGGGAAATGAATTCTTGAACAGATTCACTGGAAAGTAAATCTAATATCCCGTTAAGGGTATCAAGGATCAGATTGCCTTTATGTCCCAGATAAGGACGAAAACTATTTAATACTTGAATCGCATTCTCATCATACATAACAACTGCCATCTTCCTCCCCTTCTTTTGCTGCCGTTTTGATAAGGGGAGGCCACACCGTAAATGCGGGTGGCCTCCCAGCAAACCCGGTACAAAGTTTAAACTATAAAACCGTTTACCATCTGTGATCCCCGAAGAAAAGCAGAATCAGAATCAGGAATAAGATCAGTGCAAATTTGCCATCAAATCCCCGGCCAAAACCAAATCCCTTGGATTCCATTACCATCCCTCCATTCAAAATTCGGGTAAATCCCACCTGACCGAAAATTAATCAGGCTTCTACACCATAATATGTTTTTTTAGGAAAGGGGTTACAAGTCTTGGGTTAAAAGCTTTGTGCTGTAATCTAAAGGCACCCGTCCTAAGCGGGTGCCTTATATATTTTAGTTATCACCGAAAAAGAGCAAAATCAGAATCAAGAACAATATAAACGCAATATTATTTTTGAAACCAAAACTCTTTGCCTCCATCCATTATCCCTCCTAATCATCTCAGCTTCGGACCTTCCTCAGCTGGTTGTTTTTTTCAACACCATAATATGTTCTTTGAGGAAAGGTGTTACAAGTTTTCAGTCAGGAATTTAATTGTCACCGAAGAAGAGCAAAACCAGAATCAGGAAGAGAATAAAAGCCCAACTATTGACTCCAAATCCGCCACCAAAACCAAATCCCTTAGATTCCATATTATCCCTCCAGTCTGAATGCGGGCACCATATCTGTTACAATTCAACCCACATCAGTTAGTTTTTTACTCCATAATATGTTGTTCAAAGCAAAGTGTTACAATTTTTACCTTTTATACGTAAGCATCATAATCCAATATGTTATGATTTTCTTCTGTGACCTCTTCGTTTTCTGCTCTTTCAACAACCATATTAGCTGACACAGGAGCATCGGCTAAAAATAACAAGGCTTGCAGTAGAAAAAGCTTAGATGGGCTCAAATACTTAGGCTGTTTACTCTCCAGTTCTAGGGTTTTAAACCCCTCCCCTGGGCTAAGGATTTTTAAAGAATCCAGCGCTTTTTTAGCTGGTTCACTATTAAGCAACTCAAGTATGCTTTCTAAAGCCATAAGACAGCCGTTTCCCTGTGGGCCAAGGTAGGGCCGCAGGCTTTTAAAAACTGAAAGCGCCTTTTCATCATAGGTAAAACCGCCCATCACCAAATCCCCCTTTCACTTTTTGTCATTGCTGTACCAGCTAATGCCATTAGTCTTTCTTTCTGTCCCATCCCATAATATGGGCATTTATTGAAAGTGTTCCTAGCTATTGATCCCCAACAGCTTTTTCAAAGCCGGAATCGCCTTCTCGGCTGCCTGGCGCCCACGATCTAATAGCTCAGGCACCCGTTCAAAATCCCCTAAGCTGGCATCAAAGGCAAGGGGGTCAATAACAAGATCAGCGAACTTCAGATCAAGCTGCGTGTTCTGCAGTGTCATAATATCGATACTCCGCTGGATCACACGGATAAGGGTTTCCGGTTCCTGTACACTCCCCATTCTTTTTAAACTCACTGCCACTACAATACGGGAGCCCAAATGGCGTGCCAGTTGAGCAGGTACCATTTCGGCAAGCCCACCATCTGCGAGCAGTGCCCCCCGGTAGGGAACCGGTTCAAAAACACCGGGAATGGCACAACTGGCCTGGACAGCCAAGCCTAAGGGAGCATTGGGGAAATACAGGGTTTCCGGTGACAGATTGATCACTTTATTGGAAAACACCACTTTTTTTCCGGTGATCAGATCCACTGCCACCACACCGAAAGTCACCGGGATCTCATTAAAGCGTTTTTTCTTGGTAAGATTAACAACCAGTTCACTGATCTTTTCCCCACTGAACAAGGCTCTTGGGGACGCCTCTAAAAAATTGGCCATATCCCTAAGGTTATCCAACAAAAACCTGATAAAGGAGTAAGGGTTAAAATTCCAGGAGAAGAGATCCTTTTTTTGCAAGCTCACTGACAGTTTTCTTAAGGCTGAAGGTTCTACTCCGGCAGCATAGAGAGCGCCTACAAGGCTTCCTGCACTGGTACCGGTCACAATAGCCGGTAAAATCCCGTTCTCTTCTAGGACCTCCAAAACACCGATGTGTGCTACCCCTAAGAGCCCTCCTCCCCCCAGAGCAATTCCTAAATCCGGATATTTCATACCAGATCAACGCCTAACTTATCTAATACAGTTTTAATGGGGTTGATAACCGTAAATTCTTCAGAACCGGCAAAAAGCAGCCCTACTGCCCGGTTTTCTTCATCCAACACCAGAGAACCGCTGTCTCCCGCCTTTGACTTTAATTCACACATAATCTGGTCATGGAAACGCACCACATCAGAACTAGTGCCCATAGATACATTTAAGGTTACATGCAGAGCGGTCACCTTCCCCTTTGTAACCCCTGAAGTGCGACCGCTTTTTTTAACCGGCATTCCGGGTTCTGCATCCACAATACCCTTGACAGTGCCCAACTCCAGGATTTCAGAACTGATTTCCTTTGGATCCACAGGACGGGCAACCGCACAATCCACCAGATTTTCGGCCCCCACCTTTTCCAACCGCATCCTGTAATTGGGCTTAAAGGCATGTAGAACCGCATTGGCAGCCCTAACTCCCATAGCAGCAACTTTACAGTCAGCAGACCTGTTGAACCGGTAAATGGGAATAAATCTTTCCAGGTGGCCTATTAGGTCCTGTTCTGTTCCTCCGTCATAGACACCTGGCTGGTATATGGGATCCCCGGGCATTGATCTCCCATCAATGCCATCAGTGGAATTGGCTAAAACATGGTTATTGGAAAGGATCAATAACTGCCCAGTTTCCCGGTCCCGCACCACAGCCCCAAAGGTACCGGCAGTAACTTTGTAATGGCCGATACTGGATCCGGGAACTGCCGGCCGCAGTTTATCTGTGCGGCCAAGAAAGCGTATCTCCCCAACTTCAATTACATCTGTACAGCTGCGTCCGATACGCTTGGGAACACGTTCATCAATTGCCAAAGCTTCGACAGGCACTTTTTTCTCAACAAAAAATAGGATAGCCGGCTCACCGGTGTCCTGTCTGCCGCGCTTTTTATAGCCGACCCCCACACCGATCACATTGGGAAGTTCTGTATAGCGCTCTTTGGCAATCCCTAGGGAACGCATCAGCTTCCGCATATCCATCCTCCCCTCCTCTTTTTTGTCAATTCAGTATATTCAAGGGAAGGGGGTAAAGGTGTCTGTTTGATGTATCAGATGAATTAAAGAAGGAATATGATGGAGAGAAAATCAGAACCCCGCCGAATAAACCCGGGCGGTTAGAAAATAAAGCTTCATTGATATGACAATTACCGGAAGGGAAGGTGTTAATAGTGAAGAAAGAAGTGGAAAACAGATCCATACCTCTTCAGGGGCCAACGAAATTCAGGTTACAGAATACATGGAATCCGGTAGAGGATTTAAAAGAAAAAGAAAGAAACCAACTTCTCAAAGAAATCAGTTCCTCCCTCAAGAACATTGAAAAAACATTGGAGCGCATAGAAGATCTGTTCAGATTCAAACTCTTTGATACTGAAATAAACGCTTCAGAATAAATAGTTCCGCAGATCAGTTCTCTCAACAACCCAAACTTATGGGCTATAAAACTATCATGGGGCAATAACAAGTCTAGGCGTCTTCTCCCAACAACCCAAATTTAAGGACCAAAAAAAGGGGCAACCTATCCGGTTTGCCCCTCTGGCATTCCTTACACGATAAATTGCAAATTTTAGCTGTTTACACTGGCACCTCATTATTGCATTCAGGTATCATTTGGGGTGAGCCAAATTCCCTTTTCACCACAATATCCCGATCGCTTAAGTATCTCCCGCCATAGGGCCTGATAGCTGATACCAGCAGGTTTTCGTGCTTCCACAGCTTGTTGACAAGTTTAAATACTATTCTTATTCTTGGGTTTGCTGTATCAATGATGTCGCACTTCTTAATATCGATATCCAGACAGGAGCCATCGATTTTCCTTACAATGTCCTTGAAGGCCCTTTTCCCTGCTGCGGTGTTGGGGAAACCTTCACCACCGGGGAAAGTGAAGAAATCAAAGAAATTACATTTTCTGAAAACCTCTGATTGACAGACCACAAAGGTGGTGTCACACCTGACAACAGCCTGGAAGCCAACCCTGATATCCACACCATCACAATCAGGCTGCAGTTCTGCACTGGCACAGGTCACAAAGGCCTCACAGCTCACAGGCTCGAAAGGCCCCACAACAGAACCCCGGCAGGAGGCTGTTCCATCACACAAACAAACCGGAATATCCACATACTGATTATCCATGGCGCAGATCAACAGCACATCCTGGACACAGATCATATGACACTCACAGTCTAAGTGTTCAAATTTGCCGGTGATCCCCCAT
The DNA here is from genome assembly GCA_012842275.1 of Syntrophaceticus sp. Taxonomy (GTDB): domain Bacteria; phylum Bacillota; class DSM-12270; order Thermacetogeniales; family Thermacetogeniaceae; genus DTU068. The sequence continues at coordinate 824 of DUSK01000095.1, read as the reverse complement.
CTGGCCCTGTTGTTAGCAGTCAGAACCTTGCAGCACTCCGCACAGTTTGGATCAAGCCCAAAGCATGGTGGCATATGTAAAGCTTCGCCTTCTTGCACTTCAGGATCGGGATTGCACTCTCTGCACTCCTTATTACTCAAAGCACTTACCTCCTTCATGATGACAATTTAAAATATTAACCACAGCAGGATTTACTCTGCTGTTTTTTATTCCAGTATATGGCTGCTGCTGAAAGAGTGTTACCCCAACCCTGGCAAAAAAAAACTCCGGATATAAATCCGGAGGGAAGTTGATTCACCGGTTACCGCCGCTTACCCGCGGCCTGCTGTTATCTTAATCTCTCCATCATCGCGAAAGACAGTCAGTTCAATACTTTCTGTGAGCACATCTGTATAACTAAACGAAACTCGCCGCTGTGTTCTTTTTTCATCTAGCTTGATCACAAAAATATTGGGATAGGTGCGTTCCAAGACTCCCTCTCGCTCAACAACCCTGTTCCTGCCCTTAAATGATTTGAGCCTGACTCTCGTCCCTACAAAGGTATCCAGATCCTGCTTGATCTCAGCCAGCACTTCTTTAGTAGCCATGAGTATCACCTTCTCAATCATTTTAGCTACTCTAACATTTTAGCTACTCCCAAAAATATTTCATAATATTATATCAATACAGCAGTCCCAAGTCAAATTTTTTTTGTTTATTGACGGTGTCAACTTTTTATAGGATATTATTTTTCGAGATCATCATAGACTTTTGGATTTTAGAAAACACCATTTCCATTTCGTAGGCCATTTAAGCAACGAAACATTGGTATTACTTTACCCCTA
>DUSK01000094.1 GCA_012842275.1 Syntrophaceticus sp. | reverse complement strand
GGCCTGTTAGAACTGACCAGAAAAAAGGTTCGTCCCAGTTTGAGCAGTTTGCTTGAACGCTCCTGCCCCTATTGTGAAGGAACAGGCAGGGTTCTTTCAGAAGAGAGTGTCAGCATGAATGCCTGTCAGGCCATCAGATCTTTAGCTGATCAAGAAGATTCTTTGGGGATTTTGGTGGAGGTACACCCATCTGTAGCCGCTTTTCTCATCGGTGGAGGGGGGAGCCATCTCCGGGAGTTGGAAGAGGAGATCGGCAAAAAGATCATTATTAAAGGAAGTGATTCCTCACATCTAGAGGATGTGCAGGTCAGAGCACTTTACAGTAAGGAAGAGATCCTTGCCCTATCTGCTCCGGTCAGGCCGGGAGAGATTCTTGATGTAGAAGTGGAAGATGTCCATGCCACAAATGACAGTGACGGGATAGCACGCCTCCATGGCTATATTATCGATATTGAAAATGGCAGGGATTATATCGGGAAGAGGGTTTTGGTGAAGATTGATAAGGTCTACCGCACCTATGCCAAAGCCCGCATTTTAGAGCGATAACTTGACAGCAGTGGTATCAGGTGCTAAAATTCCGTTGTAACTGTTGCACAATATAGCGCTCGGGAAGGGTAAGTCAAGCGCAGAGAATGCCACCCATCAAGCCCGGCGGAAGGAGGAAGTTTTTGTGTTTGCAATTGTAGAAACAGGCGGCAAACAGTATAAAGTCAGCAAGGGAACTGTGCTGCGGGTAGAAAAACTGGATGCTGCTGTAGGGGATGAAGTGGTTTTTGACAAGGTTCTGGCAGTAGATCTGGACGGAGATTTCCAGGTAGGGAAACCTTATCTGCCCGGAGCACAGGTAAAAGCAAAAGTGCTCAATCAGGGTAAGGCTAAAAAGATTCTTGTTTTTAAATACAAGCCCAAAAAGAACTACCGCCGCCGGAAAGGGCACAGACAGCTGTTTACAGAAGTTATTGTGGAGGATATTTCTTTAGGGACTCAGGAAGAAACAGCTGCTGTTGAATAAGTTATGATCAGGGCGACTTTTTTTGAAAATAAGAGCGGGGAATTGCAGGGATTCATTGTTGAGGGACATGCCGGTTATGCTCCTGCAGGGGAAGACATTGTCTGTGCCGGTGTTTCAGCCCTTGTCCAGACAGCAGTGGCAGGTCTTAAACACTTTCTCACAGATGCCCCGCTGTTGGAAAACAGGACAAAAGGTAAAAGCAATGTTTTTGTAAAGTTAATACTACCTGATCATTTGAACGAAGAGGATAAAAGAACCGCACAGGTGCTCTTAACGACCTTGGAATTAGGAATGCAGGGGATCGCTGGCGGTTACGGAGAATATTTAGTGGTGAGGAGGTGTAAAAATGTTTGATAGATTTGATCTGCAATTATTTGCTCATAAAAAGGGAGTTGGCAGTTCACGGAACGGGCGGGACAGTGAGTCTAAACGCCTCGGTATAAAGAAGTATGGTGGGCAATATGTCACCGCTGGAAATATTATTGTTCGCCAGCGGGGAACCAAGATTCACCCCGGTTGGAATGTTGGCCGCGGTAAAGATGATACCCTGTTTGCCTTGATCGATGGTTATGTAAGGTTTGAGGCTAAGGGGAAAAACAAGAAACAGGTGAGTGTTTACGCGGAAGCTTAATCAATTGATATAAGGAAAAGATACTCCCCTGGTCCTAATGGCCAGGGGAATTTGTTTAAAAAGATCATACTATAGGTAAGCGGCTGCCTTCAGACCTCCGGCCTCCGACTTCTATTGTAGGTGGGTGTCAGATGTTTTACGATTATGCAAAGATCTATGTCAAAGCAGGTGATGGCGGGAACGGTTGTATAGCCTTCCGTCGCGAAAAATATGTTCCTATGGGCGGTCCCAGCGGTGGAAATGGTGGGAGGGGCGGTGATGTGGTCTTTGTTGCGGACCGCAACCTGCACACACTGGTTGACTTTCACTATCGCAAGCATTATAAAGCAGAGCGAGGGGAACACGGCCGTGGTAAAAACCAGCACGGGAAAAATGGCGAGAACCTCATTATACGTGTACCTGTAGGGACTATTATACGTGATATAAATGGAGAGTTTACTGTTGACCTCAAAAAACACGGGCAACGGTTTATCGCTGCCCGCGGTGGCCGTGGCGGGCGCGGCAATGCGCGATTTACAACACCACAATTGCAGGCCCCCCGCTTTGCTGAACGGGGTGACCCCGGAGAGGAGCGCACATTGGAGTTGGAGCTGAAGCTGCTGGCTGATGTTGGGTTGATTGGCCTTCCTAATGCGGGTAAATCCAGTTTGCTCAGCCGCATATCTGCAGCCCGGCCCAAGGTAGCCAATTATCCCTTTACTACATTGAATCCCCAATTGGGTGTGGTTGATATTGGAGAGCGCAGTTTCGTAGTGGCGGACCTTCCAGGGCTTATTGCCGGAGCCCATTCAGGTGCTGGATTGGGACACCGCTTTCTGCGCCATGTGGAACGGACCAAGGTGTTGGTACTTGTTGTAGATGCAGCAGGTACAGAAGGCAGGGACCCGATAGATGATGTTCGGGTTATCCTTGAGGAAGTTAGGTTATATAACCCCCTTTTGGCAGATCGTCCTGTGGTGATCGCTGCTAATAAGATGGATCTTCCAGAGGCAAGTGATCATATCCCACAACTCAAAGAGGCATATCCGGAGTACAGGATATTCCCTATTTCGGCTGTGACAGGCTCAGGGGTACAGGAGTTGTTATATGCGGTTTCAGAGATGTTGGAGCAGGTAGAGGATGTGGAAGAGGATGAGGGAGTGGAAGAGGAAGTCAGGCTGGTCACAGTTGATGATGAAGATGATAAAAGCTTTTCTATAATTAAGAAGGGCGGCAGTTTTGTGATCCAGGGGAAAGGGCTTGAGCGATTGGTTAACAGGTTGGATTTGGAAAACCCTGATGCTCTCAGGTATTTTCAGCATATGCTGCGCTTAATCGGTGTGGAGGATGCTCTGCGGAACCAGGGGATTCAACCAGGGGATACTGTGAGGATCGGCGATTTTGAGTTTGAATGGCATGAATAATGAGTAAATAAGTGCGAACATTCAGTAAATCTATTTTTAGGGTAGAAGGTGAGGGTGCAGGAATTGCTGACAGGAAAGCAGAAAAGATACTTACGATCCCTGGCTAACCGGTTGGATCCTATTTTGCAGGTGGGAAAGTCAGGGATCAGTGAAAACCTGGTGTCTCAGTTGGATGATGCTCTGAATGCCCGGGAATTAGTAAAAATACGTGTGTTACCTCAGGCTCCTTTAAGTGTTGGTGAAACAGCGGCTCTATTAAGTGAGCGTACTGGAGCGGAGCTTGTCCAAGTGATCGGGCGCAATGCAGTCTTTTATCGTCAGGGAAAGGAACCAGAGATCACACTGCCATAATAATGGGAGAGTGGAGGCTTAAAGATGGCCGTTTTTCAACGCGCAAAGATCAAGCAAGCCCGCCGCATTGTGGTAAAGGTTGGAACAAAGATCCTCTGCGGGAACAAGGGGCAATTAAACCTCCAGCGTATGGAAAACCTGGTGGATGACCTGGCGGCTCTTTGGGAGAAAGGACTGGATGTAATTCTGGTTAGTTCTGGAGCCATTGGCGCTGGAGTGGGCAGATTAGGGCTGGCACGCAAACCCAGGACCATTCCGGAAAAACAGGCAGCGGCAGCTGTCGGTCAGGGAATTCTGATGCAGCACTATGAATCCTTTTTCTCACCGCGAGGGATAACCGTAGCTCAGGTGCTGCTTACCAGGGAAGACATCAATCACAGGGAACGCTATTTGAATGCACGTCATACCCTTCAGGCCTTGATGAGGTTTCGGGCGGTTCCCATTGTTAATGAAAATGATACTGTAGCAGTGGAGGAGATCCGCTTTGGGGATAATGATACCCTGGCTGCTCTGGTGGCCTGCCTGGCGGATGCAGACCTTTTGGTTTTACTTACAGACCTTGATGGTTATTATACAGTTGACCCCCACCAGCATGAAAATGCTCAGCTGATCAAGGAAATTGCTGAAATCACACCGGAAATTGAAACCAGTGCCGGTGGGTGCGGCTCAGATCTGGCTACAGGTGGGATGGAGACTAAGATTCAGGCAGCAAAGATCTCTATGCAGGCGGGGATACCCCTTGTGATCGCAAACGGAATGAAAAAGGGAACACTATCAGCACTATTGCAGGGGGATTCCGTTGGTACCCTTTTTATACCCCAGGAAGATCGCATGCAGGCACGTAAGCTGTGGATTGCCTTTGGCTCTCCGGTTCAGGGGAGGGTGGTTGTGGATGAAGGCGCTGCAGCAGCTCTCTTGAAAAAGGGAAAGAGCTTGCTTCCCAGTGGTGTGGTCAGTGTTGAAGGCAATTTCAGTGCAGGAAATGTAATCAGTATTGTTGACCCTTCAGGAAAGGAAATTGCCAGAGGTATTAGCAATTACACCAGTTCTGCATTGCAGTTGATTAAGGGTCATAAAAGCAGGGAGATTAAAGAGATCCTGGGCTATCACGATTATGATGAAATTGTTCACCGTGATAATCTCACACTTGTGATAAATGGCTGATAAGCTAGTAGAGAGGAGGCACATTTTATGTCGTTGGAAAGTCAGATGATAGAAATTGGGGAAAGGGCAAAAAAGGCATCTTATATACTTGCAGGGATTTCCACTGAGGTCAAGAATCAAGCCTTGTTGTCCATGGCCAGAGCACTGGAAGAAAGAATGGAATTGATCCTGGACGCCAATCAGCAGGATATGGATGCTGGGAGGGCTAAGGGCTTGAGTGGCGCTCTGCTGGATCGTTTGTTGCTGACAGCGGAACGGATCAAGGAAATGGCTGACGGACTGCGGGATCTGGTGGGCCTTCCAGACCCGGTAGGTGAGGTTATCAAGATGTGGACACGTCCCAATGGCTTGCGTGTCGGCAGGCTAAGAGTACCCCTTGGTGTGATCGGTATTATCTATGAGGCCCGCCCTAATGTGACTGTAGATGCCGCCGGACTCTGTCTAAAGGCCGGGAATGCTGTTATCCTGCGGGGCGGTTCTGAGGCTCTTCAATCAAACCTTGTTTTAACCAGAGTGATCAGTGCTGCAGCGGTGAGTGCGGGGATTCCTGAGGGTGCTATTCAATTGGTGCCCACAACCGACAGGGAAGCTGCAAACATGATGATGACCATGAATGATTACATCGATGTTCTGATCCCCAGGGGTGGGGCAGGTTTGATCAATGCGGTGACAAGAAATGCTACAGTACCGGTATTGAAAACCGGTGTGGGCAACTGCCACACTTATGTTGATGATGAGGCAGATCTGGAAATGGCCACTAGAGTTGTGGTCAATGCTAAAACACAAAGACCTGGTGTTTGTAATGCTATGGAAACCCTTTTAGTAAATGAAAATTGTGCAAAAAGTTTTTTGCCTGTAGCTGCAGCCGCACTTCGGGAAAAAGGAGTGGAGCTGCGGGGCTGTGAAAAAACTAGGGAAATTGTACCTGATTGCCTTCCCGCTTCTGAAGAGGATTGGGGTACAGAGTACCTGGATCTTATCCTTGCAGTGAAGGTGGTCCGGGATATGGATGAGGCCATCGATCACATTCATACCTACGGCACTAAACACTCTGAGGCAATTATTACCAATAATTATCAAAAAGCCATGTTGTTTGTGCAAAAGGTTGATGCAGCTGCTGTATTTGTTAATGCCTCCACCCGTTTTACTGATGGACACCAATTCGGTTTTGGAGCAGAGATAGGTATCAGTACCCAAAAACTCCATGCGCGGGGACCTATGGGTTTGGAGGAATTGACCTCAACCAAGTTTGTTATCCTGGGCGATGGGCAGATCAGGTCATAAAGATTTCTAAATATATTTGAAGGGGCAGGAACAAACTTATGAAGGAGCAGCGATTGGGGATACTGGGCGGCACTTTTGATCCTATTCATTATGGGCATCTCATGGTTGCTGAAGCTGCAAGGGAAAAATTCTTCCTGGATAAGGTCATTTTTATGCCGGCCTCTATCCCGCCTCACAAGCATGGTGTATTAACAGACTTTTGGCACAGGTATCTGATGGTTACGCTTGCTATCCTTGGGAACCCTTTTTTTGAGGCTAGCCGTCTGGAGTATGAGCGGGGAGGGATCACCTATACAGTAGATACCATGCGCCAGTTGCGCCAGATCCATGGTGATGCTGCTGAACTTTTTTTTATAACCGGGGTTGATACAATACTGGATATATTCGGGTGGAAAGAGCCGGAAGAGCTTTTATCACTTTGCAGGTTTATTGTAGCTGCACGTCCTGGTTTAGATTTACACATTGTCAGTGAGGTTTTTGGGAAATATTACAGTTTGGTTGTTATGCCTCTGGAGATGCCTCAACTGGACATTTCATCCTCTGATATCAGAAAGCGTATCAGGGAGGGAAGGTCGATAAAATATCTGGTTCCTGAATCAGTTGAACAATATATCATTCAGCAGAAGCTTTATTTATAAACAAATAACTCTGTTATCCATATGAAGAGGGATAGAATGCAGGAGTACGAAAAAGCAATTAGGGAAAGATTATCAAAAGATAGGATGGAGCATGTTTTAGCTGTGCGTGATTGTGCAGCAGAATTAGCCGCTATTCACGGAGTTGAGCAAAGAGATGCTGCACTGGCGGGTCTGCTTCATGACTATGCCCGGGATATTCCTGCTGATCAACTGCTGAGTATGGCGCGAGCCAGAGGGCTGGTTACCTGTTCTGTTGAGGAAAAAGTTCCCCTCTTGTTGCATGGCCCTGTAGGGGCACAGCTGATTAGGGAAGAATTGGGTATTGATAACCCTCAGCTGATAGAGGCTGTTGCTCTGCATACTCTGGGGGGGCCTGCCATGGGAAGATTGGCAAAGCTGATCTACATTGCTGATCTCATAGCTCCTGGAAGAGATTTTCCCTCTGTTGAGCGCTTGCGGGAAATTGCCAGGAATGACCTTGAAAAAGCTCTTTTGGAGTGTTTTGCCTCAACCATTGGTTACTGTTTGCAAAAGTTTAAACTGATTCATCCTCAAACCATAGACGCCTGGAATTATTATGTTGTTAGCAATTGAAAGGAGGAAACTAAAGGTTGGATTTAGGCCGGGAAATGGCCATCAAAGCTGCACAAGCAGCAGCTGAGAAAAAGGCGCACAATGTCGTAGTACTTGATCTGAGAGGGATTTTTCCTGTAGCAGATTATTTTGTGATCTGCAGCGGTCGCAGCACCACACATCTGGGGGCGATTGCCCAGGAAATTCAAGAGGAATTAGGCAAAGCAGGTGAGGGTTTTTTCCGGAAACAGGGAACTCCACAATCCGGATGGATCTTGTTGGATTACGGCAGTGTTGTGGTCCATATCTTTAGTGAAGAAGCGCGCAGGTTTTATGATCTTGAACATTTATGGGGTGATGCCAGTATAATTATGCAAAATTCTTAGATAAAGTCTTTTTTCTGCAGGAATTGTAAAATATTTCGTCGAATTTTATTTTACTATATACTGCACAGATAAGGCGTGAGTTTTTTGCGAAACGCTATTCTCAAGCTGATGAATAACAAAGCGACCATTCTCTTTATTTTGCTTTCAAGTGCAGTGATCGCTGTATTAGTCTATTTGACCATACAAATTTACCTGTGGGTTGTACAATTAGTTCTCCCGACGGCTGATATATTCCGTTATCTCATTTTTGCCGGGGGAGCTTTATTGGTACTGATAGCCTTTTTGTGGATGTTTTATCTTTTGATCAGCTATAAGGGAAGATACCTCAGTCTATGTAGGATAAATTCCGAACTGAAAGATATTCTGATCAATGCAAAGGATGAAACCAACCGGATATATTTTGCCGCATTAAATGCCCTTACAGCTGCGATGCAGGCTAGGGATAACACATCCCTGCAGCACCTGGAACGAGTCGCCAATTATGCTGTTGCTCTGGGTAAAAGGCTGGATATGTCTCAAGAGGATTTGGTTGATTTATACTGTGCTGCTTTGCTGCATGACCTGGGGAAGATTGGGATTCCCGAAGATATTTTGAAAAAACCGGGGGCTCTTACCCGAGAAGAATTTGCTCAAGTGCGTAAACACCCGGAAATAGGAACAAAAATCCTGGAAACACTGGTTGCTTCTGAGAAAATATCATCGATTATACTGCACCACCATGAGTTTTATAATGGTACAGGCTATCCATCAGGATTAGCCAGGGAGGAGATCCCTTTAGGTGCCCGTATTATTGCTATTGCGGATGCCTATGATGCCATGATTTCTGAAAGGCCCTACAGCAGGGCAAAAACACATGAAGAAGCTGTGGCTGAGCTGATCAGGTGTGCTGGTATCCAGTTCGATCCACGCCTTATTGTACATTTCCTTGAGGTTGTTGAACAGGAAGATAATGAGGTTTATACCCTGTCTAATGAAAGTTTCTATCATGTCCCTCCTAGCTGTATCGTCAATTGAACTGCAATTATGACATCTTATTTTCTCACCTTATCTGCTCTTCTGTTGTTTTCTCAGAGCTGATTTGAGGTTTTTTATCCAATAAGGATGCAACTGAAGAACGAATAAAATTGATGGTTTTTATTCATGTCAATCGAAAACTGTTGATCAATAACGATCATATATTACTAAATATAACAATAAATGGGAAGGAAGTTTGTATAGTACTGAAGAATTAGTACTTCAGTAAAATATCTAATCATAATTAATTGTTGGCCGGTTGGATGATCAGTTTGTTAAGTACGAGGAGGGAAGAAATGAAATACCGCATTGCGATCGTAAGTAATTCAGTGGAGTGGTGTGAGTGCCTTACAGCAGCCTTTAAAGTAAGTGACTCTTTCCATGTGTTAGGAACATTTTCTACCCCTGAACTTATTGAGGCCGGTATTTCTCTCTACCCTGATGTTATCCTTTGGAAAGTAAATGGTGATCCAATACCGGTGATATCAGAAACCAAAGCTAAGAGTCCCTTAACTCGCTTGGTGGCAGTGTACAATTTTTGTAGGTAATTGAGTGTCTCATGTAGAAAAAAGAGACCTCAATAATGGTCATCTTTTCAGATGGCCAACTCCCCGTCAAGGAGTGTGAGGTCTCTATGCTGGATATTC
>DUSK01000093.1 GCA_012842275.1 Syntrophaceticus sp. | reverse complement strand
CGGAAGAAACCTCCTTTCTGATTTGGTTGGTTGCTTTGGAGGTTTCTTCTTTTTTTCCAGGGAAAAATCCTCCTTGGTTTCTACTGGAGATTACTGGTGATTACCTACACTTATTTTACAGCTACTAAATACTGTCATCCACTGCCCTTTTTAAATTATCAACGATCTTATCGCGGATCCCTTTTCTCACCAGTGGTTCTACATCCTTAAACTCCAGGTGGGGAAAGGCCTTAATTATTTCCTGACCCATCATTGTACCCTCTCTTAGCAGTCCGGCTTTGCTCAGCATCTGGATGGTCTTTTCATCGGTCTTCCCGGTCTTCATAAATTCGTCATATAACCGCAATAACTCTACCCAGAATGAACGAGGCAGAGCCTGTTCTACCATTGTTTTCACTCCCTTCTTAAAATCAGCTTAATCCTCTGAACTTTTGTTTATACAAGGCATGATAGATGATTATTGCCACAGAATTCGATAGATTTAAGCATCTTGCACCCTGCACCACAGGGATGCGAAGACACCGCTCTTTATTTGCATTGAGCAAATCATCAGGTAAACCGCGGGTCTCGGACCCGAAGATAAAAAAATCACCGGCTTGGTAATCAAACTCTGTGTAATAATTCATCCCTTTAGTTGAAATATAATAAAATTTTCTATCCGCATGTTTTGCTGAAAAATCATCAAAACTGTCATAAACATGGACATCAACCAGATGCCAATAATCAAGGCCTGCCCTTTTCAGTTTACGCTCCTCAAGTGAAAATCCAAGGGGACCGATAAGATGGAGATGGCACCCTGTTGCAGCACAAAGTCTTGCAATATTACCTGTATTTTGGGGTATCTCCGGCTCAAAAAGCACTACATTGAACATTTACCATTCACTCCATCTGCATTATAAACTATATATTGACAAGTGTCTATTTAAATCCTGTAAAAGCTCAAAATTTGGATAACTATTTTTGTGGAAACAAATATCTTGTAACATTAATACTTTTTGTTTGTAACAAAGAAGAAAGCAGATATAATATAACAATAGCGATGGAAATTAAACCGTCTCCCAAGTTTGACACCATTAATGGACTGTTAGATGGAGGGTTCATTTTGGCAAAAAGACCTTATCATGACTCTTTATGGAAACCAGCAGGACAGGCAATCAGTGCTCATAAAATGATCGATGATGGGGATCATCTTGCTATCGGTGTTTCCGGCGGTAAAGACAGCTTGACACTTCTCTATGTTTTGAATGAAATGAGGAAGTTCTCCCCGGTCAAATTCCATCTGCACGCGATAACTGTTGACATGGGGTATGGCATTTCTCTGGAGCCCATCCGTGATTTCTGCTGGGAGATCGGTGTCAGCTGGTCACAGGTACACACTAAAATAGCACCAATCGTTTTTGATTATCGCAAGGAACCAAACCCCTGTTCCCTCTGCAGCAAAATGCGCAACGGTGCTCTGCACATCGCAGCCAAACAGATGGGGTGCAGTAAAATTGCACTGGCACACAGCCTGGATGATGCCATAGAAACCTTTTTCCTGTCTCTTTTTTATGAACGCAGAATCAAGTTGATGCAACCGGTCAGATACCTTTCCCGTAGGAAGGTGACAGTGATTAGGCCGCTGATTTATGTGCGCGAAAAGACCATCAGAAACTTTTCGGAAAGCTTTCAGCTGCCTGTAGTGAAAAACCCCTGCCCTGAGGATGGCAAGACTCAAAGGCAGGAGATGAAAGAATTGGTCTCAGACCTGGAAAAGCGGTTTCCTGGTGTCCGGGACCGGCTTCTGACCGCTTTTCAAAAATCTGATCCCGACTTACTTTGGAAAATTCCTTGAAAAAAAGAGAGGGCCAGCTCACCCATGGCCTCATAACCTGCTTTATTGGGATGAACACTGTCCAGATAGAGTTCTTCTTTCACCTTCCCTTCGGTGTTGGTAAAAGCATCGGCGAAATCAAGGCAGTACAGACCATACCTATCGGCTAATTCCTTTTCCTCTCTCCTGATGCGCTCCAGTTTACCTGACGCATAATGGTCAAGAACAGGCATAGGCAAAGCCACCACAGGAATAATATTATCTTGCTGCGCTTTCTTGATTATGTCTTCCAGGTAATAGATTGTTTCGGCACAGGAAATCTCAGGGTTGTAGGCATCATTGGTCCCACCCAAAATAACTAAAAAATCCGGACAGTGCCTCTGGACATTCCTTTGATACCTTTCGTTCATCTCTTCCATGGTGTTGCCATTGATACCTGCATTGATCATTTTTAATGGGCAGCGATTGTCAACATATGCAACCCAGGAATCATCCGGACTATATGGATAACCAAAAGTAAGGCTGTCCCCCAGGCACACAACTGTCTTCCTGACCACTGGCGCAACTCCTCCCCTTTTAGCGAATTTCTAAACTGCGCAACCTATTGATTGCCGCTGCGATCTCAAAGCTGCGCGGCCTGGCATAATCCCCATTTTTCTCTTTATAGGGTGAAATCACATCCAGGCCATGCTGATCCAGATCTCTTTCAATGCAGCTGATGGCTTCACTCAAAGAGCGGTTGCCATCAAAATATTTTTTCCAGGCGTAATAGATGATATCCGCAATAGCTCTGGTCTGGCTTGGATCCACTAACTGCTCCACATCATCCAGGTCTATCTGGTAGCGGCCAAACTGAACCACATCCAATCCCTTTGCCCCTACCTTGGTTTTTCTCCCTCGCTGTGGGTCAAAACTTCCCGGAAAAGGTACCCTTGGTTCCATCTTTCCGAACCCTTTCCCCCTTTCCGGGCTCCTGAGCGCAGGGTACTTCTGACAGATATCCTTCGCCTCTCTGCTGACATCTACAGGTTTATATTCATTCATCATAATAACCTGATCAGCTACATCCAGATAATCCCCGGACCCCCCGATAACCAAGATCGAGGAAACACCCAACTCCTCATATAGTGGACGCACTTGATCCAGGAAAGGAGTGATGGGCTCTTTTTCTTTAGAAACCAGGGCCTGCATCCTGCCATCGCGAATCATAAAATTAGTGGCACTGGTGTCCTCATCGATCAGCAGCAGCTTACAGCCCACCTCCAATGCTTCAATAATATTAGCCGCTTGAGATGTGCTACCACTGGCATTCTCTGTTGAAAAACGGCGGGTATCCTGTCCGAAGGGAAGATTGTTGATAAACGGGCTGATATCCACCTTTTCTACCCTTCTCCCCTCCTCTGCCCTGATTTTAACTGCCTCCTTGATAGTAATCACCCACTCCCTGCCATCAGCCGGAAGATGATTGTAGACACCCCGTTCCAGCGCATGGAGCAGTGTTGATTTACCGTGGAATCCCCCGCCGACGATGAGGGTAACCCCTTTAGGGATCCCCATCCCTTTGATCTCACCATGGTTGGGAGTTTTAAAGGATGCCATAAGAGATGGTGGGCTTACAAATGGTATCACTCCCTTGGTCAAAGGCAGGTCATTCACACCACTGCGCCGGGGCAGAATAGAACCATCAGCTATAAAGGCAACCAGTCCTTGCCCTGGGAGTGACTCTCTGATGAATTCCTGGTCTTCAGCAAGGTAAATGTGTTCAGCCAGTTCTTTCTGGTTGATAGAATCATAGAACAGGCTGTTATCCACTATTTGGGGAAGCTCCTGAAAGAACATTGTCTGGGCAACATTTCCCAGTACAGTACGCCCCCTTGCCGGCAGCCCGCAGAAAAACCGCGCCTCTACATAATCACTGTTGATGATAACAGCGCTTCTTTCCAGAACTTGCTGTTGCCCTGCATCAATAAAGATCAAGCCGCTTTTCCCTGTACCTCTGTTTCCCGCACAAAACT
>DUSK01000092.1 GCA_012842275.1 Syntrophaceticus sp. | reverse complement strand
CGGTTGATCAATGATCTGTTCAATATGGTGCGTTCTGTTTTTCATCTGTTCTAGGGGCGCGATCAGGGGGAGAGTCCTGGTGATTGGACCGGCAACCTGTTTCCAGATCAGGTGGGACAGTTCCGGTTAACGGACGATCAGAGGGACAGTACTAGCGATTGGTTGGTGCTTGTTTGTTTTATCCCTGCAGGCGCAGCGGCCTGCGGAGGTTGTTACTTGCCCTTGACGAAGGAGCAGATTGCGACAGCTGAAGCTCAACATGGATGTTGAGCTAGGCGACTCTGCGCCATGGATGGCGTCATAGGAGCCGGTCAGCTGTCGCCTGCGACAAGTCTTAGGGCAAGTTAAACCGGAGCTTAAGCCGCAAGCGCAGGGATATAAAAGACTGTAATAAAAAATCGCGCGATGGATCTGTCCCGGTGATCGGTCGGGTGAGGTGAGGGCTATGGAGATCTTATATATTGTGGGTTTTGCTTTTGTGGTTACTGTTTTTGCGGTGCTGCTGCGGGAAACCCGCCCTGAAATTGCCCTGTTGCTGGCACTGGGGTTTGGAGTAGTCATTTTTATTATGGTGCTCAGTAAAATGGGGGATATCATCACGGTTTTCCGTGACCTGACACATAAGGCCGGCATTGATGATTTCTATTTTATAACCCTTTTAAAAATACTGGGCATTGCTTATATCGCTGAGTTCGGTGCACAGATCTGCCGGGATGCAGGTGAGGGCACTATTGCCAGTAAGATTGAGATGGCGGGTAAGGTTTTGATCCTTTTGTTAGCTCTGCCCATCTTAACTGCTGTTCTGGAAGTGGTGGTACGGCTGCTTCCCTAGCTATTTTGCTAATCATGGGAGGGGAAGAGATGGGGGTTAAAAACTGTTGTTTTTTATTGATCTTAGCAATTGGGCTTCTGCTCTTCCCAAACACTGCCTTGGGAGTTGACAGTCAATCTCTGATCGCGGAGCAGTATGAGCAGCTTGAGCTGGATGAACTGAAAAATTATCTGGATAGATTGGACAAGGATATCCAAAAGGAACTTTCCTCAATCAGCCTGTCAAAAATACTGGAGGATGTGCGCAATGGTGAATTGGATTTGGACATCTTCTCCATTTTCAATGCTGTCATCCGCTATTTTTTCCGGGAATTCCTCACCCATACCTCACTCTTAGGAAAACTGATTGTTTTAGGAGCGCTGCTGGCTATCTTAGAGCACCTACAAAATGCTTTTGAACAAAACACAGTTGCCAAAATCGCACACAGTGTGGGAATGCTGGCATTGTTCACAGTTGCCCTCAGTTCATTTACCATTGCCCTTCAAACCGGGCGGGAGGCGATCACAAACATGGTGGGCTTTATGCAGTCCTTGATCCCGGTTGTTATGACCCTGATGGCAGCTATGGGCAATCTGTCAACTGTCGCTCTTATGCACCCGGTGATCTATGTGTCATTAAATATACTGGCTACCCTTACCCAGAACATAGTTTTTCCTTTAATATTTTGTGCGGCTGTCCTCGGGATTGTCAGCAATCTGTCCACCCGATTTCAGGTGTCAAGGCTGGCGAATCTTTTCAAGGATGGGAGCATGGTTTTGATCGGCCTTTTTTTGACTGTTTTTATCGGGATTTTGAGTATACAGGGTGTGGCTGGAGCTGTAACCGATGGTGTCGGACTGCGTACAGCGAAATTCCTTACCGGGGCTTTTGTGCCTGTTGTGGGAGGGATGTTGACCGATGCTGTTGATGCCATTGCCGGCTGCTCCCTTTTTATCAAGAATACCATAGGGGTTTTTGGTGTACTGGCTATTGTTATTTTGTGTGCCCTGCCTGTGATCAAGATATTATCCGCTGCTGTGATGTACAGGCTGGCAGCGGCTTTACTCCAACCATTAGGAGCACAGCAGTTAGGGGACTGTTTAGATGTACTGGGGAACAACCTTTTTCTGGTCTTTGGGGCGGTGGTTGCTGTAGGGTTGATGCTATTCTTTTCCCTGGCAATTATGGTCGGACTGAGCAATGCAGTGGTTATGCTGCGTTAGTGGAGTGTTTTTATGGAGACAATTTACCTCATTGTCAGGAACATTATCTTTATCGTTCTGCTGGCGGTATTTTTGGAAATGCTGCTGCCGCTAAAGGAGACACGGCGTTTTCTGGAGGTGGTTGTGGGTTTGTTTGTGGTCCTCTCTATCTTGAACCCGCTGGTTTCATGGCTCTATGATGAAGAGTTGCAGCAAATTGATCTGCAGGTGGGGAAGCAGGAGGGGGAGTTGGAAAGGATTTTGGATCAGGGGAAAAAACTGCAGGAGGTCCAGAGCGAACAGGTTTCTGCAGCTTATGGAGAGCAGTTGGAAAAACAGATCTGTGCAGCGGCGCAGATGATATCAGGAGTGTCCGGAGCTAGTGCAGATTTGGTTTTTTCTACAGATGCCCAGGACAACCAGCTGATTTTAGAAAGGGTCCATTTGGTGATCGAAAAAAATGAAAAAGTTGTTGAACCCGTGCAGGAAGTGGAGATTGGGCCAAAAGCGGTTGAGCCAGGGCAGGTTGATGATACAGGGGATCAGGAGGTGCTGGAGCAGGTGCGGAACACGATAGTTGCTTTGTTCGGCCTGCGGGCGGAACAGGTAGAGGTGATATGGAAGGAGTGAGGTGAGTTGGATGACAGATTTTAAGGGGGGGCTGAAACAGTGGAGCCAATTTCTGCGTACCCCGGGGATGTGGAAGCTAGTGGTGCTGCTGGCAGGGGGGATATTTCTGCTGGTCTGTACCAGCAGTTGGTTTGCACCCCAGCAGGAAGCACCTGCAGCACCGGATCATACAGAAGATGCGGTTGTGAACGGTGAACTGGCGCTGGAGGAAAAACAACTGGAAGAGAGGTTGGAAAGTATCTTGAGTTCTGTTGCCGGAGCCGGTGATGTTGAAGTGACGATTACCATGGCATCAGGGGCAGAGCATCATTATGCCCAAAACCATTCCCGCCAGGACAGAACCATAGAGGAGCAGGACAAGTCCGGGGGGAACAGGCAGACCACTGAGGTCACTGAAGAAGATAATCTGGTGTTGGTCGGTGCCGCCTCAGGAGGGAATCAGGAACCTGTGCTGATCAAGTCAACTCGCCCGGAGATTGCCGGAGTGCTGGTGTTGTCTGAGGGGGCCAGGGATCCCGGCCTGCGTG
>DUSK01000091.1 GCA_012842275.1 Syntrophaceticus sp. | reverse complement strand
GCTCAACTGATGAGTTTACAGGGGGAAAGGTGCGGTCCCGCCACTGTGAGGGGGAGACTGACCGCAGTAATCCACTCGAAGCGATGTCTATAAAATAAGGCATCCTTCGGGGAAGGAGCGGAAACAGCAATGAACCCAAGCCAGGATACCTGACTGTTCCTGAACACTGATAACCCTACGCGGATAGGGAGGTGGTCAATATTATTATGATCTTAAACTCAGTCCGTAGGACTGAGTTTTTTTTAAGCTCAGGTTTATTCAGTTTGACAGGAAACACTGAGTGGATGATGGAGTACCTGCATGAAATTGTGTAAATTAATTGACTAACATAGTTGGGATGGTAAGAGGTGGAACTATATCCGGTATTCTTAAACCTAGAGAATAAAAAATGCCTAGTAGTGGGCGGTGGCAGTGTGGCGGAACGCAAAATATCCGCCCTGCTTCAGTGTGGCTGTGAAATTACGGTGGTTAGCCCTTCCTTAACACCAGCCTTACAAAAGATGGTGGAACATGGGGATATTTCTTACCGGAAGGGGGTTTACCAGGAAAAGGATCTAGATGGTGTTTATTTGGTGATCAGCGCCACTGATGATGCTCAGTTAAACAGCCTGGTGGCAGGTGATTGTAACCGCCGCAATATTATGGTCAATGTTGTGGATGACCCTGACCACTGCAGCTTTTTTGTTCCCTCTGTAGTTCAGAGGGGGGCACTTAAAATAGCCATTTCCACAGGCGGCAAAAGCCCTAAGCTGGCAAAAATTATTAGAGAGGAGCTAGAAAAAGAATTTGGTCTTCAGTTTGAGGAATTTGTGGAATTCATCGGTAAGATGAGGGAAAGGATCATTGCCGAAGTAGATGATCCACAGTTAAGAAATCAAATACTGAAGGGATTGGTGGATCATCATACTCTAGATCTGATCAAACAAGGAGATCTACAGCAGGCAAAGGAGCGGGTAAAATATGCCTATCATCGCAGTCGGGGTTAACCATAAGACTGCTCCGGTGGAAATAAGAGAAAAGATATCTTTTTCCCAAGGTTCTTTACAGGAAGCTTATGTTAAGCTGCTTGCTAATCCGGTTGTGCAGGGAAGTGTGATTATATCCACCTGTAACCGCACTGAAATATACGCCCATGTCCTTGAAGTTGAAGCGGGGTTTGATGCTGCAATAAATTTATTAAAACAGAAATCCGGTGTGAAACCCGCTTTAATAAAAAAGTACACTTATTTTTTAACCGGGAAAAAAACTGTACAGCACCTGTTCCGGGTGACAGCTGGCCTTGATTCGATGCTGCTCGGTGAAAAACAGATACAGGGACAGGTTAAAGAAGCATACCAGTCCGCCCAAAAGCATAAGGCTACCGACAAAGTCATCAACACTCTTTTTATGCAGGCGATCGCGGCAGGCAAGAGGGCACGTACCGAAACAGGCATTGATCGCCATGCGGTATCTATAAGTTACGCTGCTGTGGAACTGGCCAAACAATTCTACGGCAGTCTTAACGGCAAATCGATTATGGTGATTGGGGCGGGGAAAATGAGTGAGTTAGCCGTCAAACACCTGCTAGCAAACGGAATTTCAGGGGTAATCGTTTCCAATCGCTCCTATGAGCGGGCAAGTTGCTTAGCTCGCCAGTTTAAGGGTCAGGCAGTCAAGTTCGATGAGCTTTACATGCATATGGGATCAGCTGATATAGTGATCAGCTGCACAGCAGCTTCTCATTTTGTGGTACATACCGAAAAAGTACAGCAAGTACTGGCCGCAAACCCCGGTAAAAGGATAATGATGATCGATATCGCAGTGCCCCGGGACATTGAACCCGGTGTTGGTGCATTGCCCGGTGTTACCCTGTATGATATTGACGATTTGCAAAATGTTGTTGACAGCAACAAGATGAAACGTGAACAGTCCGCTGTTTTTGCTGAAGCCATTATCGAAGAACAAGTTGAGCAGTTCCTTGACTGGCTTGATTCTCAGTTTGTGATTCCTACTGTGACGGCTCTGAAAAGGCGCGGAGAGAAGATTAAGGAAAAGGAATTAAAGCGGGCTTTCAATAGATTGGGAGATTTAACAAATCACGACCGTAAAGTGATTGGGTCTTTGGCCAATTCGATTATCAATCAATTACTACACACACCTATCAAACAGCTCAAAGAATACGCTTTAACTGAAAAAGGACCAGTTTATACAGACGCAATTAACAAGCTGTTTTGTTTGGAGGAAACTGGGCAAGAAGCTACTGAACCTGACAGCTTTGACGAAATTCAGTTGAACCGTATCTAAAATCATTAGCAGTTTGTCTGGATTTTTCGGTAACTGCTGATGTTTTAATTCAGTTGGGTCTATTTATCAAATATAAAGATATGTGTCACATTGGAGGATAAAATGAACGGTGATGTAATAATCGGAACACGGGACAGCTCTCTGGCCATGTGGCAGGCTGAATGGGTTACCGGCGCGCTGAAGCGGGCTAACCCAGACCTCAGTTTTAGCATCAGGGGTATAAAAACCAAAGGGGACAATATTCTGGATGTGGCCCTGGCCAAAATCGGGGATAAGGGGCTCTTTACCAAGGAACTGGAATTGGCGCTGTTAAAAGGTGAAATTCATATGGCTGTGCACAGCATGAAGGATCTGCCTACCAAATTGCCTGCTGGGCTGACAATTGGCGCTGTCTGTGAACGGGAGTACCCGGGGGATGTGTTGATCTCCAAAAACGGTGAAAAACTGGATGAGCTAAAAAAAGGCGCCCGCATCGGTACCAGTAGTTTGAGACGCCGTGCCCAATTGCTGTATTATCGGCCAGATTTCCAGATAGTCGATTTACGGGGCAATTTAACAACACGGCTGCGCAAATTAAGGGAAACGGATCTGGATGCGATTGTGCTTGCTTATGCCGGTATCAAACGCCTGGGTTATGAGAATTTGATCACCCAACTGATTCCGTTCAGCATTTGCCTGCCTGCTATAGGCCAGGGTTCTATAGGTGTTGAAATAAGAGCAGATGATACCGTAACCAAAAAACTTGTTGCTGGGATCGATCATGAACAATCCAAACTTGCTATCATGGCGGAAAGAGCTTTTCTGCGGCGGTTGGAAGGCGGTTGCCAGGTACCGATAGGGGCCTTGGGACGGGTGGAAAACAATATGTTATTTTTGGAAGGAGTAGTGGCTGACCTGCACGGGAAAAAGGCCATCCGTCACTCAATTTCCGGGCCGGTGCAGAAGGCCAGGGAACTTGGTTCCAGTCTTGCGGAAATCCTTTTAGACATGGGCGCTGACAAAATATTAACCCAAACAAGACAGGAGTTCGGTTGTTATGGGAGTTAAAAAAGGAATAGTGTACCTCATCGGAGCGGGACCGGGAGATCCGGGATTGATCACAGTTAAAGGACTGGAATGCATAAAAAAAGCAGATGTAATTGTATATGACCGTTTAGCCTCACCCCGGTTGCTGAACCAGCGGCGTCCGGGTGCGGAATGTATTTTTGTCGGTAAACAACCGGACCGGCATACTTTAACCCAGGAAGAGATTAACCGACTGCTGGTAGAAAAGGCCAAGGCGGGACTTACTGTAGCCCGGTTGAAAGGGGGGGACCCTTTTGTTTTCGGGCGTGGTGGGGAAGAGGCTGAAGAATTGGTTCGTCATGGCATACCTTTTGAAATTATACCCGGTATTACATCAGCCATAGCTGTGCCGGCTTACGCGGGAATCCCCATCACCCACAGGGATTATAACTCTTCTTTTGCCGTTATTACCGGTAATGAAGACCCAGCCAAAGAGAATTCAAAGATCGACTGGGCCAAAATCAGCACCGGTATAGGCACTCTGGTTTTTTTAATGGGCATGGGCAAGCTGCCGGCTATCACTAGTAAACTGATCGAACATGGTAGAGCACCGGAAACACCTGTTGCCCTGATTCGCTGGGGTACGCGCCCTGAACAACAGACCCTGGTGGGAAATCTGGGGAACATCTCCCGCCTGGCTGTGGAGAAGGGTTTTAAAAACCCGGCTGTAATTGTTGTGGGTGAAGTGGTTACACTGCGCAGTAAACTACAATGGTATGAGAACAAACCCTTGTTTGGAAAAAAAATTATCGTCACCCGCTCCCGTGAGCAGGCCAGCTCCCTTTCACAGGCTATTGCAGATTTAGGGGGTGAGCCGGTTGAATTTTCAACCATCTCCCTTGCTGAACCGGAAGATTATACCCCCCTGGACCGGGCTATCGCCAATATATCAATTTATGACTGGTTGATCTTCACCAGTGTCAACGGTGTCACTTTTTTCTTCAACCGCATGAGCGCCTTAAACCATGATATTCGCGACCTGGCAGGGATCAGAATTTGCGCCATCGGCCCGCAAACGGCAAAGGCATTACAATCAATGATGCTGAAAGTTGATTATGTTCCTGCTGAATATCAAGCTGAAGAGATTATCGAGGGGTTAAAGGACAAAATCAAGCCGGGAACCCGTGTGTTGTTGCCCCGGGCTGATATCGCCAGAAAGGTTTTACCCGAAGGGCTGGCCGGTTTGGGTGCAACAGTAGATGAAGTGATCGCTTATCGCACAATGACCGGTGAGGGGAATTCCCATTTAATCAGGCAGATGCTGGAACAGGGCGAAATCGATCTTATTACATTTACCAGCTCTTCTACTGTACGGAATTTCCTGTCCATGTTGAAGACCAGCGATCCGGCAGGGCTGCTGGGCAGCACTCGGGTTGCCTGCATTGGCCCGATCACAGCCAGTACTGCCATAGAAATGGGATTAACGGTTGATATACAAGCCAAAGAATACACCATTAACGGCCTGTTGGAAGCCATAATGGAGTATTACAGCCAGTGCCATTGTATTGACTTATGACATAGGTTTGGGAAGATGTCAAAGCTTGCTATCCGGAATGAGGAGGAGATTAGGAGGTGCATAATCGGTGTATTATCCAGTGGTAAGACCACGCCGGTTACGTTCCAGTGAAAACATGCGCAGGTTGGTCAGGGAAAATTGTTTAAGGGTTGATGATTTAGTTTATCCCCTTTTTGTCATGGAGGGTAGTCGTACTAAAAAAGCTGTAAATTCCATGCCCGGTGTTTACAACTTGACCATAGATCACCTTCTTGAAGAGGTCGAAATTGTTCAATCTCTGGGTATTCCCGGCATTTTATTGTTCGGCATCCCGGAATATAAAGACGGTGTCGGTTCAGGAGCCTATGCCGAAAATGGGATTATCCAAAAGGCGGTACGGGCAATCAAAGATAAATATCCTGACTTACTGGTCATTACAGATGTATGTCTCTGTGAATACACAGATCACGGCCACTGTGGTTTAGTAAAGGATGGTGAAGTGCTTAACGATGCCACCTTAGAATTATTAGCCCGCACGGCAGTGTCCCATGCCCGCGCCGGTGCAGATAT
>DUSK01000090.1 GCA_012842275.1 Syntrophaceticus sp. | reverse complement strand
AGCAGCTGCCAGTATTTCCTTGGCTTCTGGATCACCTTCCAGTGCTGCTTTACCCACAGCACAGGCATCCACTCCTTCTATACCTTCAGCTGCAGCCAGTATGCCTTTGCCCCTGCCGGATCTCACTAGCTCTCTGGCATCCCTCATGATGGCACAGCCGGATGCTAACCCTTCCAGGCACCCTTCATTTCCACAGGAACAGATAGGACCATGAGCATCAACAATCATATGGCCAAACTCCCCGGCCCCACCAAAGCCGCCTCTGTAAATCTGATTGTTAAGAATCAACCCTCCCCCCACTCCGGTGCTCACAGTTATATAAACCAGATCCCGATAGCCCCGGCCTGCACCGTAACGGTGCTCTCCCAGTGCAGCCAGGTTGGCGTCATTATCCATCCAGACCGGAAGGTTAAATGTTTCCTCCAGGATCCTTTTCAGATCAACATCTCTCCATTTAAGGTTGGGCGCAAACAGAATAACACCTTTTTCCGGGTCAATATATGCAGGCACGGCGACACCGATTCCCAGCGGTTGATCACCGGCAGAACACACGCACTTCAAGCTGTGAGTGATGCGGTCAATAACCGCATCTACACCCTTCTCAGGCCCAGTAAGGCATTTATCTTCACAGATAATCTCTCCACTCCTGCTCACCATTGCTGAATAAATTTTAGTGCCACCCAAATCAACAGCCAGCACCTTATCCATGGATTACCTCCTGCTCTCATACATCCAACAATACTTTATAAACAACAAAAAGTATTGTTATTTTACTATAAAAACACGGCTTTCCTTGAGGTAAGCATCCAGCATCTCTTGATATTCTTTCTGTCTGGGAAGGTGATCCTCTCTACCCAAAAGGGAGTAGGCGATCTTTTTCCCCTCCTCAACCCCAGGCTGGTCATATGGATTAACATTAAACAGATTTGCCACAAAAACGGTCAATGCCTCATATAAATAGAACAGCCCCCCCAGGGCAGCAGCAGATGCTTCCCTGACGGTGATCCGGTAACAGGGATGACCAGCATGGACCAAACTCATTTCAGTAGCCATCTGTTCGATATACAGTTGTTCCTGCAAGGTATGCCCGTCAAAATAAGCGTATTCTACCTCAGAGGGAAAAGCCCCTCTTATTTTCGGGTCCACAGGCACATGATGAATTCTGATAAATCCAAAGATCTTGTCGGCAGCACCTTCCTTAAACAATTGGAGAAGAGAATGCTGATCAGTTGTCCCCAAGCAGGAAAGAGGTGTTGCTCCTATTTTAACTTCCTCTCCGGTCAAGGTCACCCTTTTCCCCAAACTCTCCGCCCACAGCTGCATAAACCACAGCCCAAAGTGCTGCAACAGGTCACTATAGTTAAACAGCACATGGATGGTTCGTCCAGCCTGAAAATACTCATAAATTGCCCCACCCAAAACCAGCAGGGGGTTCTCCTCTAAGGGTGCTGTGGTCAACAGCTTGTGCACCGCGCCTGCTCCATCCAGAAAGCCCCGGCAGTCGATCCCTGCCAGTTCTGCAGGAAGAAAACCCACAGGGGACATGACCGAATATCTCCCCTGCAGATTTTTGGGGAACCTGAGCAGATAACAGCCCAACTTTTTAGCAATGCGATTGATACCATTGTTTCCAGGGTCGCAGATGATCACAATATCCCGCTCATCCCCGCCTGCCTCTTTGTATTTGTTATAGAAATAGATAAAATTAGCAGCAGTCTCTGCAGTTGAGCCTGATTTGCTGGTATAAACCAATGCTGTTTTGTGAAAATCCAAGATCCTCTCTAACTGGGATACTGTAGCTGGGTCTATATTATCCAAAATAAAGATGCGCGGCTTGTGCTGCTCCAATTGGTAATAACAGCCATACAAAAACTGCAGCATAGCCTTAGTTCCCAGAGCTGAACCACCGATCCCCAGAATCAGGATATTCTCATATTTCTCCCGCAGCTTCATGGCAATGGATTTTAGCTCAGCAATGGTCTCCTCATCCAGGAAGGAAAGTGTGATGGGATTCCTCTTTTCGCGCAGATCATCCTGAAATCTGCTAAAGGTATCTTTGATTTTAGAACTGAATTCACCCCCCCTTTTTCCTATCAGGTGACCAGTATCAATAACCATCAACTCTTCCATGGTTTTACTCCTTTCTCTTGGTAACAAGCACCAACTGTATCTTAATATATTAGTGACCTTAATCTCTCCAATATATACTTTTCACCCTTTCGGTGCCAGGCTTGCTTTATTGCATTTGGCGCGATGAGATAAACCGGCTGATCAATACAACCTCACCGCGTGTAAATTGTTCACCGAGACAGTTCTGCCCGGCGGAGAACCAGTTTCTCCAGTGCCCGGGCAACACCATCCTCATTATTGGAGGCAGTAATATATTTTGCTTTTGAACGCACCTCAGGATGGGCATTGGCCACAGCAACGCTGCATCCTGCAAAATCCAGCATCTCCAAGTCATTGAAGCTATCCCCACAGGCCATAACCTCTTCCCGGCTGACCCCTAACCAATCCGCCAACGTTTTTAATGCTGTTCCCTTGGTAGCTTTGGGGTGGTTGACTTCCAGATAGGTGGGCTTAGATTTGGTCAGGTGAGCATCCAGCCCTTCTCTCTGTAAAATTTCCCGTAGTTCTTGTAATGATTGATCAATCAACTGCTCCTCTTGAATGAGCAGCAGCTTATAAGGAAGTCCAGTTTCCAGAAGCTCCTCCAGGTCATTCACCCTGGTAAAGGGAACCCCTGCCAGCTGCTCATAATGCTCCCCTACCGGTGTTACCCGCTCCACATAAAGCTCATCCTCCAGATAAAAATTAACATGAATCCCTTTTTTGCGCCCGTACTGGATTACCAACCTGGCTACCTCTTCATTCAGCGGACAATGGTAAACAATTTCCCCTGAAAAAACATTCTTCACTAAAGCGCCTTGATAAGTGATGAGGGGTACATCAAAACCAAGCTGTTCTGCATAAGGTCTGGCCGAAGGCAGCATCCGACCGGTGGAGATTGTAACCACAACACCACTCTCCCTCACCCGGCGCAGTATTTCCTGTGAGTACTCTGATATGGTCAGATCATCCCGTAAAAGTGTATCATCAAGGTCAACAGCAACCAGTTTAATCCTCTGCATTCTCAATTGCCTCCACCTTATTGTGATCATAGTTCCCCAATATATGAGGGCTTCACATTAATTATATATGCTGCTACTAGTTTACCACATCAGCTGCTGTCAGTTGGAAGTAAGATCAAGAGCGAATGCCAAATAAACAGTGAATCTTTTTATCCGGGAGGCAGGTTAAGGAAGTTTGGGGCTCAGCACATACCTGGCAAACAAAAAAGCCGTTGATGAACAATGTCCATCAACGGCTATCGTGAAACTGGCAGCTTTAATCTCGAATAACCAGCTCAGGTGACAGGAAATAAGTGTAATTTGTCGACAGCAGTCTTCCCTGATACCCGGAGGTATCAGTTTTTTCTTTGATCAGTGCACCGAAAGTCCCGGCACCTGATAGATCCCCTTGAAATATTGCCCCCACAAGGCGCCCATTTTTATAAATGACCTTCTGATAACAATCAGGTGATACATCTGTTTCTACCTGATAGCTGTCATCAGGAGGCTCAGGCCAGCCAAAGGAGATTGTAGGAAGGCCGAAAAAGGACATGGCATTCTGATAGGCAAAAGTGCCAACCAGTTCAGCATCTTTACCTGCCATATTAAGTCCAGCCACCTCTCCCTGCGCTACCGCGGCCGGCCATATCGGTGTGAGAGAAACTTTCCCGGTCAAGATTTCCATGTTCTCACAGACATCACCAGCAGCATAGATATCAGGTATTGATGTTCTCATCTGCTGGTCAACTATAATACCTTTATTCACGGCAATCCCTGTATCAGACAGGAACGATATTTCCGGCTTAACTCCGGCAGCCACAATTATCAGGTCACAGGGAAGGTAGCCCTGGTCATCCAGTTCTACTCCTAACACATTGCTTTCTTCATCCAACTCTATCTTTTCCGCTTTTTGTCCAGTTACGATCCCAACCCCATGTGAACGGAACAGCTCCTCATAACGAGATGCAGCAAAACTGTCCAACTGCAAGGGCAGGAGGTGTTCCGCCTGTTCAATGACTGTGACCTTTGCACCCTTTGCTGTCAGCGCTTCAGCAGCTTCCAGACCTACCAGACCACCGCCCAGAATGATGACCCTCTTGTTCCTTTCCACAGCATCAGTGATCCTTTCCGCATCCTCAAGGCTGCGCAGGACAAAAACCTGCTTCCCTAGGGTGAGGTTCTTCACCAGAGGCAGCACAGGTTTAGCACCTGTCGCAATTAAAAGCTTATCATATGTTGTCTTCCAACCATCCAGTGTATATACCATTTTCCGGTCCGGATCTACTGCGGTTACTTTCTTACCAGGTATAAACTCGATCCCATGATCAGCAAAAAAGTCCTCTCCGGCAAAATTGAGCTGCTCTTTATTCCTGGCACCGCTGATTATATCTTTGAGCAAACAGCGGGAATAGACCAGACTGTCTTCAGCTATAACAGTGACCTGTCCCCACGGATCCTCCCTTCTGATTGCAGCGGCACAGGCAAGGCCGGCAGCACTGGCACCGATGATGAGGTATTTTGTTTTTTCCTCTTTCTCTTCTTCTGTTTCTATTTCTTCGGTACTTTCCTTTATCTCCTCAAATGAGAGAGCCCCTGTTGGGCAGTTTTCCACACAGTAGGGCCGCTCATTTCCTATACAAAAATCACACTTTACTGCTACCCTGCCCCGGGAATCAGGAGCAATTAAGTTATAGGGGCAGGACATGACACACATCCAGCAGCCTGCACACTGTTCCTGATTGTGTAACACCAGCCCTGACTCCGAGTCCCGGTACATAGCCCCAGAGGGACAGGAGGTCACACAAGGAGCCTCTTGGCAATGCCTACAGGTTAAAGGCGTTGGAGCAGCATCATACCCGAGCACCACACTATTCCGGGCTTGGTTTCTTGGATCAGTGAGATCCAAAAAATATGGTGATTTTTCTTCACTATGAGCAACCATACAAGCAAACTGGCAGTTCTTGCAGCCTTTACATAAATTAGGGCGTATGACTATAACCTTCAAAATCCTCACCCCCTATATCTTCAAGGCTGTTCTCTTCTGGGAGATGATCTCAATCAGTTTTGCAGCAGCTGTTTCCACATTTCCGTCTACAATAACCCTGCCGCCGGTGAGTGTTTCCAGATCTTCGGTCAGGACCTTGGTGACCATTTTGCTTCCGGTGATAAAAGGTGGTTGTGCCAGATGGAGCGGCAGTCCCAGAGCCAGAGCGAAACTCCCGTCAGCCAGAGCCTGCTCTTCCAGCCACTGGGGTGCGGACAATACCAGCGGCAGCTGTGGTAAATCGACACTCAGAGCACTTGCCAAAGCAACTGCTACCTCCTCAAGCCTGCCGATACCCAGGCAGGGGCCAAAGTTCAACACCGGTGGTATATTGAGTGATTGACAGACCTGGCGCAGATTATCTCCTGCCAATTCCGCAGCCTCAGGTGTCATGAAACCGGTATTAGCCAGCCCGCTGCTGGTGCATCCGGCGGAGAGCACCAGAATATCATTTTTTATCAATTCTTTTGTCAGCCCAGTTGTAAAAACATCGTGGCCCCCTGCGGTAAGATTAGAACAGCCGACAATTGCTGCCACACCCTTGATCTTGCCCTCTGTAATCAGCTTGAGTAAGGGTTCGTAATTGCCGCCCAGGAAGGAGCGCAGATTTTTCTCACTGAATCCGGTTAATGAATTGTCATAACCGTGTTCAGGCAGATCGATATTTACACCCTTCCGGCGTTCCTTGAAGCTGCCAGCGGCTTCCTCTGCTATCTGTCTGGCGATAGCTCTGCCGTTATCATATGTATAAGGGATCAGTTGCGCATTCTTCTTTTTCGCCACATCATCGATACAGACTTGTTTGACCAGCAGCTTGTTACAGACTTCTTCAATACCCGGTATAGTACAATTAAACTCACTGACCACCAGGTCAACAGCACCAGTGCTCAGCAGAACCTCACTGGTGAAATTATTGCCTGCATGCCCGGCAAAGACCTGTTTACAATGGGCATGGCGGGACTCCATATCCTGACCGACACAGGTACAGCCTACGATCTTGAAGCCTTTTGCTCCCACCTGCTCAGCCAGTTCTTTTGCCCATTCTGCGGTTAGCTCTTCCTGAATCCCTTTGAAAAGTGCGTGTTGGTGACCGGTAACCATGATATTGATGTAATCGGGATCGATCACAGAGAAGCCCACCTTTGTCGTTCCGATTTCCGGTTCACCAAGGATGATATCATTGAGTTTGTTGGTCAGATACAGGCCGTAGAGTCCGGTGGCAATACCCAAACGCAGAGCATGGAGCAGCATATCCAGAGGATCACTGGAAAGGTTTGTGCTGGTTTTGACCAAGGCATCAAAAACCTCTGATTTCGCCCCTCCGGGCATTAGATTCAGCTTCTCCCAAACAGCCAAACGAGGCTTATAGGCCAGCTTATTGACCAGAGTCATTTTTTTGCTGCGGGGCAGGTAGAGATCTTGGAGAATATAATCAGCTAAAGCTGCCGCCTGTTCCCTGTAATCATCTGCTTCAATTCCGCAGATTTCTACCATTTCTTGAAGCACCTCATTGTTAAAGCTGGTGTCCGTTTCCTCTGCGAGCTTTGCCAGAGTACGGGCGGCATTCTCCACAACATGCAGATAACAAGCAGCACCTGCAGCAACGGATCTCAGGAAGTACCTGGCCACAATGGTATCAGAATCAGCACCACATACTCCCCGTGGTGAATCGGGCAGCACACGACAAGGCCCATTGGAACAGAGCCGGCAGCAAACACCTTGCAGGCCAAAACCGCATTTGACAGACTGTTTGGGTTCACGAGAAAAGGATGTTTCTACATCTGGATGATCACCCAGAAACTGATTAATGGTTTTGTCTGCTGAAAGACATAACCTCATTTTTAATACCTCCCTAAATATTATGTTGATATAAAACTATACTAATATAGTATAGTTTGGGACAAAAAATTTTTTGTTGAGGGGAGATGCATTATTTTCCATATTGCTTCGCATATTCCTTCAACTGCTCAAAATTGTACTTGTCAAATTCCTGAGTTATGGTTTGCTGAATGGATGCCAGAACATGGTGTACCGGGCAGTAGGTTGTGGCTTGCTTATTACAATAGTCAGGGTCGATGAGGCATTTGTTGATGCGGATAGGGCCTTCAACTGCTTCTAAGACATCTCTGAGTGTAATATCAGCCGGTTTTTTCCCCAGGGCATATCCCCCTCCCACGCCTTGATACGATTTTACGATCCCAGCCTTTGCCAAACTGCGCAGGATTTTTAGCAGAAAGCGCAATGGTATGTTCTGACTTTCAGAGATAACCTTGGCCTCAACTATTTCACCTGGCTGCAGTAAGGAAAGATAGAGAACTGCTCTGAATGCATAATCAGTTGCTTGATTTAAGATCAATTAACTGCCTCCATAAACTATACTTAATCGGTATTGTTTTATCCAATTATAATTACTATTTCACATCGAGTCAAGGCTTTCTAAATGTTCAAATGTAAAAAATTCGCATCAGATAAATATTTTTTTCAATTCTTCAAGACTGATCAGAATCCCTCTTCAGAAATTCGTGCAGGATCTCTGCTGTCTTTCTGTTCATTCCCGGCACAGCGGCTAATTCCTCCACAGATGCCCTGCCTATACGAGCCAGAGAACCGAAATGCTTCAGTAATGCTTCCTGTCTTTTCTTGCCGATTCCAGGGACTTGAGTCAATACAGATGCCTTCAATCTGCGCTGGCGCAGTTTTTCCTGGTAGCTGATGGCAAAGCGGTGTGCTTCATCCCTGGCCTGCTGCAGCAGGTGCAGTCCTGGGTGACTGCGGGGAAGAAGCAGGGGTGCAGAGCGTCCGGGAAGATAGATCTCTTCCTCTTTCTCTGCAAGAGCAACCACATCCAGATCTGGGGCATTTGACTGCTGCAGAACATCCAGTGCTGAATTGAGCTGGCCTTTACCCCCATCGATGACAAGCAGGTCAGGCAGGTCCTTATTGTTTATCCTGCGCCTCACAACCTCCCTGATAGCCGCATAATCATCACCACATACCTTAGCCTTGATCCGGTAGTGCCTGTATCCTTTTTTATCAGGCTGACCATCAGTAAAACGGACCAGAGACCCTACTGTCTCCTGTCCACCCAGATGTGAAATATCGATGCATTCCACTTTCCTGGGTGCTTTTTCCAGGCTAAGAGCCTCCTGCAGTGCCATTACCAGGGCTCTACCCTTTTCCTGGGTTTTTAAGGAACTTCTGTATCGCTGTTCAGCCATCAGGGCGGCATTTTCCAAAGCCATCTCCATCAGCTCTTTCCCCCGCCCGCGCTTAGGAAACCGAATCCCCACTTTACTTCCCTTCAGATCAGCGAGCCAATGCTCTAGCAATTCAGCTTCAGCCACCGGGGAACTCACCAAAATCGCAGATGGTATTTCCCTTCCGTTTTGATAATAACTTTTAATAAATGAAGCGAGAACCTCACCTGCAGGAGTTTCCTCTGCTGCGGAAAGAAAATAGTGTTCCTGAGCAACCACTTTCCCACCACGGGCACGCAGCAAAAACACACACACCTCATCTCCGTAAGTCCCTACTGCCAGCACATCCTGGTCACTGCCTGTTGCCTGAGCCACCCTCTGCTGTTCATGCAGCTTTTTCAGTGCCCCCAGTTGATCCCGCAGCCGGGCAGCCTCTTCAAAATCCATCCTTTCCGCGGCATCTTTCATCTGGAGTTGAAGATTTTTTTCCACTTCACGGGTTTTTCCCTCTAAGAAAAGGACTAACTGCTCAATCATCTCCCTGTACTTTTCAGGGGATACATTGCCCACACAGGGTCCCAAACACTGTTTGATCTGGCCGTTGAGACAGGTTCTGCTGCGGGGCGCCAACCTGCGGTCAGAACAGGAGCGAAATGGGAAAAGCCTGCGCAGGAGGGTTAAGGTTTCCTTGACCGCACCTACATTGGGGTAAGGGCCGAAATAGCGGGAACCATCCCTCACCAGGTTGCGGGTCATCATCACTCTGGGAAATTCTTCTGCAGTCACCCTGATATAAGGATAGGATTTGTCATCCTTAAGCATAATGTTGTATTTAGGCCTGTACTCTTTGATCAGATTGCACTCCAGAACCAGGGCTTCAGCCTCTGTATCAGTGATGATATACTCCAGATCTGCGGCTTCCTCCATCATTTTCCTGATCCGTTCGATCATACCCCGGGGCTGAAAATAGGAACGCAGGCGGTTTTTGAGAGAAACTGCTTTTCCCACATAGATAACCCTACCGGACCCATTGCGGAAGATATAAACCCCCGGACGGTCTGGGATCAGATCGATCTCTTTTTTTAGTTCTTCTATACTTTTAGTGGATGCCATATCCTTCACCCTTTTCCTAAGGAAGCACGGAAGCAGCGGAAAGCAGTGGGGCGTTCTAATGTGACAAGACCCCCGTCCCCGTATCACATGGGGACATCCCGGCGATCGGGCGCGATCACCCAACCTGTCCCATTGATCGGTTGTCCCACTGATCGGTCTGATCAGCCGTTTAGCCGCTGACCAAAGAGGTCTTATCAGCCTGGCGTCCGACGGGACTGGAGACCTGCAGCACCTCTTTCAGATAGCGCCCTGTATAGGAGTAGGGACATTCAGCTACCTCCTCAGGTGTGCCTGTGGTTACGATCTGTCCCCCCCGGTCTCCCCCTTCAGGGCCCAGGTCAATAATATAGTCAGCTGTTTTGATCACATCAAGATTGTGTTCAATGACAACAACCGTATTTCCGCTCTCCACAAGCCTTTCCAATACCAGCAGCAGTTTTCTGATATCATCCTTATGCAGCCCTGTTGTAGGCTCATCCAGGATATAAAGAGTGCGTCCATTGCTACGCCGTGACAGTTCTGTAGCCAGTTTTACCCGCTGGGCCTCTCCACCTGAGAGAGTGGTTGCGGGCTGCCCCAGCTTGATATAGCCCAACCCTACATCCACCAGGGTCTGCAATTTCCGGCTTACTTTGGGTATGTTCTGGAAGAACTCATTTGCTTCACTGACCGTCATGTCCAGGACCTCTGCAATGTTCTTCCCTTTGTATTTAACCTCCAGAGTCTCACGGTTGTAACGCTTTCCCCTGCATTCCTCACAGGGGACATAGACATCAGGTAAGAAATGCATCTCGATCTTGATAATGCCATCACCGCGGCAGGCTTCACAGCGCCCCCCGCGCACATTAAAACTGAACCGGCCTGGACGGTAGCCCCGCATACGGGCCTCTGGAGTCATAGAAAAAAGCTCCCTGATCCCATCAAAAGCCCCTGTATAGGTAGCAGGGTTCGACCTGGGAGTGCGCCCGATAGGAGACTGGTCAATTTTGATTACTTTATCCAGATGCTCAATACCGCGCATCTCCTGGAAATCACCGGGGTGAGCCCGAGCCCTATGCAGCTTTTGGGCTAAACCCTTATATATGATTTCATCCAGTAGAGTGCTTTTTCCTGACCCGGAAACACCTGTGATGCAGACAAAAAGCCCCAGAGGTATGTCCACATCTATATTTTTCAGGTTGAATTCCCTAGCACCTATCACCTGCAGCCAGCGTTCCCCAGGTTTGCGCCGCCCTTCTGGCACAGGTATCTCACGGCGCCCGCTCAAATACTGGCCTGTTATCGATTCCTCCACCTTAACAATATCCTCCAGTGTGCCTTGGGCTACCACCCGACCACCATGCACTCCAGCGCCAGGGCCAATATCGATGATCTCATCTGCATTGAGCATCATCTCATCATCATGTTCAACAACAATAAGGGTGTTTCCCAGGTCCCGCAGATCTTTAAGGGTTTTGATCAACCTGGTATTGTCCCTGGGGTGCAGCCCGATACTGGGTTCATCCAGTATATAAAGAACACCCACCAGACCGGAACCGATCTGAGTGGCCAACCTGATCCGCTGGGCTTCACCCCCGGCCAGAGTTCCCGCTGGTCGGTCCAGTGTAAGGTAGTCAAGCCCCACATTGACCAGAAATCCCAAGCGGGCATCGATTTCCTTGATCACCTGTCGAGCAATCTGCTCCTCCCGCTCTGTCAGTGAAAGATTATTGATAAAGGAACGGGCTTCTAAAATTGTAAACCTTGTTAGCTCTGCGATGTTCTTTCCGCCAACCGTTACAGCCAAACTCTCCGGGCGCAGCCTTGCACCCTCACAGCCAGGGCAGGGACGGGAGGTCATGAACTGCTCGATCTCCTCCCGTATCTCCTCTGATTCTGTTTCCCGGTAGCGGCGCATCAGATGGTTGACAACACCTTCAAAAGTTCCGTACCAGGACCTGGTCTGACCAAAAGCATCCTCATAATGAAAGCGAATCCTCTCATCTGTACCATAAAGGAGTTTTTCCTGCACTTCCTCTGGAAGGTCCTTATACGGGATATCCCAACTGCACCCATAGTGATCCATAAGGGACTTCACTATCTGAGGGTAATAGTGCTGAGTGGAATGGGTCCAGGGAAGTAAAGCCCCCTCCCTGACAGATCTCTCCCTGTCCACCACCAATTCAGGATCTACCTCCATTCTGTAGCCAAGGCCTGAGCATTCAGGGCAGGCCCCGTAAGGGCTGTTAAAAGAAAAAAGGCGGGGGGTAATCTCCACCAAACTGATCCCGCACTGGGGACAAGCGAAATTCTGGCTGAACACAACCTCCTTCCCCTCAAGGGGTGCAGCCACAGCGATCCCTTCACCGAGCCCCAGGGCAGTTTCTAGAGAATCAGCCAGGCGGTTTTCCAATCCTGGACGCACCACCACCCTGTCAACAACCACATCTATATCATGTTTTTTATACCTTTCCAGTGTAATATCTTCATCAAGTTCCCGAATCTCACCATTGACCCGTACCCGGACAAAACCCTTTTTCTGAAGCTCCTGGAGAATCCTCTGGTGTTCCCCTTTTTTTCCACGAACAACAGGAGCCAGTATTTGAATCTTTGTACCCTCAGGGTAAGAAAGAATATGGTCTACCATCTGGGAAACTGTCTGCTGCTGCACGGGCCTGCCGCACTCAGGGCAGTGAGGTTTGCCGATACGAGCAAACAACAGGCGCAAATAATCATATATCTCAGTAACAGTTCCTACAGTGGATCTGGGGTTGCGGCTGCCTGCCCTCTGGTCGATGGAAATAGCTGGGGAAAGGCCTTCAATATAGTCTACATCAGGCTTTTCGGCAACCCCCAGAAACTGGCGGGCATAGGCAGACAGAGACTCCACATAGCGTCTCTGCCCCTCAGCATAAATTGTATCAAAAGCCAGTGATGATTTGCCTGAACCGGAAATGCCGGTGATCACCACCAATTTATTACGGGGTATCTCCACATCGATATTTTTCAGATTATGAACCCGGGCTCCCTTGATAACGATCTTATCCCGCATCGGGAGGTGAACATTTTTATTTAATCTGGCACACATTTTTTTTGCCTCCCTGTCATATCCATTCCTGTTTATCTGTTCTTGGTTACTGAAGTTTTCCGCTCCCTACTTTTACGAGACCGGGAAAGCAGTTCTTTGCGTAATTCTATCATCAAATCCCGAGCCTCAGCAGCTCTTTCAAATGCCAGTTCTCGAGCAGCTTTGCGCATCTCTTGTTCCATCTGAGAGATAAGCTTCTCCAGTTCAGTTTTGCTCATACTGGACAAGGGCTTTCTTCCCTGATAAGATGACTTTTCTTCGGCCACCTCTGCAGGAAGGGTGATCTCAATAACACCACGGACAGCCTTTTGGACGGTGCGCGGTGTTATGTTATGTTTTTTATTATATTCCATCTGGATACTGCGTCTTCTGTTGGTCTCATCAATTGCCCGCCGCATAGAGTCAGTGATCTGATCTGCATACATGATCACCTTACCCTCCACATTCCGGGCAGCACGGCCGATGGTCTGAATAAGGGAGCGCTCAGAACGCAAAAAACCCTCTTTATCAGCATCAAGGATCGCTACCAGAGACACCTCTGGAAGGTCCAATCCCTCTCTCAGCAGGTTGATACCTACTAAAACATCAAAGACTCCTAAGCGCAGGTCCCTCAAAATATCCATCCGCTCTAAGGCATTGATCTCAGAGTGCAAATAGCGCACTCTGATCCCCAACTCCCGCATATAATCAGTCAGATCCTCAGCCATCTTTTTGGTAAGCGTTGTCACCAGTACCCGCTGCTTCTTTTCTACTCGCAAACGGATCTCCTCAACCAGGTCATCCACCTGATTTGTTGCACTGCGCACCTCCACCTCAGGGTCAACCAAACCAGTAGGACGAACAATCTGCTCCACCACCTGACGGCTGTGATCTATTTCAAAGTCTCCAGGGGTTGCGGAAACAAAAATGATCCTCGGCACCTTGGCTAAAAACTCATCAAAGCGCAGCGGTCTGTTGTCCAGAGCAGAAGGGAGTCGAAATCCGTAGTCTACCAGTGTTTTTTTCCTGCTGTAATCACCGGCATACATACCATTGATCTGGGGTACAGTAATATGGGACTCATCGATGACAACCAAAAAATCCTCCGGGAAAAAGTCAAGCAAACAATAAGGAGGCTCCCCTGCTTTGCGGCCGGTTAAGTGCCGGGAATAGTTCTCTATCCCTTTACAGGTCCCCACCTCCCGCAGCATTTCCATGTCATAGCGTGTGCGCTGTTCCAAACGCTGGGCTTCCAGCAGTTTTCCTTCTCTGCGCAACTCCTCCAGGCGCTCTTCCAATTCCTGTTCAATCCCTTGAAGAGCCCTTTCCATCCTCTCCGGGGCTGTGACATAATGGGAGGCAGGGAAAACAGCCGCATGCAGGCGGCGGGCCAGCACCTCTCCGGTCAGTGTATCTATTTCCAAAATACGGTCGATCTGATCACCGAAAAATTCCACCCGTAAAGCCTTCTCTGTAAAAGAGGCCGGAAAAATCTCCACTACATCCCCCCGCACCCGAAAGCGGCCTCGAGTGAACTCATAATCATTGCGCTGGTATTGGATATCCACCAGCCGGGAGATCACCTGATCCCTGTCCACCTCCATACCCTGACGCAGAGACACAACCATATTCTTATAGTCTATCGGCGAACCCAGACCATAGATACATGAAACACTGGCCACAATGATCACATCATCCCGCTCGAACAGGCTGGCAGTAGCCGAGTGGCGCAGTTTATCGATCTCCTCATTCAAAGATGAGTCTTTTTCTATATAGGTATCAGTCTGGGGTACATAAGCCTCAGGCTGATAATAGTCATAATAGCTGACAAAATACTCCACAGCATTGTCAGGAAAGAACTCCCGGAATTCCCCGCAGAGCTGAGCAGCCAGAGTTTTATTAGGCGCGATCACCAGGGTCGGCTTTTGCACCTCCTGTATCACTCCGGCAATAGTAAAGGTTTTCCCGGACCCAGTCACACCAAGCAGGGTCTGAAAGGGCATCCCGCTGTTGATCCCACTGCTCAACGCCGCAATGGCCTTTGGCTGATCACCTGTGGGAGAAAAGGGAGATTTCAGGACAAATCCCATGATTATACCCCCTGATCAAAATAGCCGCTGATTCCTAAAGGAAAAACTCCCCAGGAATCTCCGGCCCCAGTGACCGGTAAAGCGGCAAAACAAAAGTTCTCCTTTCGCATTATAGCATAAAGGATTTATCCATCACAATAAGGGCTAGGCTGGCCAACCTGTCCCGGTGATCGGTTAACTGGCTGTTTCCCTGATTATCCTGGATATAATAGCATTGATATCTTCTGCTGTAAGATACACTTCACCTTTCTCCAATTCCTTATAATATTTATCCAGTTCCTTTCCAGCTGCAGCAAGTTTCAACTTGATCTCTTCATAAGAAGTTCCTGAACAGTTTGGCGCCAGTACACCCTTCCCCAAATCCCATACTGTATCCCCTGATAACAGTGACAGATCATTATAACAGCATGTTCCATTAATGACTGCCACCCGGATCTCCGGAATAAACAGCACCACCAAATCAGTTGGTTCAATAATGGAGTGATAAGCCTCCACAGTATATCTACGGGATAGTGCTTCAACAAGGATATCATGCATAACAGAAACTCCAGACCCTAAAGGGCCTTTAATCAAATAGCGCTTCTTACAGCAATCAATAAAATCACCGGGGAGATTCAGCCCTCCGGAAACACTCCCGGCAAAATAGTGCCTGAGGCAGGATGGTTTCTCCCGGAATTCCTCTATCCAGAAGTTTACGGCACACTGCCCCGCTGCTGCGCTGCGGATCCAGCCCCCTGAATAATATATGTCTCTGGCGGATTTTACAAATTTGATAACTCTCTCATAGATTGTGCTCACACTATTGGGAACAGCACTTCCCGGTAACTCCACTACCACTGTTTCTAAATGAGCAGGGAAAAACTTCTTCACTGCATAGGGGTGGTTCCCGCTCAATACACCAAACCCCAGTGAAGGCACTGTCAATCCTTCAACCATTAAATGGTCCTCAGCCCGGTGATAATAATTGACACTATAGCCCCGGTCTGCCAGAGCCAACCCCAGTGACCGTAAAACCAGGCTGTGCTTCCCGGGTGTATTCCCCTGAAGCAGATACAAGCGCTTCAACTCCTGGAAATGATCTGTCCAAAAAGACAAGTACCCTCTAGCTGTGAAAGCACTGGCAAAATAATGCCTGTTCTTTTTCATATTTGAGACTACCTGCTGTAGCAAAGCCAGGCAGTGCCTCACCCCCTGATATTATTTGTACATATTATTAAACAGGGGAGGCTATGGTGACATTGGTTCTTGCCTGAAAAATGAAGAGCAGAAAAATACCCAGTGCCAGCGAAGGCATTAATGCAATTTTTTCAGAAGGCCTTTGAGCAGATTTTTCAGAGGGCTACCCATAACGAAATCCACATTAGGTAAGTCTCCGGGTTCAGGAACGGAAATTTCGCCCAGAGATGCACCTATCTCCCGGCGGACCCGGACCCGCTTCATCTCACCAGTTCCATCAGTAAATTCCAGCATAAATACAGACCCCACAAAACCAAGTGCTTGATGCAGTTCATAACGGGAATTGACCGGCTGACCAGCTACACTTTTGATCACATCTCCGGAACGAATGCCTGCCCTGTGTGCCGGCGAACCCTTAATCACATCCAATACCATTAATCCGGAAGAAGGGGGAACAAAGCGGGGCCTTCCCTGCATCTCCTGCCGCCTTCCCAAAAAAATAACCAATTCATGACCCAAAGGAGAAAAGAGGGCAGGGAGAATAGCCAGCCGCGGGTAATGAGACGCCAAAACAGACAGCCCCAACAAAACAATACTGAAAACAGCCAAATGACTGGCTGATATCTTTGTTCTCTCCCGGGGAAGACAGGTAATGGCTAGTTCCCCGTAACCCAGTGCAGCTACAACAGGAAGGATCTGATATGTGAGATCCTGATGGCCGGCAGTCTCCCAGGGACGGATCAACGGCCACCAGTCAGGCATTTGTATCAGTTCGCCTGGAAGTTGTTCCGCTGTTCCCAGAAGGACCATCATCACAGCCAGGGGTATAGGCCAAAACTTCTGCAGATTAAAGGCCCCTACTACCCTCCCCCCTGGTGTGCGAACATAAACAGGAAGGGGATCTTGATGACCACTCAGCAGTATTAAAACACTCTCCACAAGATGTAATACAGCAACCAACCCCATCAAACCGGGTATATTAACCTCCGGAAAACCCAGCAGAATGGAAAATAGTGCAAGAACGCCACCTGCATAAGAGAAACACAATAACCTAGGGCTGAACAGCATTAACAGCAGGGCAATCGCCCATATCCAGGCCACACCCAGTCCATTGATGGTCACACCGAAAATGATCATCAAAAAACTGCCCAGCAGCCCACCAATAATCCCATAAACCAAAGAAACCAGCGAAATACGCAGGGCAGAATCCCGCTGGCCGTAAATGGATTCTTTTGTTTTCATCATACGGCGGTATTGCATCCAGACTAGGAGAACCACAAGCCAAAAAAAGGGCTGTATCACGATCTGCAGCACTGCAGCAGCAGAACTAAAAATAACCTCAACCCAGGGAAAACTCATTTAAAATTTCCCCCTATGCCGCCTGTTTTCCTTGGTTTATACGCTCATACAAAAGCTCAACAGCTTTTTCTAACTGCACATCCTCATCTGTATTCTCCGGCTGTTCCACAACAACATCAGGCTGAATACCCTTATCATCGATGTCATGCCCATTAGGAGTCAGATATCTATTGGTGGTTAGTTTCAAGCCCTCATTATCCCCTAAGCTGTATAGGGTCTGAACCAATCCCTTGCCGAAAGTACGGGTTCCTAATAGAATTCCGCTCTTGCTGTCCTTGATGGCTCCGGCAACAATTTCTGAAGCACTGGCAGTTCCCTCATCGATCAGCACAACAAGCGGCAGCTGGATCTGGCTTAACCTGCTGGAATACCGAATCTCCTCTTTTCCATTGCGATCCACAATACGGACAACCGGCCCTTTTTTCAGGAAAAACCCTGCTAATTCCACTGCTGCCTCCAGGTCACCACCCGGGTTACCCCGCAGATCCAAAATCAAACCGCTCAATTGCTCCTTTTTCAATTTATTCAACTCTCTCTCCAGTTGGGGAATAGTGCTGCTGCGGTTAAAATGCATAACTTGTAAATAACCTATATCCTGGTGATCAGGCAGTACTTCTCCTCTGACTGATGGTACTGTAATCATCTCTCTGACCAGCTTAACTATGAATGAACGGTTTTCCTGTTCGCGTAAAATCTTCAAAGTAACACTTGTCCCCGGTTCCCCCCGAATAAGTGATGCAGCTTCAATAACGGTGAGCTTTGCAGTTTCCTTTTCATCAACCTTTTCAATAATATCACCGCTTTTCAGCCCTGCCCGGTCTGCAGGTGTTCCCGGAATAGGAGTTATAACCACAAGCCGCTTATTCTCATCCTTATCGATCTCCACACCTATACCGCCAAAAGTCCCTTCAATCTGTACATTCAGATTCCTAAAAGCATCCTTGTCCAAATAGACTGAATATGAATCATTGAGAGACTCTACCATCCCCTTGATTGCACCATTGATCAGTGTTTCTGTACTGACCTGCTCCAGGTATTCGTTTTTTATAAGATAATAGGTAGTGATCAGCTTTTCCAAGTTATATTTTTCAGCCCAATAATACAATCCTCCGGCTATACCAACCAGCACTATCATGATCAGTACAGCGATTGAAACACGGACAACACGCTCTTTCAGCCTGTCCACCTCCTGATGGCAAATACTATTTCGAACCCTGCTATCCCACTATATGTTTAAGCTTGTACAATTATTATTACCAAGAGTCCCAACTTTAGGGGCCATAATAAATAAGCAGCTTTAATTATACTATTTTATCATGTCACATTACAGATATCTTGACAAGGGATCGGGTCTTCATTTACTTTTTCATAAAAAAAAATATCTATTAAATT
This sequence comes from Syntrophaceticus sp., assembly GCA_012842275.1. Classification (GTDB taxonomy): domain Bacteria; phylum Bacillota; class DSM-12270; order Thermacetogeniales; family Thermacetogeniaceae; genus DTU068. The sequence continues at coordinate 2,562 of DUSK01000090.1, read as the reverse complement.
TTTTATAATACCTTGCAGGATTTATAACCAATATATAGAATATAAACTGTAATAATAAAATATTCTCCGAGTCCAATAGCACCTGTTGTTTTTGTACTATGGTGATTGGACCGTTAGGGTAGGTTGGGAAACCGGCCTGCCTCCCAGTGTGGAAAGGAGAAGCCTGTGAAATCAACTGGTCGTTTTTCCTTCCCGACCAGTTTTTTTATCCCACACCTTCCTTTCCCATTATCTTGAAGATCGGCATCAGTACCATATATCTTGCTGTGGGGGTGTTCTACCCCCACAGCAAAACCTCTTTTTCTCGATGATCTATGCCAAACCAACAAAATAAACCGGCACCTTTTCAGTTGCCGGTTTATTAATTTATCTTATCAATGATTTTCTAACAAAACACTACAAATAAGCAAGGGGGTTGGTATGATATCCGTTGATGCGCACCTCAAAGTGGAGGTGGGGGCCTGTGCTATTACCTGTGCTGCCCACATAAGCAATAACCTGCCCCTGGCTTACATTGCTACCAGCGCTTACAGCAAAACCTGAGAGATGGGCATAAAGTGTGGAGATGCCTCCCCCGTGATCAACTATTACTGTATTCCCATAGCCGCCCATCCAACCAACATAGATAACTGTTCCGCCATCAGCAGCTTTAACAGGAGCACCGTGGGGAGCTCCGATATCAATCCCGGTATGCATGGAGTAAGTTCCATAAATAGGATGCCAGCGCATTCCATATCCGGAGGTTATAGGTCCGGCAGCCGGCCAGATCATACTGCCATTTCCTTGAGGTGGAGATGGATTGGGGTTTTTTGACTGATACTGCTGGATAATTTGGGTCAGCTTCCTGGAGGACTCTTCCAGCTCTCTAATTGCACGCTCACAAGCCGCTTTGTCAGCCTGCAGCCGTTTTAAAGTTTCTTCCCTCTCCTGGCTGCGTGCAGCCAGTGTGTTCCGCTTAAGTTCTGTTGCCCTCTTAAGAGAAACAACCTGTTCCTTTTTCTCCTCCAGTTCCCGCTTCTGTCTGGCAAGCTCATCACGCTCTGCAGTGGTTTCCCTGACAAGTTTCGCGTCATTTTCCATCAAACGCCTTAGAAAATCCAAGCGTGTGAGAAAATCGCTCATACTGGTGCTGCCCACTAGCACTTCCAGGTAAGACAGGTTTCCCTTCATATAGATATCCCGCAGGCGCTGGTTAAGGGTCTCGGTCTTTTTCTTAAGTGCTTCCTCTTTTTCCTGGAGAACTGGCTCCAACTCAGCTATGGACTGCTGCAGTCTGGACAGGTCCTGCTCATAGCTCTCTAAATCGCTGGATATTTGTGCAATATCCCGTTCGATACTGTCCAATTCCTTGACAATATCCTGCTGCTTTTTTTCATTTTCACGCAACTGTTGTCTGCGCTCTTTTAGCTGGTTGTTGACCTTAGACAACTCTTCTTTCTTCTGTTCCAGAGTCGATGCCAGCCCTGGTGTCATCTGACAGAAGAGCAACATGATTCCCAGCAGAATGCTGACAATAATCTGTGGAACTCTGCTCCTCATTTTAACCCCCTCATTAATCACAGAATTTACATCCACTCGCTATATTCTCTTAAACCCGCAGATAACGGCGTACGGAAATCGTACTTCCAACTGCTCCCATAACAATACCTATGGCCAAAAGGCCTTCGAAGATCCTAAACAACACTGCCGAACTGTTCACCAGCGGCAGAAATGTTAAAGTTTCCTGAATTTTCGCTATCAGCGCTCCGTAGGAAAAATAGAGAACCCCCACCGCCAGCAACGCACCAAAGAAACCAAGAATAATGCCTTCCAGAAGGAAGGGCCAGCGCACAAACCAATCTGTAGCGCCTACATATTTCATAATGTTGATCTCCCGCCTCCTGGCAAATATGGTCAAACGTGTAGTAGTGGCGATCAGGAAGATTCCGCAAAGTCCCAGCAATGTTATGAGCAAAAGGCCGATAATGCGCACCCAATTGGTAAGGCTGAATAACTTCTTTACAAAGTCCTGCCCTCCATAACGCACACTTTCCACACCAGGCAGGTCTTCAATTTCAGCTGCAATTGCATTTACTTCACGTGGATCGCTGATCTTGACCTTAATTGCATCAGGAAGAGGGTTCTCCTCACCAACACTCTCATCCACTTCGCCACCCAACTGCTTCATCAGTGATTTCAAAGCTTCATCCCGGGGAATAAAGGTAGTCTCTTGCACCCCGGATATTCTGTCTATTACCGGCTCTAAAGCAAGGGCATCCTCTTCTGTAAGGTTTTGTTCCATAAAAACCATAATCTCAATATCTGATTCAATTGTTTTGGCTATCTCATTGGTGTTGATTACCAGCAGCACCCCCACCCCCAAAACAAAGAGGGATATGGCGGTGGTTCCGACTGCAGCGAAATTCAACAAACTGTTCCTTATTAGGGAACGACCGACCTCCTGAAAAATGTAATAAGCCTGTCTAAGTAGTAGCATTTGCATATACACCCCGGTGCTCATCCCGTACTATCTTCCCGCGCTCCAGAGCAATAACCCTCTGGCGCATAGAATCGACAATTTCT
>DUSK01000089.1 GCA_012842275.1 Syntrophaceticus sp. | reverse complement strand
CAGTTCTTCTGGCTTAAAGGAGTCCCTCAAAAAGTTCTTTTCTCTCTCTGTTCTAACTTTATTTCCCACAACTTTTATTTTGGGAACTCCCATCTCCTGTGCTAGTTTTTGAATCACTCGGGCAGTATCAACACTCACCTTTGTTGGTTCTGTGACAATAAGCATCAGATCAACACCGCGTGCAGTACCACGGGTCAAGTGTTCGATACCCGCGCCAAAATCCAGAATCACCACATCATGCTTCCCGAGGAGGAGAGAGTTTACAACAGCATTAAGAAAGGCATTCTCTGGGCAGTAACAAGAACTACCAGCATTTTTAAAACCACCCATACGAAGCAGTTTAATCCCATCGAGGTCTATGGAGTACTTATCAAGGACATCATCTACTTGCGGGTTTAAAATATAAAAACCGCCTCCAGCCCCTGTTCTCTCTTTAATAAGCTCTTTCATTTCAATCAAAGGAGGCTGAAACTTAAGTTCTTCCTCTGCTACTCCCAGTGTTGTCCCTAGACTGATATCAGGATCTGCATCAACAGCGTATACTTGAAATCCACGCCGAGCAAATAGTTTCACGAGTCCGGCAGCAAGAGTAGTTTTGCCAACTCCACCCTTACCTGTGATCGCGATTTTCACAGCAAACACTCCTTTTATTCAATATTGGCGAAATAGTGCTGCATTTAATAGCTAGAAAGCCGGACACATTTTACACAACAGCAATTAATATTGTATTCATGAAATCAAAAATTAATGAAAATAAATATCTATAAGTAACTTCTACATATATTTGATAAATCCTTTTTTAAAAACCAAAAGGCTAACCAAAAAAGATTACTAATGGAAGATAAAACCATCATCTTTAGATGATTACACTAAAAATATATTCTCTATTAAATGCTATTTTCCTGCTACTTGCCCAAGATTATTCTAATAATTAAAAGGTAATCTTAACTACTTCAAATGATTCATTATCCAAAAAAAACCCGCCATGTTGATTGGCGGTGATTTTGTTTGTGATCTGTTTTTATAGTAATTTTTTAAAACACCAGTAAAATGGTGCGGCTGAGAGGATTTGAACCTCCACGGGCTTTAATACCCACTAGAGCCTGAGTCTAGCGCGTCTGCCAATTCCGCCACAGCCGCTCATCACGTTAAAACAATAACACTTTTAGTTTCAGCTGTCAAGATATTAATAGTATTTTTTATACAATGGTGATGATTACTATTATTATTATTATTATTTTCATTTAGCCCTGTTATTGTAATGAATCTCTTGATTATTGTTTTTATCAAAAAATGTTTAAATTTACCATGATATTTTCACCCCCAATTGCGCACACTGTAATAACGAAATAAGTTGTCAGTAAGGAGGTATCGTCCAACAGTTATGAAAAATTTAATCAGAGCAGCTATCCTGACAATGCTGTTCTATTGAGCTTTTCCTGCGGCGGCATGGTCATATTCACCGCCCGAGGTATTTCCCGAGATATTTTTGGAAAAGGAAGCTGCTTTCGCCTGGAAACAACAAGACTTTACAGAAGAAGCAATGACAGTCATAGTGACCGCTTATTGCCCGTGCTCTAAATGCTGTGGCAAAAGTGATGGAATTACAAAAAGCGGTACCCTTGCCAAAGAGCAACAAACAATTGCTGTTGACCCTGATGTAATCCCTTTAGGAAGCGTAGTTTACCTGGAAGGGTTGGGCACATTTATCGCTGAAGACACAGGGGGTGCAATTAAAGGAAATAGAATCGATATCTTTATGGAGGATCATAACCAAGCCCTTCAGTTTGGCATACAAAAAACAAGAGCATACTTGATCAACAAAAAAATCTAACTTTAAGAGATCTTTCGATAAAAAAATGATGCCACGGCCTCCATTCCCAATTGGGAGGCCTTAAAAATTTGTTCAGTGCTCCCGGTAAAGAGAATGCCTCCTGGTCGCAGGGCTTCTTGAAAACGACGGTACAAGTTGTTTCTCGCTTCTTCAGTGAAATAGATCATTACATTTCTACAAAGTATGAGATCGCAATTGTAAAAAAATTGATCCTTTAAAAGATCATGTTTTTTAAAAGTAACCATATCCTTAATTTCTTGTTTAAGTTGGTAGCTATCAGCTTTTTTGACAAAGTATTTTTTTAGATATAAAGCTGGTACATTCACAACAGATCGTTCTTTATAAACAGCCTGTTTGGCAGTTGCCAAAATATTATCATCAATATCTGTTGCTATAATTGTTGGTTTGATACTGGGAAACAGTTCTCTCAGTATGATCGCCAGGGAATAGGGCTCTTCCCCGGTAGCACAGCCAGCACTCCAGAACTTAGGCACAGGATTATTTTTTATGATTTCAGGGAGAATGGTATTCTCTAAAACATGCCACTGACCGCTGTTCCGGAAAAACTCACTGACATTGATAGTCAGATGATCTATGAATTTATTCCTGATACAGGGATCTTCTTTTAGTTTATGATAATAATCCCGGTAGTTAGTGAAACCCTGTGAGCGCATCAGGGAATTAATACGGCGTTCCATCTGTGTGCGCTTGTACTTGGTCAAATCTATTCCAATGATTTCTCCAGTTTT
>DUSK01000088.1 GCA_012842275.1 Syntrophaceticus sp. | reverse complement strand
TGTTTTTAACTGCATCGATCATCGGCAGTCTGATCAATATACCCCTTTCCCGGCGCAGAATACAGGTGTATGAACCCAGAGCACACCCTTTTTCCATGTTCTTTTTTTACTACCCTCCTGTTGTTCGGGAGCAGGTGATTTACTTAAATGTTGGGGGAGCCGGGCTGCCGGCTGTTTTATCCCTCTATCTTTTGCTGAGCGGCAGGGCGCCTTTGCTGCCTACCCTGTTTGCTCTGCTTGTGGTCACAATTGTAGCAAAGATGATGGCCCGGCCGAAACCGGGTGTAGGGATTGTGATGCCGGCATTTATTCCTCCTTTAATTGCCGCCGCAACCGCTCTGATACTGGCACCTTCCGGGTGTACTGCCCCGGTGGCCTATGTGGCCGGAACCATGGGTACCCTGATCGGGGCTGATCTGTTGAACTGGGCAAGTTTCCGCAGTTTGGGCGGGCAGGCGGTAAGCATCGGAGGCGCAGGAATTTTCGATGGCGTTTTTCTGGTGGGGATTATAGCTGCTTTTCTGGGATAAATGCTTGTTCGGGTTGATAGATGCTGCTATACTGAAAATGAACAGTAACAGTGAAGGAATCCTGCAAAAATGGGGGGTTACCTTTGGAACTGAAGAACTGCCCTCAATGCGGGAAAGTCTTTGCCCGCATTTCTCGTGACCTCTGCCCTGATTGTATTGCCCAAGAGGATGAAATAATTAAACAGATCCAGCAGTATTTAGATGAACACCATAATGCCACTATCACTGATATCAGTGAAGGGACAGGGATCCCTACTGACAAGATCATTGTTCTGTTGCAGGAGGGGAGATTGATTACCAGAGAGAACAGCGGTTTGTTAAAGTGTGAGCGCTGTGGAAAATCCATCCCCAGAGGTCGCTTCTGCAGTGAGTGCAGCACAACTCTTTCCAAGTTATTCTCTTCATCACGGGAAGACAGTAAACAAAAAGTATATGTAAGAGAGTACCACAAAAAGCTGAAATAATAGCTTTTCAAGATTACACTGAAACACCGAAATAAAAAAACACTAAAGTTATCTCTCATTCTACCCGATAAATAATACAGGGACTTATTATTTCAAAGGGGGTACCCGCCTTGATTATATCCAGCCAGCAGATTCAAATGGTACTCCGCCTTTATGGAGGACAGAAGCTGCAGGCAGCAGAAGAGCAGAAAACCGGTGAAACCGATAAAACAAATAAACAGCAGGGTGACCGCGCCGATTTTTCAGCAGAGGCCCTTGATCACAAGAAATTGAGAGAAGCGGTGCTCAAGGCCCCAGAGGTGCGGGAGGAACTGGTTCAAAAGATCAAAACTGCTCTGGAAAAGGGAGAATATAAGGTATCAGCGGAAGATGTTGCAGACAAAATTCTGGGGCGACTGCTGATGGACCGGCTGTTGTAGACCTGGGAGGTTAAAGATGCAGGATGTAAATTCAAAAACAGAAAATTGGCCTCTGGGAAAGGGAGACCAGTTAGCTGACTGGATCTCCGAACAGGAACAGATAGTCAACTCACTTATTGAACTATCCCTCAAGAAGCGCTCTCTACTGATGGAATTGCCTACAAGTGAGGAACAACTTAAAGAATTAAACGGGATAATTGCTCAGGAAAGCCAATTTCTTTTGAATTTACAGGAAGCAGAAAAACAACTGGCAGAAATGCCTCAGGAGTTGAGCAGAGCATTAGTACAGCAGGAACTGGCAGAACGCTTTTCTGCTGTTCAGTCTAATTTTGAGAGATTAAAAGAGCTTAATCAGGAAAATAGAAGCCTGTTGGCTTCTCTATTGCAATATATTAATTTTTCTCTTGATCTCTTTTGTCAGAATCCTTCAGGGGGAATTTACAGAGAATCCCCTAATAAAAATGGGGAAGTTGAAAAAGTAGCTGTACGTTCCGGTCAGTTTGACCGCCAGGTTTAATAAATGGGGGATGAATGATGCGCTCAACCTTTTTCGGCA
>DUSK01000087.1 GCA_012842275.1 Syntrophaceticus sp. | reverse complement strand
GCCGGGCCAGGTGTGGCCAGCACTTCACTGCCCATGACAAAAAGGAGCCTCCTGGAGGGAAGCCGTTTTGCTCTCTTTATAAGCCGATCAGCCTCTATACGCAGCCCAACAACTACCTGCCTGGCATAACCTCCCCCGCCGACAACATCGATGAGCCTCTCCATGCCGCTGAAAAGTTCGTCTAATGTAAAAGGAAAGAAGTCAAATATTTCGATACCTGCTTTTTGTAACTCCTTCTGGCAATTGCCCTGCAGGCGGCTGTCCAGCAGCACCAGATCCGGTTGCAGGGAAAGGATCTTTTCAATACTGGGATTCCCGAAAAATCCCACCCGCTGTATCTTATCCACCTCAGGCGGGTAATCACAATGGGCGGTTACACCTACAAGCTGATCACCAAATCCAAGAGCAAACAGGATCTCTGTATGGGATGGAACAAGGGAAATAATGCGCATGGCTCTGCCTCCGTTTCTAAAATTAATAAATCAAAATCCGGCTGTTCCACAAATAAAAGAATCAATACTCCTAGCTCAATAACTGCCCTGCAGAACATTCAGAGCTTAGTGCTGATTTTATATACTAATTATACTATCTGTGGTCAGAGCTGTGGTCGGAAAGAAGGGGCATCTCTGTGAATTATTTTCTTTCACAGGGGTGCCACTGTGCAGCACAATGAGAAGAGCAAGAAGGGCCGGACTGCAAAAAAATCAGCTTTCTTTTTTAGCTGTTATTACCAAAACAGTTCCTATAAGAATTACCGCTCCGCCCAGCAGCTGTAGAGCCGTCAATTTCTCTGACAGTAGCAATGCAGAGAACAACACCGCTATTACCAGTTCTAATGTACACAAAACAGAAGCAGTGGTAGATCCTATCCGTTTCATACCTGCCATAAAAGCAAATAACGCTATGGAAACTATAACACCTGAGGCAATACAGAACAGCCATCCCTCTGCAGACATCTGAAATTGTAAGGTGCCATTTGCACTGCCCAGCAAGAAAAGAGGCACAGCAGTGAAAAGACAAATAAAAGCAGACGATACTGCTTCATCTAGTTTCTCCATAGATTTATTACTTATCATCACATAACCAGAACAAAACAGCGCGCCGGCCAGCGCCGCAATAATACCGATGGTGTTTATCTTGCCCCAGGAAATTCCAGCCACCAGTGCTAGGCCGACCAAAGTTAATGCGATTCCAACTATACCTGAAACTTTAAGCCGCTCTTTATAAAAAAGGAAACCCCAAACCGCCACCCATACAATAAACGTATAAAAAAGAATTGCAGCCAGACCAGCCGATATACTCTTAACAGCAAACATATATAGATAATCCCATACAGCCTGAAAAACACCCGCAACCAAAGGTAATACCACTGGTGTCTTAAGGAACATCTTGAAGCCATAGGGTTTATAGAAGGCAACATATAACAAAAGAAACACAGAGGCTATAGCATAGCGCAGGAAAACATACTCGCTAACAGTGGCTCCACCCTGGTAAGCATAAACTGCTAGGATCGGAATGAAACCATAACCGATAGCACATAAAAGGACAAGAAAAATTCCGACGCTAAAAGGATTCAAAATACTCCTGCCCCATTTCTTTTGATTTTTCAAGAGCCTGAACCTGTTGCGAATATATTTTCAAAAATATTTTATTTTGGCGGGGAGTCCGGGAGTCCAACCCGGCTGCATAGATTTAGAGTCTATGTGATCCTGCCGATCCACCCCCCGCGTATTCGCAGCGAAGTTATAGTAAAGCCATCATTAGCATTGTTGCTACACCTATCTGTAGTGGGTCATGAATCATTTTTTATGTCAGAACCGACACGATCACATGATTTTCGACACTTTATATAGTTCGCTGCTTATTGTCTGATTTCCTTCATTATTTTCTTTCACAGGATTTTCTTTCACAGGAATTCGACTTTGAAGCACAATGAGAAGAGCGAGAGGACAGAACTGCAGAAGGATCAGTTTTTTTAGCTGTCACTACCAAAACAGCTCCTATAAGAAGCACCATTCCGCCCAGCAGTTGTAGAGCTGTCATTTTCTGTGAAAGCAGCAATGCAGAGAATACCACTGCGGTCACAGGTTCTATTGTACACAAAACAGAAGCAGTGGTAGATCCTACCCGTTTCATCCCTGCCATAAAGGTAAATAAAGCAATGGAACCGAGAACACCTGAGGCAACACAGAACAGCCATCCCCCGGGAGACATCTGAAACTGTAAGCTGCCATTTACACCGCCCAGTAAGAAAAGAGACACAGCGGTGATAAGACAAATAAAAGCAGATGATACTGCTGTATCCTGCTTCTCT